>JBFISJ010000080.1:0-11255 GCA_041608595.1 Nitrospiraceae bacterium
AGCTGCGCCGTCCGCTCGCATTCGGTCGCCAGGAGCGTCTCGAGCTCTTCAACTCGCCCGGCACCGTGCTGCGCCCCCGCGAGCTGCTCCGTCAAGCGGGCCGTCTGATCGCATTCACGTGCGAGCAAGGTTTCCAATTCTTCGACGCGCCCGGCCGCCTGCTCGAACTCCGCAAGCCGTCGGTTCATCTGTCCCGCCTTCTCACGCTCGCGCTCCAGCTGCGCGTGGAGGTCTTTCACCTGTTGCTCGCTCTTGTCCTTTTGCCCCATTTCAGTGACCAGTTGTGCGGCGGCGTTGCGCTCGCTCGCGAGGGCAGATTGCAGCTCCGACACTTGCTGGCGGAGCTGGGCTGTCTGCTCCTGCTCCTGGACCAGGGCGGTGCGAAGTTGCTCGATCTCGGCGGTCGCCTTCTGCAGCGAGGCTGAGCCGTCGCCGGAGGCGTCGGCCATTGGCTTGGCGGCCGTCGCCTTGGATGGGGTCGATGCCGTGTCTTTTGGCACGCCCGTCTTTGTCGGCTGTCCCAACAGCGTGAGCGCGTGCTCCTGCAACGAGTTGCCTTGAAACGGCTTTTTCAACACGCCGTTCGCGCCGCAGGTCTCCGCCTGGCGGGTGACCTCGTCGTTGACGATCCCCGAGATCAGCAAGAACGGAGTGGTGGCGAGCGTCGCTTGGGACCGGGTGAAATTGCAGACATCGTACCCGCTCTTGTCGGGCATGATCACGTCGCACACGATCAGATCCGGGCGTTCGTGGGCCAGGAGTGCCATGGCCTCCTCCCCGCTGGCCGCAAGCGTCACCTCGAGGCCGGCCTGCGTGAGATGACGCTCGGCAACTTTCCTCACGGCCATGCTGTCATCGGCTACCAGTACCTTGGGCACAGAGGTATGTCCTTTCCCGCGACATGGCCACCGGTGGTTAACCTGACGTCCTCAGAGTGGTGCCTCATCGAACGTCCGGAACGAGTAAATTGGCACTTCTTCACCGCCGATCCGACACGTGCCGATCTGAGGACAGCTGCTCTCGGCAGCGGGCTCGACCTCGCCGCCGTCCGGCGCGTGCATCGAGGGCACGGTTTCGTCGATACAGACGGCCATCGGACCCTTGTTCGTTTTCAGCACGAGACAGAGTGGCGCCTTGCCCTCGACCTCGACGTTGAGCGCCCCGGCGAGATTGTAGACGGGCAAGAAGTCATGACCTTGGCGCAAGACCGCGCCGACGTGGGGCGTCCGGCTCGGCACCAGCGTCGGCTCGCGCCAGGGCCAGACCCCGCCCACATCTTCGAGCCGTGCCGCTAACCGCCGTCCCCCGACCGAAAAGATCACGAGTGACCAGGTGGCCGAGCCCTTACTTGTGACGCCAGGTCGTGTCCTCACCGTTGGAGCCCCTCCGCAACTCGACGATGTCATGGCCCGTCAGCTCAGCGGGTCCCACGAGTGTGATGTCCGGCGCCGCGTCCTGTTCGGCCACCGTGCCGTCCTCGAGCGACGTCACGAGGGTCTCCGACCGCAGCATCCACACGGGGTTCACGAGCAACACAATCTGATCCTGGAACACGAACAATCCCGCGAACCAGTCTCGTTCGTGTCCCGAAAAATGCGCCGGCAAGGGCTGGATCGCGCGTTGCGGGACATCGGTCAAGCTGACCACCTGATCCACGTGAATCGCCCGCCGCATGGGCTGTCGCTCACACAAGATGATCCTCGCTTCCGGTGGCGCCGATGGCCGCCAGAGTCCCAGATGCGCCGCCAGGTCGGTCGTCGGAAACGTGAGCCCGTATGCATAGATCGTCGGCCCCGGTCCCGCCTGGTCGGGCTCGAGTATCCCGCGCACGATGTCGCTCGGCACTGCGAGCAGGCTGGGCCCGCAGAGGACGACGACCATGGGGATCGTGCCGCCTTCTGTCGCCGAAACCTGAGGCGAGGTTTGCATGCTGTCGTCACCTTCGAGCCATCAGGGTCGCGTGCCGGCCACCTGTCCCACCCACCGGCTGACCTCCGCGATCAGGGCACGCTCCTCCACGGGTTTGGCCACGTAGGCCGAGGCGCCCATGGTGAGGGCCATATGGCGGTGCTTTTCCCCGGCGCGCGTGGTCATGACGATGACCGGCAGACTTTGCGTGTGCGCGCGGCCGCGGAGCGCTTGGAGCACCTCGTACCCGTTGACCTTGGGCATTTCCAGGTCGGTGATGATCAGGCTGTATTGATTCGCTGTGATCTTTCGGAGGCCCTCTTCGCCGTCGACCGCGGTGTCGACTTTGAATCCGGCACTTTCGAGCATGCGCCCGACGAACTTGCGAATACTCAAGGAATCGTCGATGAGCAGGATCGGGGCCGGGCCGGCGGTCCGGTCGGTCGTATCTTCCTCTTCGTCGCCCGGTTCCGCGAGCATGGGAGTCTTCACGCGCACCGACGCCCCGCGGTCCTCGAGGGATGGTCCGCCGAGGAGACGGCCGACATCGAGCACGAGGATGACGCGACCTTCAGGATCGATGCTGGCGCCCCCGAAGCAGGACTTCTGCAGTGGCTTCAGGGTGCCCAGACCCTTGATGACAATTTCCTGCCGGCCGAGCAATTCGTCGACGATCAGGCCCAGGGAGCCCGTCGGGGTCCGGGCGATCACGACCGGCAGCGCCCCCTCCGACGACGGCGGCTCGCCGTGCAGCAATTCCCCGAGCGACTCGACCTCGATGGTCTCTTCGTAGAGTTGCAGAATCGTGCGGCCGCTCATCGTCTGCAACTCGCCGGGAGCCGGCAGCACGACTTCGCGGACCGCCGGCAGCGGGATCGCATAGCGCAGCTCCCCCACACGAACCAACAAGGCCGTGGTGACCAGGAGGGTCAAGGGCAGCTCGAGGACAAACGTGGTGCGTCGACCTGGCTCGGTCTCCACGTCGATGTGACCGTTCATGCCTTCGATGGTTTGTTTCACCACGTCCATGCCGATGCCCCGGCCGGCGGTCTGGCCGACGCTCTCGGCCGTCGACATGCCGGGCAGGAAGATGAAATTGATGATTTCCGGCTTCGACATGTGCTCCGCGACGCCGGCATCGACGAGCCCCATGGCCACGGCGCGGGCCTTGATCTTGTCGACGTTCAACCCCGCCCCGTCGTCCTCGACCTGGATGAGCACGCGGCTGCCGTGGTGAATCGCCCGCAACGACACCGTGCCCATCGAAGGCTTCCCCTGCGCGACCCGCACGTGGGGCGGCTCGATTCCGTGGTAGACCGCGTTCCGGACCATGTGAATCAACGGATCCACCAGCCTGTCGACGATCGACGAGTCAACTTCGGTCTGTTCCCCCGAGGTGACCAGCGTGACCTCCTTGCCGGCCGTGCGTGCCAGCTCGCGGACGGCGCGGCGGAACCGCAGGAACGGGGTGCCGATCGGCACCATCCGTGTTCGCGCGATCTCGTTGCGCATGGTCGTGGTCAGGCGTCCAAGCTGTGACATGTCCTCCCGCGCCTGGCGAATGGACGCGTTCAATTGGGACATGGACTCGCTGACGTCCGCCGCCACCTCCGCGATGCGACGTGACAGGATATTGAAGTCATCGTATTTGTCGAACTCCAGGGCCCCGAAGTCGCCGATCTTCGCCAGCTCTGTTCCGTCCAGCTCGGCGGCTCCGGACTTGTCCGAAGGAAGGGTGAACTCGTATTTGTCCTCGAAGGTCCGAACCGTCTCCAGCATCCGCTTCCGATAGGCCATGACCTGCTCGGACAGCTCCTCGAGCGCTTTGAGGCGCTGATCCAGGCGCCCACGGCCGATCACGAGCTCGCCCACGAGATTCAGCAATCGCTCCAGCCGATCGTGGCTGACCCGCACGACCGTCGTTTCCTCCACCCCGGCGGCGCCTTGACGGGGCCTCGGCGTCTGGTCGGCGCGGCTCGGCTGGGGCTCTTGCACGGGTGTGCGGAGCTCCTTGCTCCCCGGGGCGTTGTCCGGGCTCGGCTGCCGGAGCTCCTCGAGGATGGCGGTGAGCGCGGTCCCCGCTTCTCCCAAGTCCGCGCGGTCGAGACGCACCAGGAGTCGGTAGGTTTGCAGGGCGCGAGCCAGAAGCTCCCGCACGCTCGCTGTGATCGCTTGGGGCTCCCCGCGCAGTTCCATGAGGATATTCTCGATCTGGGCGCCGACCTGGGCGAGTGGCTCGCGGTCGGCGTTCTGTGCCTGCTCGCGGAGGGCCTGTGCGGCCTTGACCAGCTCGTCCACCGTGGTCATCGGGTCCGCCTCGCTGTGGAGACGATGGAGGGCCGTTTCCATGGACGTGAGCAACGCGTCGGCCTCTTGCACAAAATCAGGCGGTTCCTCCGACTCGGGCTCCGTCGGTTCCTCAGAAGACTCCGTCGGGGCGAGACGCAACGGGCCCGCCTCGTCCGCTTCCGCCTCGGCCATGTCCCCTGGGGTCTCCAAGGGATCGGGTGACGCCTCCGGCTGTAAGGCGTCCGCGGCAACCCCGGCTGCTTCGGGTCCGGCTGCGACCTGCGCGCGGAGGGTCTCGAGCAGGGTGGAGACCTTTTCCCGCATCTGCTCGAGCCGCGAGGGATCGCGGCGCATGAGGAGCCGAATGACGTCGACGGCTCTGAGAATGGCGTCGAGTTGAGACGCGGTCATGCCGAGGTGGGCGTCGCGAATCGCACCCATGAGGTCTTCCAAGGGGTGTGAGACGTCGCCGACCACGTCGCAGCCGACCGTGTAGGCGGACCCCTTGAGCGTGTGGGCGGTCCGGAACAGCGTTTGAATCGTTTCGGCGTCGCGCGGATCCTTTTCCAGACGCAGCAGGGCCGCCTCGATCGTATCGAGATACTCCTGCGCCTCCGGCGCGAAATACTCGAGGATCTCCTCGTGGATGTCCGGAATCAGGTAGGCGTCCGTGAGAGAGGGGGCAGCCGCGGGCGGCGCTTCCGAACTCTCCGCCACCGGTGGTCGTGCTTCGAGTGGTTCGACGGGGGCCTCGCTCTGGCTTTCAGGTTCCTGCGACTGCCGGTCGGCGACCTCGCCAACGCGAGCGTCCATCCGCCGGACGAGGTCGCGCAGGTGCTCGACCACGCGGTCCCAGTCCCCGACCGCCTCCTCATCCAGGTGCTCCAGGGTCGCTTCGAGCTCGTCGCCCAGCTCCGCGATATCCGTGAAGCCGTACTGGTACGCGGCGCCCTTTACGCGGTGGGCGAGGATGAACTGTCCATGGAGAGATTCCGGCGTCGGGAGAGATCCGTCGTCGGGGTGCAGGGCATGCCACAGCGCCTTCAGTCCGTCGCTGGCTTCGAGGACGAAGATGCTGATCAAGCCGTCCTGGTCAAACTCCGCGCTCATCGGTTCTTAACAAATGGTTGGCGAGGCGTTGAGAGACGCTCACGCGACCTTGAACTGACCGACCGACGCCGTGAGGGTTTCTGCGAGCTTGGCCATTTCCTCAATGGTCTGCCGTGTGGCGTCCGTGGCCTTCTGGGTCGCCACGGCTCCACTCGTGAACTCCTTCAGGGCGCGGCCGACCTGCTCGGACGAGGCCGTCTGATCGGCCGAGGAATTCGCGATCTGTTGCGCGAGATCGGCCGAACGCTGTGCGATCTGAGAAATTTCCTTAAACACGTCACCGGTCCGGAGGGCCGAGGCGGACCCCGCCTCCACAGCCTGCGTCTCCTGCTCCATCGCGAGCACCGCGTCCTGCGTTTCCGTCTGAATGGCTTTGACGAGCTCGCTGATTTCGTAGGTGGCTTGGGTCGAGTTTTCCGCCAGTTTTCGGACCTGGTCCGCGACGACCGCAAATCGTGCACCCGCTTCGCCGGCGCCCGCGGCCTCGATCGCGGCGTTGAGCGCGAGCAGGTTCGTTTGTGAGGCGATCTCTTTGATCGTCGACACAATCTGCGAAATTTCCAAGGATCGGTCACCCAGACCCTTGATCTGTTTCGACATGCGTTGCACTGCAGACCGGATGCTCTGCATGTCCTGCACGGTCTCTTGCACGGCGACGCTGCCACGCTCCGTTGCGGTCAGCACCTGCTGGGCGCTCTCCGAGGAGGCGACGGCGCTCTCGGCGACGCCGCGCATGGAGATGGTCAACCCCTCGACCGAGCCCGAGGTCTTGACGGAATTGTCGGCCTGGCGACGGGCCGTGCTGGCCATCTGTCCGGCGGTGTCGCGGAGCGTCGCGGCCGACTGGTTCACGCGCGTCGCGGCATCACGGACCTGTTTCAGCAGGTTGCCGAATCGATCCAACATCAAGTTGAACGCGTCGGCCATGTTGCCGAACATGTCGGCGGTCACTTCGCCGCGTCGGGTCAGGTCCCCTTTACCGACTTCGTTGAGCATGATGAGGAAGTCCGTCAATCGTTTCTGCATCACATTTCGCTCTTCCTCTGTTTGGACGAGACCGGTGATTCGGTCGAGCATCTTGTTGAACGCGCCGGCCATCTGGCCGAGCTCGTCCTTGCTGTGCATTTGGGCGCGAGCTTGAAGGTTGCCGGACGCGGCTTGCTCCGCGACCCGCGCGATGTGCGTGACGCCGCGGGAGAAGAAGCTAGCCAGCCAGTATCCGATTCCGCCCCCGATCATGAGGGCGAGCAGGGCGCCGAAAACGACGAGGCGGCTTCGTGTGGCGGCCACTTCCTGGCCGTGGTCGTTCAAGTCCTTGGCCGTTTCACGAATCGTATCGAGGAGTTTCCGGATCCGAGTGACGGACTTGTTGTATTTGTCGGCGACTTCCACGGAGAGAGCGAGCGTACCGAGGTCACGCATCATCGTGCGCTGGCTTTCCGTAAGGGTCGGCGAATGGCTGTCGCGAAACGCGCTGATGGCTCCCTCAGTCGATTCGAAGTACGAGATCAGCGACTGGCGCAGCTCCATGAGGTCTTGCGCCTCGCTGTTGCCCTGGGAGGAGACGCGCAGCTCGTGCTGTGCGAATTCGTCGAGAGGCCGCAGGGTCTCCTGTTTCAGCGTCGGGAGGGAGCGGATGGCATCCTCGAAGTCCACCTGCTTAATCGTGCGGCCGGCGTTCAGCAACTGGTCATGGTACAGACCGAGGTTGCTGCTGCTGGCGCCGATGTTGGCGAGCGCCAGGGTCGATTGCTCGTACACCGTGGCGAGCTGGCCGCGGAGTGTCTGGAGACCGAGCAGGCCTATGACGCCGACCATGACCATGATGAGACCCACGACGGCGAAACCCAGCATGAGCTTCCACAGGGTCTTCAGGTTTTTAAACCATGTCATATCCCAGAACATGTGATTCCTCCTTCTAACCTGCAGCTCGTCGGCCCAGTGGCCGTTGAGCACGTGGAACCCTGCACCGTGGTGGAGGGAATGGCATGTCGCATCATGCGATCGGGCACGGCGAACCTAGGTATTCACGCAGGCCAACAGTGACGGCACTTCCACGACTCCGCTGACCCGGTTTTCAATCCTCAACAAGGACGTGATGAACGGACGTGCCGCTCTGGAGCCCGTGGTCGGGGACGCCTGTAACTCCTCTCTGCTCACAGTACGGATCTCCGGCATCTGATCCACGAGGACGCCGACCTGCTGTCCTTGATGCCGGATCACGACGACGAATTTCGGACCGGGGGGTTCCACGGGGAAGCCCAGCAGCGGTCGGAGATCGACCAGGGGAATGATCATGCCTCGCACATTCGCGACTCCGGCGAACGCGGGTGGCATCTTGGGCACCGGGGTGACGGACTCGACCTCGAAGACTTCCCGCACGCTGCCGAGATCGATGGCGAAAAGCTCGCCGCAGAGGCTCACCAGACACACCCTGACCGTCGCCTCGCTCTGCGCTTGCTCGTCCGACGCGGGGATCGGCGCCGGGGTAGTCGGATGGGTCTCCATCGAGCTTTCCTCTCCTGAAGACGACGGCGCTTACTTCATCGCCTTCTTCACGGTGTTCAGCAAATCCTCGGCCTTGAACGGTTTGACGATGTACCCGTCGGCTCCCTGTTGCTGCCCCCAGAACTTGTCGCTTTCCTGCCCCTTGGACGTACACAGCACGACAGGAATGTTTTTGAACCGGTCGTCGTTTTTCAGATCCCGGCAAGTCTGGAAGCCGTTTCGACCCGGCATGACGACATCCAGAATGATCAGATCTGCCGGATCCGCCACCAGCTTGTCCTCCAGCTTCTCTGAACTGGAATACGACACGACCTGGTGGTTTGCCGATTTCAGGTACCCCTCGATCATTTGCAGTTCCGCATAGCTGTCATCCACCACGACGATCTTGCCCATCGTTCACTTCCTCCCAGTTAAGTCGGGGCCGTCGGTTCCGTACGGGCGGCTCCGAGACGTCCGTGTATCCTGCTACTTGACCGGCATCACCACGCTGATCGCGCCGCCCAGGTCTCCTTCTTTCCAGCCTTCTTTCCGGCCACCGGTGATGTCCCGCTGGCCTTTCGGGATCCCGTGGCACTTGAGGCAGGACGCCTTGGCGTATTCCGGCGACATGACGCGCAGCACCGGCTTCCCCGACATCATGGTGACTTTCGTGTAATCCTTGCCCCGCGGATAGCGGGGATCCGCGAAGAGCCGGAGCACATCCGCTTCGAACTGGTCGGGCCGGTTGGCGGGCCAGCGATAATCGAGGCTCGTCAGTTTCAATTTGATTCCCGTGCTCTGATAAAACTTCTCACCGGTCAGGCGCGCAAATTTCGCGGGAAGGACCCCCTTGAACCCGATGCCTTGCTTGTTGATGACCGGCTGGAAATCGCGCACCGTTTCGCGCTGGGCGTGGAGAAGCTTCCGCAGGAGATCCGCGCGCTTGCCCCTTCCGAGCGCATTGAGGTCGATGCCTGTCTTCGAGAGGAAGCGCTCGATGGTCTGCTCCGCCATGACCTCCGGAGTGAAGCCTTTGTCGGCCGTCGCGGCGTCATTGATCAGCGCTTGGTTGTCCGAGATGACGCTGCGACCGGTCTTGAGCAGTTTGATGAGCAGGTCCGCGGTCTTGGCTTCATCCGCCGCGAGCCCTGAGGCGGGAATCAGGAGCGCGCTCATGAGGAGACCGAGGACGAGCAGCAGTAGAGAGCGATACACCTTCATGGCTCCCTCCTTCGAGGTACGAAACAACATGGTTCCCGAGCTCCGAGCGGTATTGGCCCAAAAAGGGGCCTGAGGGTGGAATCGCTCGTGTTTCTACCCTCATAGGAAAATATAGCTGATTTGAGACGAGGCGCCCCGGCGAGGCCTTCCTGCCGCTTTCGAGGTCAGCAACTTCTATGCCGATAGGGGCTTTTCCGGGGGCAGAAAGTCACCGTTGGGGTAAAACTGGACAAAGCGTGAGGTTTGAACGAGTTACTATCACGCGATAGCAGGCGCTATCATCCGCTGGCACCACGTCCTGGCTGGAGGAACTCGTGAAGATGCGCAGACTTGTTCAATTCAGTGACGAATTTTGCGAATTCGTCCAAAAAATTGACTGAATGGGCGCTAGGGCCGAACGGCGAGAAAATACAGGGTTTCCAAGACCTTCAGGGGGAAGATCCCGAAAACCCTCGTCATGCACCGTGGGGCGTGTCCGTTATGCTCAGTTGCGTTCCCACAGAAACTCGGGTTCGCCCTGAGTTTTGGCGACCCACCGTGCCAGCACGAAACAGGCGTCGCTCAGGCGATTGAGGAATTTCAGGATGCAGCCATCCAGCTGGTCCTCACGAGAGAGGCGCAGGCACACTCGTTCCGCTCGGCGGCATAGCGTCCGCGCTTGATGCAGGAATCCCGACGTCTTGCCGCCGCCGGGCAGCAAGAACTCGGAAAGGGGCGCGAGGTCTTTCTGGCAGTTGTCCATGAGCGTTTCCAGGTGTCGGACGTCTTGGTCCGTCACCTTCGGCATGTTCGCGAAGGTCTCACCCGGTGCCGTCGCGAGCAGCCCTCCGATGTCGAACAGCTTGTTCTGGATCCAGCGAAGCTCCCGCTCCAGACGTTCGGTGGCCGGCGTCTTCGCGGCCTCGCCGTTGAAGACCCGGACCAACCCAACAGCCGAGTTCAATTCGTCGACGGTCCCGTAGGCCTCGACTCGAGGATGGTCTTTCCACACCTCCTGGCCTCCCGCCAGTCGCGTCTTCCCGCCGTCGCCCGTTTTCGTGTACACCTTCGTGATGCGCATACGAGTCTCCTTGCGTGGCCGTCTCGGGGCACACCTGCGTGCCCGCCTGTTCACCCGATCTCCGGCGAGTCGATCCGCCCCTCCCCCCCGGGGGCGGAGGAGAGCGGCCTGCCCTGCTCCGTGGTCACAAGCTTTCGAACTGGTAGCTCAGCCCTCCAAACACCGCGATACTCGGCGCCGGGACGACGAACGCCTCGATCAAGCCTCCCCCCGTGAGTACGTTTGCAGCGTAAATACCCGACGTAAAGTACTCGGCATCCGTCATGTTGTTCAGATTCAGAAACCCGCTGAGAATGCCACCCGGGACCCGTCGCGTGTACGCCACACGCCCGTTCAAAACGAAGTAACCGGGCAGGCGGTTGCGGGTGTTACTTTCGTCATTCTGGAGGAATTGAGTGCTGACGTAGAGCCCCGTCAAGGACAACCTCAGTCCTTCCATCGGCTTGATCGCGACCGTCGCGCTCAACCGATTCTTCGGCACGAGCGGGAGGCTGTCTCCGGACTCAACCCGTTCCGCGTTCAGTCCCGAGCCGAGGTTGAAATCGGTTCGAAACTGGGCCTCCGTGAAGCTGTAGTCAATGGTCGTTTCAAGGTAGGGTGTGGGCGTAAATGTTGCGGTGACTTCAAATCCCCTTCGTCTGGTCTTGGGGAGGTTGCGATTCTCTCCATCGCCAGGGCTGAAGTCGCACAAGTTGCACGTGAAGAAGATTTCGTCACGAACCTCGGATTGATAGACAGCGACGACGAGCTTGCCCCATGGCCCGACCCTGGTCTTCAGCCCGAGCTCGAAATTATTCGATCGAGCGGCCTGCAGGTTGGGATTGGACCCGAAGGGGCCGAGGGCAAAGAGCTCATCGTTTGTCGGAACACGGAATCCCTGTGAGTAGCTGAAGGAGGTGCTCGTCGTCGGCGTGATCAGGTAGGTCACGCTAGCTCTTGGCGTCACCCGGTTGAAGACCTTGTCGCCGCTATTGGACGGGGTCGAGCGATCCTCGAAATCGATCTTGTCACGATCGGCACGGAGGCCTCCCGCGAGGAGCACCTGTGGGGTCAGATACAACGTGTCTTGTATGTAAGCGGCTGCGATGGTTTCATCAGTTGAGGTGCGGGTCGTGCCCGAGCCGAAGCCAAAAAAATCGAAGAACAGATTGTTGTCGAAGTCGTTCCAGGTCACCTCACC
>JBFISJ010000081.1:0-11178 GCA_041608595.1 Nitrospiraceae bacterium
GCCTTGGCGACTGGTGCTGATCGAAGCCAAGTAAAGACACAAAACGCAAAAAAAACAAACGGAGAGAAGCGCGCTTCTCTCCGTTTGTTTTTTTTGCGTTTTGTGTCTTTACTTGGCTTCGATCAGCACCAGTCGCCAAGGCGACAGGTCTCGATCGTGATAGGGGCGGGGGCGGGAGCGGGAGCACGCGGGCTCCTGATCGCAGTTGGCTCGATACGGGGCGCGGTCAGAGTAGGAGCCGCGCCGTTTGCGCCGTTCATGTGCGAAAAGCCGGCCGGATGACGTTCGCTGGAAACGCCGCCGTTCTGAGAGGCCTGCGTTACGTTGGCGGGTGCGGGCTGCTCGTGGAACTGCTGCGCGACGGCCACGGTCCGCGGGGCACCTCCGAGCGCGGCGAGCAGCGCCTCCGCCTCCTCAGCATGGCCGTGGCGGGGGTATCGGTCGGCCAGCATGATCAGCTTTTCTCGGGCCCACTCGTCGGCCCCCAGCCCTTTGTACGCAACGGCGAGGTAATAGAGGGCGTCGGGGCTCATATCAAGCTCTCGATCGCTCTCAAGGATGTGCTCGAATCGGTGGGCGGCGGCAAGATAGGCTTCCTGCCTCAGGTAAAAGCGACCCACGAACAGGTCCACTTCACCGAGCCAATTGTCACATTCGCGGATTTTCACCAAGGCATCGATCTCGAACTTGCTGCCGGGGTAGCTCACCAACAACCGTCGATACGCCTCGAGCGCCTTCTGAATCGGCAAGGGATCCCGGTCGATGGTCTTCGCCATCTTGTGATGGCTCTCCCCGAGCTTAAACTGGGCGTAGGGAGCCAGGACATGGGCACGATGCATGTCCAAAAAATGCTGGTATTCGACGATCGCCTCGGGATAGTTCATGCGCTCGAAGAATGCCTCGGCCCGCTTCATGATGACGTGCGGATCGTAGTTCCTCTCGATCGATTCATCGAGAAAGATGTGCTCGTCGACACCGCTGAAGGATCCTTTGGGTGAGGGCGAGGGGTCGGGGGTGCTCGAGCATCCGAGGGCGAGACTGAAGAACAGGCCCGCAATGAGCACGCCGAGCCACGGGCTTAGCTGCGTCGAACGCCTGTTGTGAGGGTGACTCATGTTGTGGTCAAGGCAACAGCCCGTGACCGTAGCAAATAAACGGTGAAAATGCAATAGAAATGCAACGTTATCCAGATCTGTCCGAGCCAAATAAGGGGGCACGGACGCCCGAAGGGCATCGCGAAAATTGACCCGCTTCGAGCCGGTCCCTATAATTCGAGCCCGAAGCGGGGAGGGCATGGGCATGCGGCCAAGTCGGATTCTGGGAACGGGGTCGTGCCTGCCGGCACAGCAGGTGGATAACGTGGCGATTGCCCGTCGTCTCGGAATCGCCCCGGACGCAGTGTTCCGCCGCACGGGTATCAGGACGCGGCGCTGGGCGGGGGAGGAAGAGACCGCCTCCACGCTGGCTGAGGGTGCTGCGCGCCAGGCCCTGCGGGCGGCCGGCCTGGAGCCCGCCCAGCTCGATGCGATTCTTGTGTCGACCACCTCACCCGACACGGTCCTCCCCTCGACCGCCTGCCACCTCCAGCGACGCTTGGGAGCTCCCTGCCTCATGGCGCTCGATGTGGCCGCCTCGTGCTCGGGCTTTCTGTACGGCCTTTCCATGGCGGACTGTCTGATCCGGAGCGGGCAGGTTCGCCGTTGCTTGGTCGTGGCCGCGGAGGTCAAGTCCCGTTTCCTGGATCTCGACGATGCGACCACGGCGGTCCTGTTCGCTGACGGCGCGGGTGCGGTCGTCGTCGGTGACACCGAGGAGGATGCCGCCGCCCCACCCGGGATCATCGGCGTACGTCTTTACGCCGACGGCTCCCGCCAGAGCTTGATTTCCATGGCGGCGGGCGGCTCGCTGAGACCTGTCACGGGGCAGACTGTGCGTGAGCGGGAGCACGTGATCCGGCTGAAGGGGGGACCGTTGTTCCGTATTGCCGTCAGGCGGCTGGCGGGCGCGGTGCAGGAGCTGATGAAGGAACACGGGGTGGGCATTCAGGAGGTTCGGCGGTTCGTCTTCCATCAAGCCAACGGCCGGCTCCTGGCGGCGATCCGGCAGCGCCTGGACATTCCTCCGGAGAAGATGAGCTCGGTGATCGAACGATACGGCAACGCCTCCTCCGCCTCACTTCCCATCGCGCTGGATCACGCCGTCCGAGAGGAGGCCGTGGCAAGGGGCGATCTCCTTCTGCTCGGCGCCTTCGGGGGGGGACTCACCTGGGCGACCGCCCTCGTCAGATGGTGAGGGTGGAATAGATCGACCCGAGCGCAGGTTTGACCTGGCCGAGCTCGTCAGGCCAGGGAGCTTGAAGGGGCAAGCGGCAACCGGAAGACGAACCGACTGCCAACCGGCTCATTGCCCTCCACCCAGACCTGTCCGTGATGCGCATCGACGATGTGCTTGACGATAGAGAGCCCGAGACCGGTCCCACCGAGCTCGCGAGACCGGGCTTTGTCCACCCGGTAAAACCGCTCGAAAATCCGCGGACGATCCGCCTCCGGGATGCCGATGCCGGTGTCGGCCACGGTCAGATCGACCATGCCCTTCTCCGCGTCGCCGACCACCGCCGCCGACACGACGATCCTTCCCTCGGGTGGCGTATACTTGACGGCGTTGTCCAGCAAGTTCGTCATCACCTGAAGAAGACGCTCGTGATCGCCGAGCACAGCCGGGAAATCGTCCGGGATGTCGATCACGAGGGTGTGGCCCTTCTTTTCGGCCTGCGGCCTGATGACGGCCTCCGACCGTTCCGCTAGGGCGGCGAGGGAAACCGGTTCCTGGCGGAAGACCACCTCACCCGACTCGATGTGCGAGAGTTGCAGCAAGTCCTCGACGATCAGATTGAGACGATCGCTCTGCTTGAGAATGATCTCCAGGAACGTCTCACCCTGCTCCGGCGCGGCGCTGGCGCGGTCTTTCAAGGCCTGCGCGTACCCCTGGATGGAGGTCAACGGCGTGCGCAGCTCGTGCGAGACGTTTGCCACGAAGTCTTTCCGGACTTTCTCCAGACGGCGGAGGGTCGTCACATCGTGAAACACGAGGACGGCGCAGGCTTCGTTCGCCCGATGGCCCCCGGCCACGGAGGCCTCGACCTGGAACGTGCGGCCGGTGAGCGGGATCGTGATCTCGCCGCTCTGATTGCGTCTGGTCTCCAGCACCTGCGTCGCCAATTCGTTGAGCTCATGATGGCGGATCACTTCCCAATGGGGCCGTCCGCGCGCCCGCATCGAGGAGGTGAACAGCATGCGCTCCAGAGCGGGGTTGATCTGAAGCACCGTGCCTTGGGCGTCCAGAACCATGACGCCCTCCACCATCGCCGTCAGCATGGCACGGAGTTGCGCGCGATCCTCGGACACCTCGCGGATCGTGGCTTCCAACTGCTCCGCCATCTGGTTGAGGGTAGAGGCCAGCACGCCGACCTCGTCCCGGCGCGTGGTGGAGATGCGCTGGTCGAATGCTCCGCCCGCGAGCTTCCTGGCCACGACCGCCATTTCGGACAGGGGGCGCGTGAGCCCGCGAACCAAGAACAGGCTCAGGAGGACCGAAAAGAGGAACGCAACGCCGAGCGCGATGCCGAGGCTGCGCTCGAGCGCGGCCGCCTGCGCGCTGAGCCGCGCGAGGGGCAAGGCCAGGCGCACGACGCCCACGAGGCCGGACTTTCCGGTGATAGGCAGTGCAAAGTAGAAGATGCGCTCGCCCGTACCTTGTGTGGAACGGATCTCGCTCCCGCGACCTGATTCCAGAGCCCGGCGGATTTCCATTTCATGCGCGAGGCTGACGGCGGACGGTGAGGCGTCACCGGGGATGGCGCTGTCGGCGAGAACTTGGCCGTCGGGCGCCACGACCGTGACCCGAGCGTGGGCCTGGCGGGACAGTTCCGCGACCCGTTCGCGCAACGCCGCACGCGATGGTGCGCCCTGTGACCCGTCGAATAGGGGCTGGAGAGAGGTCGTGGCGAGCCGCGTCCGGGCTTCGAGGCCCTCCGTCAACCGGGCCAGCTCGTTGCGCTCCATCGCGCTCAGCATGAGCCATCCCGCAACCACGAACCCGAGCGTCACCGCGAGGAGCGTGCTCAATGTCACTTTCGCTCTGATGGAGAGGGTCATAAACCCTTCAATGGCAGCAGGATGTTCACTCAGTGACGACTCTAGAGTTTTTCGCGCTCGCCGGGGCGCGGAAACGGTTTCTCAACAGCCTGCTAGGCTGGTTCAAGCTCTTTCAGCTTGTAGCCGAGTGATTTGACGGAGGCGATGGCTTCGTTGAGGAGCGGAATCTTCTGCTTGAGGCGTCGGACGTGCACATCCACAGTGCGGGTCGTCCCGTAGTAGTCGTAGCCCCAGACCGCGTTGAGGAGCACGTCACGCGTCAGCACGCGGCCGGGGTTCTGCAGTAGGTGCTCGAGGAGGCCGAATTCCTTCGCGGTGAGGGGTATCTCCCGGCCGTCGACCGCGACTTCGTGCTTGGTGAGGTCCATCACCAGGGAGCCATACCGGTAGGAGGAGGGTCCCTCGGTCTGCTGCCGATCCAAACGCCTGAGCAGGGCCTTCACCCGCGCCACGAGGGCCTTAGGGGAAAACGGCTTCGTGACGTAATCGTCGGCTCCCAGCTCCAGCCCGATGACCTGATCGGATTCTTCGGCCTTGGCCGTCAGTATGAGAATGGGAATCGTCGTGGTTGCGCGCTCACCACGCACTTTTTTGCAGACCTCGATCCCGTCCATTTCGGGGAGCATCAGGTCCAGGATGATGAGGTCCGGATGCTCCGTGCGGGCCAGCTTAAGGCCGTCCATGCCGTTCACGGCCGTCAGCGTGCGAAAGCCCTCTTTTTCCAGGTAGAGCTTGACCAGATCGAGGATCTCTCGTTCATCCTCGACAATCAGAATTTTCCTGGCCATAAGATCTTCCTTTCACCATAAAAGTGCAGCGTAATGACGGCCTGGTCACCTGTCAAGCGTTACGCCTCGGCGATGGTCCCTGCGCAACCCGCCCTATTCTAAGGAGATTGGAGTCATGCTGTCCAATAAGAGTTCACCGCTCGGGGTCATGGGGGCGCAGTGCAGGCCCCGGGTTCAGGGGGTGAGCCTGCCACGGGGCAAGGTCTGGCTGGTGATCGCCCTAAGCCTGGCTCACCTGATGCTCGTCCACTCGGCCGCGGAGGCCTGGGGCAGAAAGGCCCATCGCCTCGTCGCCGCCGTCGCGGAATCGCTGCTGGATGATCAGACCAAGCAGGCGATCCACGAGCTCGTCGGTCCTCGGGGCCTCGTGGCGGTCGCAAATTGGGCCGACGAGATCCGCGACGCGCGGCCCGACACGGCCCCCTGGCACTACGTCAACATCCCACTGGGCGATACGGCGTACGATCCGCGGAAGCATTGCGCGTCGCCCACCGAGGGCGCGTGCGTGGTCGCCGCCATCGAACGCTTCACGAAGCAACTCGCGGATCCGACCGCCACACGGGCCGCCAGGGCCGAAGCCTTGAAGTTCGTGACCCACTTCGTGGCGGACGTCCACCAACCGCTGCATTGTGTCGCGGAGGCTCGGGGGGGCAACGACATCCGGGTGGAATTTCTCGGCCAGCGCGCGCGTTCCGTGAGCGGAGACCCCTGGAATCTGCACGCAGTCTGGGATACGGGGCTGCTCCACCGTTCCGGTCTCAAGGAGCGGGCCCACCGTGCGCACCTGCTCGAGCTACTCCGAGCGGAGCCCCCGAACACTCGCCACGCCGAGTCTCCAGCCCACTGGGCGCGCGAATCACACCGTCTAGCCGCAGAGGTGGCGCTCAAGGTGCCCGCATCCGGCCGCATCGGGCCCCGCTACGCCCGTCTCGCGATGCGGGTGAGCGATCGGCAACTCGCGGTCGCAGGGTTTCGCCTGGCGGGGGTGTTGCGCACGGCCTTCAAGTCCCCAACACGATGACTGTGGCGGGTGTGCTCCCAAGTTCCCATCGATTTTCAGCTCGAAATGGAGGGAGGCAAAATAAGTTGACGGAAATGCGGTCCGTGACGTATCGTGAGCTGTCAACCTGCAGACGAAGTGGTAGGACTGCTGGAATCAGCCGCTGAGGGAGAATCGCTTCACATGAAGGTATACCTGGCAAATCCGCGTGGATTCTGCGCCGGTGTGGACCGCGCCATTGAAATCGTCGAACTGTCGCTCAAGGCCTATGGGGCGCCGATCTACGTCCGGCACGAGATCGTGCACAGCCGCCACGTGGTGAAATCGCTGCGCCAGAAGGGCGCGGTGTTTGTGGAGGAACTGAGCGAGGTTCCAGACGGCTCCATCGTCATTTTCAGCGCCCACGGGGTGGCCAAATCCGTGTGGGACGATGCGACTCGTCGCGGGTTGAAGGTCATCGACGCCACCTGCCCGCTGGTGATCAAGGTGCACAAAGAGGTGAACCGGGATCATGACCAGGGGTACGAGCTGATCTTGATCGGTCACGCGGGGCACCCCGAGGTCATCGGCACACTGGGCCAGGTAGCCGACAAGTTTCATTTGGTCTCTTCGGTCGACGACGTCGAGAAGCTGGAGGTCGAGAACACGCACCATCTGTCCTACGTGACCCAGACGACGCTCAGCGTGGACGAGTGTCGCGACATCGTGTCCGCGCTCAATCGGCGGTTCCCCGGCATCAAAGGGCCGCACCAGGAAGACATCTGCTACGCGACCCAGAACCGGCAGAATGCGGTGAAGGAGCTCTCCAAGCTGGTCGACGTCATTCTCGTCATCGGCTCTCCCAACAGCTCCAACTCCAACCGCCTGCGCGAGCTGGGCGAGCACTGCGGGATTCCCTCCTACCTCATCGATTCCTCAGCCGACATCGACCCCGAATGGGTGAAGCACGCGAAGGCCGTCGGGATCACGGCTGGTGCGTCCGCCCCCGAAGTGTTGGTCACGGAGGTGGTCGATTACTTGAAGCAGTTCGGGTCGCCGGACGTGGAGGAATTGACCGTGATCGAAGAGGACGTGGAGTTCATGCTGCCGCGGGAGCTCGTGAGCGTGCAGCCATCCTCCCGCCGATAGCGTTCGCTCGCCTCGCCATCATCGTCTCGCCCCACGACCACAGAGCCCAGACGGAGCGCGCGTAGGTCCGCCCCTATCCCTGGTAGGGGTACGGCTGGGCTACCCTGCATCCTGTATTTTTCTTTGATTTTTGAGATCCACTGTGATAAAAGGCCGCAATTTTGCCCCCCTACGCGCGATACCAATTTTCTCAGATCGTTCAACCTCTGCGAGGGCCGTCCCTCGCCCCGCCGTGTCGCCGCTCGTCCAGGAGGGCTTTGCCGGCAGGGGTGATCAGGGCGAGCTGAGGAGTCCGCATGTACCTGAAGTCGCTGGAGATGTCAGGGTTTAAAAGCTTTGCCGAGGCCAAGATTGAATTCCCGAGGGGCATTACCACTGTCGTCGGGCCCAACGGCACCGGCAAGAGCAACATCGTCGATGCGATCCTCTGGGTCTTAGGCGAGCAGAGCACAAAGACCCTGCGCAGCGAGCGGATGGAGGACGTGATCTTCAACGGGACCGAGTCCCGCAAGCCGCTGGGCATGTCCGAGGTCTCCTTGGTCCTCGCAGGGGTCGGAAATGAAACGCTCACGGGCATCCAGGGGCTCCCGGATCCACTCAAGGAATACAGCGAGGTCATGATAACCCGCCGTCTCTATCGCGACGGCGTGAGCGAGTACCTGATCAACAAGGTCCAATGCCGGCTGAGGGACATCCGCACCCTGCTCCTGGAGACCCGGGCGGGCATCAAGGGTCATACCGTCATCGAGCAGGGTCGTATCGACCAGATTCTGAACGCCTCCCCGCAAGAACGCCGCGAGTTGATCGAGGAGACGGCGGGCATCGTGCGCTACAAGAAACAAAAGGCGGAGGCCCTGCGCAAGCTCGATGCGACGCAACAGAACCTTATGAGAGTGCGCGATGTCGTCACTGAAGTGCGTCGACAGCTCAACTCGCTCGAGCGCCAGGCTCGGCAGGCCCGCGCGTACCAGCGACACCATGACGAGGCGAAGGCGATCGAGATTCGCCTGCTGGTCCGCGACGCCCGACGACTCCTACGCCTGCAAGGCGAGGTCGGGGCCGAGTTGCGCGCCCTGGAAGACCGGGAATCGGGTGAGGCTGCGGAGGAGTCGACCCTGACGAGCCGCATCGAAGACACGCGGCTGCGGTTGACCGCCGGCCAGGAGACCCTGGATCGCGTCAGAGACCAGTTGGCCGCCGTCGAGCAGGAGCAGAATCAGGCGCTGACTGCGGTGGAGGTCGAGCGCAGTCGATCAGCGATGTACGAGCAGCAACGCACGCAGGCGATGGATGATTGGCGGCGGCTGGAGCTCGAGGAGCAGCGTGCGGACGGGACGCTGGCCGAAGTTCGCGAACGGATGGCACGGATGGAAACCGAGGCCGCGGAGGCGGGCGGCAAGCTGGCGGACCTGGAATCAGCGGGCGAGGCGCTCCAGGAGCGCCGGAGCAGCCTGTCTTCGGAGGAGGATCAGGCCCGCCGGGATATTCTCGAAAGCGCCGTCAAGCAACCGGCCCTCGAGAGCCAGTTGACCCAGATGCAGGCCCGCCAGGATGAGCTCGCAAAGCAAGCGGCGCAGGTGCAGGCCGAGCGTGGGGAGGTGGCGCGGGAGACAGAGCAGGCCTCCGAGCTCAGACGGCGCGCGGTCGACGCGCGGAGCGAAGGGGAACGGCAAGCGCAGGCGCTGCGCCAAATCCTGACCGAGCGGGAGGTGGCCTGCCGGCATCTGGAGCAGGAGGAGCAGGCGGCCGGGGAGGAAGCGACGCGCTTGCAGGGGGCCCTCGCCGGCGCCGAGTCGCGGCTCAACGCGCTTGAAGGCATCATTCGCGAAGAGATGGGGTACGGCCGGGTCGGGGACGAGGAGTCCACGTCACTGAGAGCCTGCGACGGCGTGCGGGAGGCCGTGGCCGAGTGGCTGGCGGTGCCTCCCGGCTTGGAGCGGGCCGTCGACGCCGTGCTGGGCGAGCGCGGCCGGGCCTGGTTGGTCGAGCATCCTTCGAGGGCCCGCAAAGCCCTCGAGCTGCTGAATGAGAAGCGCCTCGGGCGGGGCTCGTTCATTCCGATGCAGCCGCGGGGGGTGCGGTCCTCGCGGCCTCAGGTGAAAGGCGGAGACGGTCTGCTCGGATGGGCGCTGGACGTCATCCCCGCCAGAGAGGGGGCGGAGAGCGCCCTGCACTGTCTGTTCGAGCACGTGCTGCTGGTCGAGTCCCTGGACGTCGCGCTTCGGCTGTGGGAGCACGGCATCGACGAGGCCGGTCACGACGTGAGGATTGTGACCCTTGCGGGTGAGGTGCTCGACGCCGCCGGAGTGCTCACGGGCGGTCAGCTCGAAGGCTCGGGCGGCCTGCTTCAGCGCCGCAAGGAAGTGCAGGAGCTGGCCGCGCAACGCGACGACCTGCTCGGGGCGCTCCACAGCGCCAAAGCACAACGGGATGATCTGCGCGGGCGTGTGGAGTCATTGCGTGCCGCTGTGCAGGCCTGCGAGGAGGAGATTCGGGGGGCTGACATGCGGGTGCTGGCGGCGGCCAAGGATGCCGAAGGGTTGGACGCGCGGCTTGAGGAGCTGTCGCGTCGGTTGAACCACCTCCGTGACGAGGCGGACAGGGCTTTGCAGGAGCGGGCTCGGCTCGAGGAAGAGGCCGTGACCGCGGGCCGTGAGGTGGAAAAGGTTCGGCAAGAGAAGGCCATGCGAGAAGCCGCCCTGGCGGAGCTGATGGCAACAATCTCCGTCGTGGAGGAGAAGCACCTCGCCATGCAGCACCAGTTGACCGAGGCCCGCCTCAACGCTGGCACCGTGCGGGCCAGGCTGGAACACGACCAGGTCGAGCTGAGCCGACTGTTGAGCGAGCAGCAGGAGCGGAGGGTCCGGCTCAAATCGCTCGAGCTCCACAAGGCCGAGCTCGCGGCGGCGAAGGAGCAGAGCCGCACCGAGCAGGCGCGGAACGAGGCGGTCGTCCGCGATTTGGGTGCGCGCGCCGATCGCATCCGCGCGGACTACGTCGACGCGCAGGAGACGCAGACGGAGCTGCACCAGAAAGCCCGCCAGTGCGAGGAGCTTCTTGGGCAGGTGCGCAAGCGGCTCGCCGCGAGCCGTGAGGCTAGGCTGGCCGTGGAGGTGCGTCGGGCGGAGCTGAACACCCAGGTGCAGACCCTCGAAAGCACGCTAGGAGGCACCTATCAGCTCGCACTGGAAGCCGCGCTGGCGCAGGAGCCCCATGAGAAAGAGCAACGCCTTGAGTCGGAGGACGGTCGCTCGGAGGAAGAGGTGACGCAGGCACTGCGGGAAGAGCTCCAGGGGCTCCGCGGGAAGCTGGAGCGTATGGGCCCGATCAACCTGGCCGCTATCGAGGAGCACGATGCGCTCGAGGAGCGTCACCGGTTCCTGACCTCCCAGCAGGAAGACTTGTCGGATTCGATTAAATCATTGAAAGAGATTATTCAACGGATCAACCGCACGACGCAACGCATGTTCATCGAGACCTTCAATGAGCTGCAGGAGAAGTTTGGCGAGGTCTTCAGCCGGTTGTTTCCGGGCGGCCGCGCGGAGTTGGTGCTGGTCGAGCCGGAGGCGCAGCCGACCGAGGAGGAGCAGTCGGCCCGAGAGCCGGGCGTGGACATCGTCGCCCAGCCGCCGGGTAAACGGCTCAAGACGATCACCATGCTCTCGGGCGGTGAGAAGAGCCTGACGGCGATGGCCCTCCTGTTCGCGAGCTTCCTCATACGCCCCACGCCGTTCTGTATTCTGGATGAGATCGATGCGCCGCTGGACGAGGAGAATGTTGGCCGGTTCGCCGATGTGCTGCGCGAGCTGGCGATTCGGGCGCAGTTCATCGTCATCACTCACAACAAGCGCACGATGTCCGTCGCCGACTCGCTTTTCGGAGTGACCATGGAAGATCCCGGGGTGAGCCAGCTGATTTCGATTCGCCTGGCGGACCTCCAGCCGGCCTAACCCGGCGCTGCGCGGGGCATTCCTTGACTGCCGACGGGTGGTCTGTTATAAGCAAACGTGGTGTCGGTTCTGTGCGATTTGTTCGCCTCATTGGCCGATGCCTCATGAACGCCGTGCGGTGAGCCCCACCCCTGGCACCTTCTCGCGCTATCGAGTGA
>JBFISJ010000082.1:0-11101 GCA_041608595.1 Nitrospiraceae bacterium
CACCGTGCTCTTTCGCACAGAGGCCACAGGCGACGAGACGGAGGAAGAGAAGGAAGAGCACATTCGCGAGCCGATCCCCTACCAGCGCGCGGCATTTTGGATGGGCATTTTCATCATCCTCTGCGCGTCCGCCATGAAGCATCTTCATTAGCGCGCACGTCCCTTTTTCTCGTCGCCGGCAATACTTTCCCAGCGCCTCCTCCTGCAGGCTCCTGCGGCCGAGTTCCGCCGGAAGGGTATCTTTTCCGATACTCAGCCGCGCTATCCCTCGCTCGCCGAACCCCACAGGGGCCGCTCAGACCTCGGTTGACAACCTCGGCGGCATTGTGCAAATCACTAGCCGCACCGGGCCGACGTCCGGGGCTCGATCATGTCCGATCTCCTGCCCAAGACCCAGACGATTCTCGAGAAAGGCCACATGGCCTATCCCCCCTTCGGCGTCGATTCGCAGGGGCGCCTGATCCGTGACGTGAGCGGCGTGACGGTTCGCGCGAACGTCGACTACCTGGAGGAGGTCGTGGAGCAGCGCGAGGGGCCTGGTGCCGGGGCCCGTGCGGTCGAGCGACTGTGCACGCTCCTCAACGAGCGCATCCGTGATCCGGCGTTGCACGTGACGCCAGCTTTTCTTCGGAACGTGTGGAACAGCTACTCGTATGAATTCGTCATGTTCCTGGCGGAGTTCTGTAACCTTCTCTCGGGCGATCTGACCTTCCAGCACAACGTCGGCCGCCACAAGTTCATCTCTCCCCTCATTCAGACCCTGGCCCGGCCGCTCACCCTGCCGCAGATCTACCGCCTCTTTCCGCATTTCGGGGAAAAGTTTGCGAAAGGGTCGATCACGTTCGGTGTCAGTGACGTAACGGACAGCTCTGCCGTGTTGCGCATGCACTTCAGCGAGCACGTCTATGAGCAGTTCGGCCCATGGCGCAAGCGATGCGCCGAAAACATTTGCCAGTCGTCAAAGAGCGGCCTGGCCGCCGTCCCAGAAAAGGTCCACCGCGCGCAGCCCGCCAGAATCAGGGATCTCGCCTGCATCGCCAAGGGCGACGATCGCTGCGAATGGGAGTTGACCTGGCAACCCCAGAAAAGCCTGGTGCCGACAAGCGTGTTGGGCATGGTGACCGGCGGCGGCGTGGGGTTTCTCAGCGTCTCCTTCATGCCCCCCGGCCTCGATGGGATGGTGCCCTGGGTCACGACCGCGATAGGCATGGCCCTAGGCGGGTTGAGCCTCGCCTTCCTGTCGCAACGACGAACAATGGTGGGCCGCGAGAGACTGATTCAGGAGCAGCTCGGGAGCATGGAGGCGAGACACGAGGAGCTCCGTGAGGCCTACCTCCAGCAGGAGCAGGTGACCGTCGAACTGAGGCGCCGTATCAACCAGCTCACGATCTTGCATCGGACCGGACTCGTCTTCAACGCGACGCTCGACCGAGAGGGGTTGATCCAGCAGGTGCTCCAGGCACTCGTCCACGAGCTGCATTATGACCGGGCCATGAT
Organism: Nitrospiraceae bacterium; assembly: GCA_041608595.1. Taxonomy (GTDB): domain Bacteria; phylum Nitrospirota; class Nitrospiria; order Nitrospirales; family Nitrospiraceae; genus JBFGRM01. Next base: position 1,498 of record JBFISJ010000082.1, read on the forward strand.
GGCCTTCTTCGATCAAGACCGACGGATTGCCAGCAACTTCAGGCTGTGCGGTGTTACGGAGCATATCAGCAATTTTGCGCGCTCCATCGTCATTCCCGTGACGGACCCCGAGAGCGCAGAGGGTATCGTGCTTCTGGAAGGACGGCCCCTGTGCATCGGCGATGTGCGGGATCTCTGGGACCGCCTGCACCCCCTCAACCAGCAGTTGGCGTTCATGACCAAAGCCAAGTCGCTCGTGTCCGTTCCACTCAAGGTCCAAGATCGCATTCTCGGGGCTCTGACGGTGGATCGCACCGACGAGCAATCACTCTCAGAGGAAGACCTTTCGCTGATGACCACGTTGGGTAATCAGGTTGCCATCGCGCTCGATAACGCGGACGCGTATCACAAGATCGAGGAATTAAACGTGGGACTGGAAGCAAGGGTGCGCGAACGCACGTCCGCCCTCGAGCATCTCAACAAGGATCTAGAAGGGGCGAATGTCAAGCTGAAGGAGATGGACCGGCTGAAGTCGGCCTTCGTCTCCATCGTCTCCCACGAGCTCCGCACCCCCATGACCTCCATCAAGGGCTATGTCGAAAACATGCTCGACGGGTTGACGGGCTCGCTTGCGGCACAGCAGCGACGCTATCTGGAACGGATCCGCCATAATTCCGAACGGCTCACGCGGATGATCAACGAACTGCTCGACCTCTCTCGGATCGAGGCCGGACAGATGCACCTTCACCGTCGGCCCGCGGTGGCGGCGGACCTCATCGAGGAAGTCGTCGAGGGTCTCCAAGACCTGGCCCACGCCAAGGGCGTCAACCTGACGATCGCCGGCCCGGTCGGCGCGCCCGCGATCGACGCCGACCGCGACAAGCTTCACCAGGTGCTGACCAACCTCATTCACAATGCCATCAAGTTCACGGCCAGCGGCGGCCGCGTCGGCATCGAGACCGCGGAGCGGCAGGGGGGATGCCTGCAGGTTACGGTGGCCGATACCGGCTGTGGGATCCCGGCCGCGGAGGTCGACAAGATTTTCTATAAGTTCTATCGGGGAAACGAGGTGGCTGCGGAAGCGCGCGGCGCGGGACTGGGTCTCGCGATTTCCAAGAACCTCGTGGAATTACACGGAGGCAGGATTTGGGTGGAAAGTCAGCCGGGTGCAGGGAGTCGCTTCATGTTCACCATCCCCACGGTCCGTGAGGCCAGTCGCCCTCGAGCCAAGGTCTAATCCCGAGGGACTCACCGACCGGCTCAGCCCCCTCGGCCTTCGCCGGCCACGACGCTGTCAGCTCTGGCCTTTCAGAAGCGCACGGATGCCAAAGTAGGCAAAGGCGTCCTTCAAATTCGAGTACATCCGTTTGAGGGGTCCCATGTGACGATTGGTCACGTATTCCATCGTGAGGGCAATCCGTTCCTCGCCTTCTCCCAGTGGCGTCACGGCGTGCCAGAGCTTGTCCCCGTTGAAGATCACGACGTCGCCCGGCTCAGTGACCAGACGCAGCTCTCGGGTCTCTCGGTTGGGATTGTCCTTGTACAACTGGCAGACGAGCTGGCACTGGGGTGAGCGGTCGACCAGGCCCATGAGGATCGTGTATCGGGCACCCTTGTAGTACGACGTGTCGTAGTGAAATCCGATATGGTCGCCCGGCTCAGTATAATAATAGAGGGCGCAGGCGTGGGGATCGTTGTCGGGGCACAACAGGAGACGCCTGTGCACCAGACGATTCAAGAAGTCGAGGAAAGCCGCCGACGCATAAAATTCTAAAAAGTCGGTCGCCTCCTTTCTGATCGTGTAATAGCTGACGCTCCCCCCTTTTTTGTGACCGGGGATGTAGTTCCGGTTGAGCCGGGGCTTGAGTCGCTCGGCGTGTGCGGACAGTACATCCGCCACGAGGTCGGCGTGGAGAAACCCTTTCAAGAGGACAAATTCGTCTTGCTCCCAATAATCTCGATGGACACTCTCGAAATCCAGGCTCGCCACCGCCCGCTCGACTGCTTCCGCAATGCTGCCGCTCACAACGCTCGTCATCATTTTGCTCCCACGTGACCCTCTTCTCTCCCCCGGCCAGCCGGGAAGCACTTCTACGGTGGCCTCAGGGCTGGCGCCTTGACCACCTCCACGCCCGGCGGGACCGTGAACTCGAACAGATCGTCCTTCAGACCCGTGTTCGCTTGGAGATTCGAGAACTCGAAGGTGGAGATGTTTCCGCTAATCTCATGGATGTGCAAGGTTTTGATGTAATAGGTCTTCGGCTGGACTTCGAGCACGATCTTCGCCACGTTCTGCACCGCTTCGTGAGTACTCGTTTTGGGCAGGAGCGTGACGAGAGGAAGTCCGCCCGCACCGGTCTGGAGCTCGGTGGTTCGAGCCAACTCAAACTCCTCCTCGAGCTTGGCCACGCCTTGCAGTAACCGAAGCGGCGCGCGCGACGCCGTCATCTTGGTGAGATCGCCGATCAACACCTGCTCATGGGCGCGCACGTACATTTGGACCCGGCTCTTGTTGACGTAAATCTGTTCGACCGTCGGCTCCCGGTAGTCCCACCGGAGCCGGCCGGGCTTTTTGATGTAGAGACGACCACGAGAGCTCAGGGGTGTTGCAAACCCCTCGATGTGGGTCTGTTGTGTGAAATCGGCCTGCAGGTCCTTTGTGTTTCGATAGGTCGACTGCAAGGTCTTGACGACCTTGCGAACTTTCGCGTGGTTCGACTCCAGACGGTCGCTCCAGGCATGGGTTGCCCAGAGCACCATGACGGCGGCCATGGCCGGCAGCCACACTCGGATCGAATTGGCGATTACTCTCTTCACGTTGTGCTCAGAATCAATAACGTGGCTGCGTAGGGCTACTCTTCGACGGCGCCGACGACACCCCGGCGTCCGATGACCTCGCGACGCCCATCCCGCGCCGGTGCGCCCACGATCCCGTCCTGCTCCATGCGCTCGATCATGCGGGCAGCGCGGGGATAGCCGACGCGGAGCCGGCGCTGAATGAGTGAGGCGGACGCTTGCCCGCTGGTCAGCACGAGGTCCTTGGCCTGCTCATAGACCTCGTCCCGCTCTTGTTCGGCCTCGGCTTCCTCGCGTTTTTGGATCCGGCGGAGCTCCTCGTGGTGCCTGGCCGGGGCCTGGCGCTTGATGAACTCGACGACTTGGCGGACGTCCTCATCGCCGACGAAGGACCCGTGGATGCGGGTGAGGCGCCCGGTTCCGGACGCCAGGTAGAGCATGTCTCCGCGCCCGAGCAATGCCTCGGCGCCGTTCGCGTCCAAAATGGTGCGCGAATCGGTCTTCGAGGAGACCTGGAAGGCGATGCGTGCGGGGAAATTCGCCTTGATCAGACCCGTCAGGACATCCACCGACGGACGCTGCGTGGCCAAGACCAGATGGATGCCGGCGGCCCTCGCCATCTGCGCCAGCCTGGCGATCTTGTCTTCGACGTCTTTCGGGGCCACCATCATGAGATCGGCCAACTCGTCGATCATGACCAGAATGAACGGAAGCGGGGCCGGGGGTGTCTTGGGTGGCGTCATTGTCGGCGCCTCAGCCACGTCGAGCTCCGCTGCTTCCCCCGCTGACAGGCGGTCTTCCTCGCTCAAGTAATTTGCCGAGGGTGACTCTTGCCCGGCAGGTTCGGGCGGCGTCTGATCCTCGGCGAGACCTTGCTGGCGCGCGACCCACCGATTATAGGCATCGATGTTACGCACCCCCGCCTCCGCCAAGAGCTTGTATCGCTGCTCCATTTCCTGCACCACCCACCCCAGCCCACGGGCGGCCGATTTGGGATCCGTGATCACCGGACGGAGCAGGTGGGGAACTCCGTCGTAGAGCTGGAACTCCAACATCTTGGGATCGATTAACAGCAGCTTGACCTCGTCCGGCCTCGATCCGCAGAGCACGCTCAGCAACATGGAGTTGAGGCTCACGCTCTTGCCCGCGCCGGTCGCGCCGGCCACCAAGAGATGGGGCATCGTTTTCAAATCCGCGGTCACGGGTCGTCCGAAAATATCTTTCCCCAGCGCCAGGGTGAGCTTGGACCTCGAACGCGCAAAGTTTTCGCTCAGCAGGATTTCCTTGAGCTGAACGGTCTCGCGCTGCTTGTTCGGCACCTCGATGCCGACCACCGACTTCCCCGGGATGGGCGCCACGATGCGGATGCTGGTCGCCTTGAGCGCCAGCGCCAGGTCATTGTCGAGGTTTACGATTCGGGCAACCTTCACGCCCGGTGCCGGCTCGAATTCATACATCGTCACGACCGGCCCGGGGTGGACCTCCGCGACCCTTCCTTCAATCCCGAAGCTTCGCAAGGCGCGGATGAGCACATCCGACTGTGCCTTGATTTCCGCATCCGTCACGCGCGCTTGAGGCATGTCCGGGTCGCTCAGCAGCTCACGCGGATCTGGAAGCGCATAATCGGTGGCCACCATGGTCACCACCTCGTCGACGACCGGCGCGGCCTCCTCGTCATCCGGCTCCTCTGTGGCCACAGCTCGTGCGACGACTGCCTCGGACACCGCAAGCGCGGGGACGGGCTCCTCGATCGCCTCGTCTCCTTCAGCTTCCTCCTCGCCCGGTGGCGTCACGGTCCGATTGATCTTGATGGGTTTCGTCCGGGGCTTCCGCGCCTTGTGCCTGCCCAACCGTTCGACCTGCCGGGCAAGGGCGTCGCCGACCGCCTCGAAAAATGTCGCCACCACGTCCCACCACACCGGCACCTTCGCGAAGAGAGAAGCGAGGGACGCAGGGGTCGCCAGGAGAAGGGAGACGAGCAGCCCGGTCAAGATCAGGATATGTGCACCCGTGCTGGCGAAATAGGAACGGAGGGCTTCGGCAAGCACAGTGCCGGCCGTTCCTCCCGCCTCCCCACGAAACACCAGGCCGCTGGAGAACGTCGGCACGCCGGTCACCTCCAGGTGCAGGAACGCGCTGAGGAACAGGATCGAGGCCAGCGAGCCCCCGGCACTCCGAAGCGTCACACGCAGGGTACCCTCCATGAAGCATCGCCCCGCGAGCATGGCCAGGAGAAAGGGGACCAGGTAGGCCGCACCCCCGATCGATCGAAAGAGCCCGGAGGCCAGTGTGGCCCCTGCGGTTCCGATCATGTTGTGCGTGAAGGTCGCGGGCGCGCTCGGCGAGGTCGTGGAGGAGAACAGCTTCGCGTCGTCGGGCGAGAAAGAGAGGAGGCTAAGGAGGGTCAGCAGGCTGAGCGCAATAAAGAGGACACCCAGCACCTCGTAGGGAAGATGGGACGATGGATGGGCCCCCTGACGGGCGTCTCCGCGCTTCGCGGATGAGGATACACCCATAGCGGCGGATCATAACACACCGTGGCAGCCACTTCAAACATGTGGGGAGTCTAAGCCCTCAGAATTGCTAGGAATTGCTTCGCGGGTTGGTGCGGCTCGCCAGGGTTTCAGCTAGGGCGGCAAATTCCAGGATCGAAAGCGTCTCCGCTCGCCTGCCTGGCGCGACGCCTGCCTGTGGGAGCGCAGCCTGGACGGCCTCTTGCGCAAATCCCTCGTCACGCAACGAGTTAGTCACGGTCTTGCGCCGGTGCGCGAAGGCGGCGCGTACGACGCGCGTGAAGTGCTGCGTATCAGAAATCGGTGCCGCCGGCTCCGATCGGATCCGCACCGCGAGCACCGACGATCCGACATCCGGCCGAGGGCGAAAGCAGGTCGGCGAAACACGAAAGGCCAGCGTAGGAATCGTCCAACATTGGAGCAAGACCGAAAGGACGCCGTAGTCAGCGTGGCCGGGCGCCGCCACGATGCGCCTGGCCACTTCGGTCTGCACCATGACGACGAGGCGTGACAGGCACTCCCGTGCTTCCAAGAGCGCAAAGAGCAGCGGTGTGGAGAGGTAGTAGGGCAAGTTTGCAACCACCACCGTGCCTGTGGGAAGCGTCTTGAACGGGAAGGCGAGGGCGTCTCCGAGCCGAAGGTCGAGCGCCGGACGATCCGCCAACGTGGCCTGCAGGTGGCGATATAAGTCCGGATCCACCTCAATGGCGATGACCTGACCGGCCCGCTCGCACAGCGGGCCGGTCAGCGCGCCGCGCCCCGGGCCGATTTCCAGAACGGTTTCATCGGGACGGAGCGCGGCCAGATCGAGAATCTTTCGCACGATGTTGTGATCAATGAGAAAGTGCTGGCCGAGGCGTTTTCGTGGGCGGGGCAAGTGGGCGGTCATAGAGCGGGGGTCAGGCGCCTCCGGTCTTCTTCAAATCACGCACCATGACGGTCAGAAAGTTTCTGTATGTCTCGGCTTCGTCGGTCAGCTCCTCGAGCAGGTCGTTGGTGAACGACGGTCCGGGATCGGTCTTCCAAAAACGCTTCGCCTCTGCCTCCCCGACGTGCTGTGCCAGCAGGGGCATCGTCCGTGCCTTCCACTTGGCGATACGTTCCTTGGCGGCCACGGTATTCAGGTCGGTGCTTGCCGATGACACGATCGTATCCAGCTCTTTGATCTGCCGCTCGATCACCTCGAGCGCGGCCTGTCCCGGTTGGCTCATGCCTCGTCTCCTTGTCGATTAGCTGTGCGCCAGCGCGCGGGGCTCTCCGGCGCGGCGAAACGTGTTCCGCGTGACCAAGCGCACCGCCAGCATGAGCGCTTCGCGGAAGCTCCCGGCATCGGCTTTCCCCTTCCCCGCAATGTCGTAGGCCGTGCCATGATCGACCGATGTGCGGATGAACGGAAGCCCGACCGTCAGGTTGACGCAGGTCCCGAATGCAACCATTTTCAGAGGAATCAAGCCCTGGTCATGGAACATCGCCACGACACCGTCGAACTCGCCCTGGAGCGCCTTTCCAAAGAGTGTGTCCGCCGGAAGGGGGTGGGTGACGCGAACGCCGGCCGCCAGAGCCCGTCGAACGGCGGGCAGGATCTTCTTCTGCTCTTCATCACCGAAGAGCCCTCCCTCACCCGCGTGCGGATTGAGCGCCGCCACCGCAATGCGAGGATCCCGAATGCCGAAGTAGTCATGCAAGGCGGTGTGCGCGAGCCGGATCGCCTTCCCAATCTTGTTGACCGTGAGCGCCGCGGGAAGCTCGCGGATGGCGACATGGGTCGTGACGAACATGATCTTCAAGGGTCCGCCCACGATCATCATCCCCACGTCGCGCCGTTTGGTGAGCGCGGCCAGCATTTCCGTGTGCCCGGGATAGCGGTGGCCGGCGAGATGAATGGCTTCCTTGTTGATCGGCCCTGTCACGATCGCCCGAAGGCACCCATCTTGGGCCAGACCAACGGCCGTGCGAATGAACGCAACCGACGCCTCGCCGCACACCCGGTTCGCTTTCCCGATGGGGTACCGTCCAAGACCGGATTCCAGCGGATCGAGCACCGCCAGCTCGGTGGCGGCCGCCGGTTCACCGTGACCCGAGATCGCGGTGACGCGCAGCGGCACGCGAAGCCAGCGCACCGTGTCCCGCATGAGCGGCAAAGACCCAATGACGATGGGCCGGCACAGCCGACGGATGGCGGGGTCAGCCAACCCTTTCGCCACGACTTCGGGGCCGATTCCGGCGGGGTCCCCCATGGTCACGCCCACGACCGGGCGCGCATCTTTCGTCTCACGCCGTGGCACGCCGACTCCTCTTTCTGGTCGAGGTTGCCTTGGTTCGCGCGGCATGGAAGGTCCGGAGGGCCTCGTCCATGATCTCCCGGACCGGTCGGCCCGTCTGTTCCGCCACCCGTCGACAATCCACATACTCGGCGGCTGCCTTCAGGGCACCTCCTTCCAGCGACCCGACTTTGATACGAACCTCCCCTCCTGAAATCCGGACGACCTCGCTTCGTCGGGGCAACACCTGCCGCGCCACTTCGGAGATCCGGACGCCCAGCGCCGTCGTCTCTCGCAGGATGGTCTCAGCCACCGGCTGGGCCTTCTCGGGGGGCGCGAGGGCGCCGAGCACGATGCCGGGGCGGCCGCGCTTCATGATCACCGGCGTCAGGGTGACATCCAGCGCGCCGGCGGCAAAGAGGCGATCGACCACGAGGTCATACGTCTGGGGCTGCACGTCGTCCAGATTGGTCTCGAGGTGGCAGACGATCTCCGTGGCGCCGATCCCATCCGGCCGGGCCTCTCCGAGAAACACCCGCAGCACATTGGCCCAGCCTTCCGGATCCGTCGTGCCCGCGCCGTACCCGACGGTCTGCGGTCGAAGCGCCGGCATGCCGCCGAACTCCTTCGTCAGTGTCCGCAGCAGCGCCAGTCCGGTGGGCGTGGTCATTTCGTACGGCGGGCCGGCGGTGTACACGGGGATGTCCATGGCGAGCGAGGCGACGGCGGGCCCGGGCACCGGCACCCGTCCGTGTGAGAACTCCACAAACCCCGCGCCGAGGTTGACGGCCGATGCGGTCACTCGGGTGATGCCGAGGAGATGGACGCCGAGGACTCCGCCCACGATGTCGACCACCGAGTCAAGGACACCCACCTCATGAAACCGCACAGATCCCGGCGCCACCCGGTGCGCGGCGCCCTCCGCCTCGGCCAACCGCTCGAACACGGCCAGACTGGTGTCTTTGACCGTGCCCGGCAATCGACTCTTCGAGATAGTCTGCTTGATACGCGACAATGACAACGGGGCGCGTGCGTCGTTGCGGATGAGGACATCGACTTTCGTCGCGCCGAACACGCCGCGTCTGACGCGCTTCACACGCAGTTCGTAACCCTTCAGGTTGAGGGAGGCGAGCCCGTCCTTCAGGGTCTTGAGGGGGAGCCCGGCATCGACCAGGGCGCCAAGCGCCATATCCCCGCTGATGCCGGAGAAACAGTCGATGTGGAGGTGGGTTCCCATAGAGCTCCATGCGGGTCGTGATCAGCTTACCCTCAGCGAGGGACATCTTAGCCGAACCGTTCACCGGACGGCAACGATACCTCTGACGCGCCCGGTGCTCCGTGCCCGGCGGTCAGACACGGCGCTTTTCGTTGACACCTCGAAAACGCCTGTGGTATCTCAGCTCTTGGATATTCACGTCAGTCTTCGCGCCACCTTCCCCCCGACGTCACAACATCCAGGCTCACGACCCAGGAGGACCCCATTTCACACCACGGCCCGAACCAGCGTTGTTCGCCTGTGTTACAACCAACGACGGCCGCCGCGAGGCGGCCGTTCATGCGACTGGCCGCCATCGGTCTGGCCGGAGCCCTGCTGGCGACCTGGCTGCTCCCGGACGAGGCCGACGGCAGGCGGAAACGGCGCCGCCACGTCCAGCCCCCCCTTCGCATCGTGTCCATCACCTTGACGCCGGAATCCTATGTCGTAGGCAACGGCTCGCTCGATTTCAAGGTCGACGTCAAGCTGCCCTCGAATCTGGACGGATCGACAGTTCTGGAGGTCTCGTCGCTGATCACCTCCCCGTCGAAACGGCACCTGCGGTTCCTGTGGAGTCGGAAACCGATCGATCTTCACTTCGAGGAGCATACGGGCCAGGACCGGGCGAACCCCGATCAACGCGAGCCTGACGAAGAGGGAACGGACGGCAAGCCGGATCATCCTGTGGGGGCACAACGGCCGACGGAACGACCCGACCAGGTGTCCGTCACGTTGCGTTGGGACGGGACCGACCAGAACAGCGAGCTCGTGTCCGAGGGACGCTACGACTATGTGATTCG
>JBFISJ010000083.1:0-11019 GCA_041608595.1 Nitrospiraceae bacterium
GCCGTGCGCAAGATTCTCAGCCGGGCGATTCCCATTCGTGATGCCGCGGGCGATGTCCTGCTCTACCAGGGCTTCAATGTGGATATCACGGCACGGGAGAAGACCCAGGAGCGGCTGAGTCGAGAGCATCGCCTCGCGACGCTCGGCCAAGTGGCGGCCGGCATCGCGCACGAGATGCGGAACCCCTTGGTGGGCATGGGTTCCAACCTCACCGCGTTTTTGGAGGACGTGGCGGCGAATGATTCGCGGCGCGAGGATCTTTCGCTCGTGCTCCACGAGGTGCAGCGACTGGATCGGATCGTAAATCAGGTCGTCGAATTTGCGCGACCTCGCCCCCTCTGCATCGGTCCCGTGACTCCTGTGACATTCATCCATGAAACTGTCGCGACGCTCCGCGAGGTGCTCACGCAGAAGGGAATCAAGGTGGACTATGATGTGCCGGAAACCCTCCCGGAGCTCCAGGCCGATCGGGACCAGCTCAAACAGGTCCTCCTGAATCTGGTGCAAAATGCGCTGGAAGCGGTGGGGCAGGACGGCAAACTCCACGTGGGGGCCAGAGAGGAATCACGAGAAGATCGCAGGGGGCTGGCCATCACCGTCAAGGACAATGGAGTGGGGATCTTGGCGGCCGACCTCCCCCATGTCTTCGAGCCATTCTTTACCACGGGCAAGCGGCGCGGAACGGGGCTCGGGTTGGCGCTCTCTCGGAACATTGTCGAGGAACACGGGGGGCACATCCACCTTGCGAGCGAGCTCGGTAAAGGGACGGTAGCCAGCCTGTGGCTTCCACTCGGTCCCCAACCCTCCTCCACGGACGCCTGATCATGCGGGCCGATATTTTCGTCGTCGAAGATGACTCCGCCGTGCGCTCCGCTCTGACACGCCGGCTGACCAAACAGGGGCACCGGGTGCGAGGGTTCGAGTCCGGCGAGCGCGCACTCGAAGCCCTTGACCAGGATATGCCGGAACTCGTCCTCATGGACCTCAAGATGCCAGGCATGACCGGACTTGAGGCGCTGCCGCATCTCCGACAACGTGCGCCCAATGCCCTGGTGATCATGCTCACGGCCTTCGGAACCGTGGAGGATGCCGTGGAAGCGATGAAGCGCGGGGCCTACGACTTCATCGTGAAGACCATCGATCTCCAGTCGGTCGATCCGGTCGTCGGGAAGGCGCTGGAGCTCATCCAGCTGCGACGGCGTGTGGCCTTCGAGGCCGAGAGTGAGGCGGGCGCCTATGCGTTGGCGGACCTGGTGGCTGACAGCCAGGCCATGCAGCAACTGGTCGCCCAGATTCAGGACGTCGCCTCGAATCCGAAGGTGACGGTGCTGCTCCAAGGCGAGACCGGAACGGGCAAGGAGTTCATTGCGCGTGTCTTGCATCACAATGGCGCCCGTTCGTCGGGTCCTTTTGTCGGCATCAACTGCACAGCCATCCCCAAAGAATTGTTCGAGAGCGAGCTGTTCGGGTACGAGCGCGGGGCCTTCACGGGGGCGGGGCAGAGGAAGATCGGTCTGCTCGAACAGGCTGAAGGTGGGACGCTATTTCTCGACGAGATCGGCGATCTCGACCTGGCCATGCAGGCGAAGCTCCTGCGGGTGTTGCAGGAGCGGTCGTTTCGTCGCTTGAGCGGCGCCGAGGACATTGCGGTCGATTTCCGGCTCCTTGCCGCGACCAACCGCGATCTGAAACGGGAGGTCGCGCAGGGCGCCTTTCGGGAGGACCTCTTCTTCCGCCTCAATGTCGTGTGCTTCGAGATTCCCCCGCTGAGGCGACGTGTCGAAGATATCGGGCCGTTATGCCTTCGCGCCCTGGCGCGCTATGCGAAGGACTTCGGAAAAGATATCCAGGATATCTCGGGGGAAGCCCGCGCGATGCTCGAGCGCTACCCGTTCCCGGGCAACGTGCGTGAGCTCGAAAACATTATCGAGCGCGCCATCATCTTCTGCCGGGGGAAGACACTAACGCCCCAGGATTTGCCGCGCGAGATCCGCGATCCGGCGGAGCAGATCGCCACGGCGATCACTCAGGGTGATGAGCAACGGGTTCGGGTTGAGATGGCTTTGGGCAGGCAAACACTGGCGGACGTCGAAGCTGCGTTAATCCAGGAAGTCCTCCGGGCTTCCGACTATAACAAGAGTCTCGCCTCTCGACAGCTCGGACTCACGCGATTCGCGCTCGAGCGCCGGCTGAAGAAGCTTGAGGATCAATGATCCTCGTGCCGGGCCGCGCGCGCCCGGCCATTACATCTCCTTCGCTCGCCGCAGATACCGCCGAGCCTCGACCAGCTCGGGTCGTGCCGGGTCAGCCTGCTTCCACACGGCCTCGAATTCACGATAGCCTTTGACTGCTAGGCGGTGATCCGCCATCCGAGCCGCGGCGCGCGCCGCCCCCAGCAGCGCCCTGGCGCGGTTTGGATGCCGATCCAGCGCCGTTGTGAACGCGGTACGCGCCTCCTCCGGGCGATCGGCGGCGAGCAGGAGCTCACCCAGGAGCTCGTGCGGCGGTTTGATCGTCCATGGGGGGCCGGACGGCGCGCTCAAGCTCTCCTCCAGCGAGACGGCCTCCCGCATGTGGGCGATGGCGTCGTCAAGAGTCCCCGAGGATGCCGCGATTAGGGCTCGGAGTGACACCTCGCGAATGATCGGAATCTTCCCTCCCTGGTCGGGTTCGGACCGCATCTGTTGAAGGTCAGCGAGGGCGCGGGCCGCCTCCGGCCGCTTCAGCATCGCGGCGGCATACCCCCGTGTGAAGAGCGCGAGAGGGGTCGACGGCTTCGTCTGGGCAGAGCTTGGGCCGGGCAAAAGATCGGCGGCGGCCTCCCACTGCTCCGTCTCCACGACGTAATGGGCCACCATCTCGTCGTAGTTGCGGCTGACCTTGCGCTCGTACCCCGTCGCCATGGCCTCGGCATCCGACCCGACTGCGGTCATGTCGGAGCGTTTCTGCTCCAGCACCTCCCGCGCGTCGCGATAGCGTCCCTGTTGAAGGTAGACGTACTGCAACCAGTAGAGGCTGTGGTAGTCGCGAAGGCCGAGGGGGAAATTCTCGCGCCGGACCCAATCCACCGAACCCTGCCAGCCGGCTTCGTTCGCAGCCGCGGCCTCCGGCCACATGCCCAGTTGCAGGAAGATGTGCGCCGGCATGTGCAGCGCGTGGTGGGCATCCGGGGCGATCTCCGCGTACCGACGAGCCGCCGGCAGGGCGAGGATCGCGTGGTCCGGGTCGTCGAAGGCGTGGATCGTGTAGTGAGCCGCGCAGGGATGGCTCGGGTTTTGGCGAAAGACCTCCAACGCGACCGCGCCGGCCTCGATGTGCGTCCGGGATCCTCGGGGTTCGTACTCGGCCACACCCAAGAGCGCGAGGGCATAGAAGCAGGCCGCTTCCAGGTCCTGTGGATGGCCCCGATAGAGGTCGCCCATGGCCTCGGCATAGGCCCGGTCACGTGCCTCCTTGTTGCCCTCGCCGTAGAGGAGGCGGACTGCGTCAAGGTAGGCTCGCTCACGGGCGGTGGCCCGCGCGTCGCTCGGTAGGTGTGACAGGACCGCCCGGGCGGCCTCCAGGTTTTGCTCCGCCCAGATGGGGTGGTTGTACGCCATCGCCTCGCCCCAATAGCCCATGAGGAAGTCCGGTTGCACCCGTGTGGATTCGCGAAAGGCCTCCAGGGCTTCCTCGTACCAAAAGGAATGCATCGCGCCCACGCCTCGCAAGAAATGCCGCTGTGCTTCGGGCCTCCCGGAAGTAGGAAAGTCGATCGCACCGAGCTGCAGGGATCGATCTCCTGCGGCGGGCGGCGGCGCCACCGCCGCGGCGAAGGCCAGGACCAGGATGGTCAGCGTTCTGGTGCAAGCGTACGAAGGCATGCGGGATCCTCTCGTGGGGTGAATGTGTTCACTATCATCATACGCAGGACTCGCGCTGATGGAAACCCGAAAGCAAGGCGCGAGCGCTGTCCGCGCGGTCATGGGCAACGATTCGTTGTATGTAAGGTATACTTGACATTACGACCGGTATACTGGTATTCGTTTCCCCATGGTTGTCAGTCCTGAGCAGAAACAGCTGCCCACCATCGAGAACCGTTTGCGTGGGCGGCGTCAGGAGAAAGGCTTGTCGCAGGAGGCCCTCGCCGAGCGGGTGGGGCTGACCCGGCAGGCCATCTACGCAATCGAAACAAATGACTACCTGCCCTCGACGGCGGTTGCCCTTCGTCTGGCTGATGTCTTGGCGTGCCGGGTCGAGGACCTCTTCTCCCTCTCGTCGGAAGGGGAGACGGTCACGGGTGAGCTCATTGATTGGCCCTCGATGCAACCAGGCCTGAGCCGTGGCGGGCGGCCGGGGGCCCGCGTCAAGGTCGCTCGCGTCGGGGACCGTTTGCTGGTGCGCCCAGTCGCGGCGCTGGGCGACGTGCTGAATTTCACGGTTGGGGCCGACGGCCTGCTCACTCGGCCCGTCACCCGGTTCAAAGCGGGCAATCGGTCCGTCGCGGTGCGGCTCTTGCGGGACCGTCGCGCCATCGAGGAAGAAATCGTGGTCGCCGGATGCGATCCCTCGATTTTCCTGATCGGCGAGCACCTCCGCCGATTCAAGGCCATGACGGCCGTGGTCGGTTTGAGCATGGGCAGCGGGTCTGCAATGAAGGCGCTCCGACGCGGTGCCGTCCACGTGGCGGGCGTGCACGTGCTGGACGCCAGGTCCGGTGAATATAACCTCCCGTACGTGCGGCGTCACATGAAAGGCCAGAATGTGAAGGTGGTGACCTTTGCCGCCTGGACGCAGGGCTTGATCGTTGCGGAGGGGAACCCCAAAGGAATTCGGACGGTCGAGGATCTGGCCCGTCGTGCGGTGATGGTCGTCAACCGCGAAGAGGGTGCCGGCGCGCGCCTGCTCCTGGATCAGCGATTGGTGGACGCCGGAATTCCACCCGGCAAGGTGAAGGGATACGACCGGGTCGTCCGCTCGCATGTGGAGGTGGCCCGTCTCGTCTCGTCGGGCCTCGTCGACGTCGGTGTCGGGGTGGAAGCGGTGGCTCGATTCGCGGGGCTCGACTTCGTCCCGCTCCAATCCGAACGGTACGACCTCGTCATACCTGACGGGATCTTCCAGTCACATGGCGGTGTATCGAAAATGCTCGAGACGCTGGTCTCGCGGCCGTTCCGTGCCGAACTCGAAGCGCTCGGCGGCTATGAAACGAGGGACACGGGCAAGGAGGTCGCAATCGGCAGACCTCATCGCCGTGGAAGGACGACCACAGGCTCACGATAGGCAGGGTGTGCCCTCGTCGCTCCTGTTGCGACATGGGCGACTCAAGATGAGAGCAGGGATGAGACTCGAACGAGTAGGGCGACGGGCCGGTCGCCGGGGAAGAAGGGGGAGGTGGGTGAGCCGGCCCGTGATTGTGGTAAGCCTCGCCGTCCTCGTGACGGCGTCAGCGGGGTTGGCGCAGGAGCCGGAGCCCGGATCTACCTTTGGCACGGAGGGCGGATTAAAGGAGCGGTCCTTCAGGCAGGAAATCCAGCGAATCAAAGAACGGGCGACGACGGAGTCGGAGCAGAGATGGGAGGGAACGGCGGACGAAGATCTGATTCGGCCGTTTAGGAACAAAGAGGCCAAATGGACCCGGTACCTGAAGGCCGCCCTGAATCTGCCGAAATGGCTCGACCTGGGGCTGGAGAACCGGACTCGATTCGAGGTCTATGACCACCCATGGCGGGTCAGCCAACCAGCCGGTCAAACGGATCCCCAGATCCAGCAACGGTCCCGCGTCCGGTTTGGCGTGAACGGTGGCCCCTTCCGGTTTCTGTTCGAGGGACAGGACTCCCGCGTGCACCTGGACGGTCCCGATTCGTTCGTCAACACCGGCAGTCAAAATGAGACGGATGTTTTGCAGTTGTTCGTCTCAGCGACCGCCAAGAACCTCTTCGACACGGGGCTCCGCACGGACCTGCATCTGGGACGGCTGACTGCCGACTTCGGCCGGCGCCGGCTGATTGCGCGGAATGACTTCCGCAACACGACGAACGCCTTCGACGGCGTTCACTGGCAGCTCGGCCGGAAGAAGGAATGGCGCGTCCGGTCTTTTCTGTTCTTGCCGGTGGTGAGGAAGGAGACCGCGCTCGACACTCAGAGCGAACAGTTCGTGTTCTGGGGCGCCTATTACGAAAACCAGCAGGTCCCCTGGTTCCGGCACAATGTGTACTACTTCGGCCTGAACGACCGGCGCAGCCCCGACGTGAACGATCGCCGGACCTTATCGACCTTCGGGCTGCGCCTGTATGAAACCCCGAAAACGGCCAATGTGGATTACGAGCTGGAGGGCATCGTGCAGACCGGGACGTCGGGAACGAAGAATCAACTCGCCTACTTTGGCCACCTGGACGTCGGCTATTCCTTCGAACTGCCCTGGTCCCCACGGTTGCTCATCCACTATGACTACGCCAGTGGAACCCGAGATCCCAACGGCAGCCAGAGCGGCACCTTCGATACCCTCTTCGGGGCCCGGCGGTTCGAGTACGTACCCACCGGAAGTTACGGGCCGTTCTTTCGAAGCAACATCAGCTCGCCCGGCTTTCGCGTCTTCGCCACCCCGGCCCAGGGATGGACGCTGCAGCTGAAATTCCGGTTCTGGTACCTCGCACAGGCACGGGACGAATTTTCCGGCTCCGGGCTCCAGGACCCCACCGGAGGGGCGGGCAATGATCTGGGCCAGGACCTCGAGCTGCGCGCAGTGTGGAAGATCAACGACAACCTTCTGTTCGATGCGGGGTACGATCACTGGTTCAAGGGGGAGTATTTCGAGCGCCTGCCCCCTTCCGCGGGTCTGCCGCCTGGGGGTGAGAAGGACACGGATTATTTTTATCTGCTGACCACCATTCGATTGTAAACGGCGGGCTGACGGAGCCGTATCGAGCTTCTCGCCAGACAGCGCTTCGTGGTGCTGCGGTGGCCGTTCGAATTCGTCTCTCTCGGTGAGTGTCCGGAGGACCGCTGATGATCACGCGAATCATTGCCCCCGCGCTGCTTGTGCTGATCGTCATGCTGCAGACCCCTGGCGCAGCGGAGGAGGTGCTCGTCGCGCAAGCCGCCAACTTTTCGAAGCCCATGGAAGAGATCGCCCGCAAGTTCGAGCGGGCGACCGGTCACCGCGTGCGCATCAGCGCGGGCTCGACCGGCAAGTTGTACGCCCAGATCCAGAACGGTGCCCCCTTCGACCTCTTTCTCGCCGCGGATCAGCGGCGGCCGAGGCTGCTCGAAGAAGAAGGCATGACCGTGCCCGGAAGCCGGTTCACCTACGCTGTGGGGCGGCTCACGTTGTGGAGCCGTGACCCCCAGCGGGTCACGGGTGACGGGGCTGCGGTGCTGCGCCACGGCGATTTCAACCATCTCGCCATCGCGAACCCGAAGACCGCGCCGTTCGGCGGCGCTGCGGTCCAAGTCATGCAAAGGCTCGGGGTGGAGGACATACTCGCCAACAAAATCGTCCAGGGCGAAAACATCGCCCAGGCCTTCCAGTTCGTCTTCACCGGCAACGCCGAGCTCGGCTTTCTTTCCCTGTCGCAGGTCCTGGATCCGCGAGTCAACGGGGCCGGAAGCCGCTGGGATGTCCCGCAGGACCTCTACGATCCCCTCAAGATGGACGCGGTTCTGCTCAACAGAAGCGAGAGGAATCCGGCGGCCATGGCGCTGCTCGACTATCTCAAGCGCGGAGAGGCCCAAGCGATCATGGAACGCTATGGCTACGGGCGGGGACGATGAGGAGGGGGTGTGTCGATGGACTGGTCGCAGCTTGATCTCGGACCCTTGTGGCTGACACTCCAGCTCGCCGGCGTGACCGTGCTGGTCCTGCTCCTTGTGGGGACCCCGATCGCCTGGTGGCTCGCGCATACCCGCTCTCGAGTGAAGACGGTGGTCGAGGCGAGCGTGGCACTGCCCCTGGTCTTGCCCCCGACCGTCCTGGGGTTTTATCTGCTCATCGCGCTGGGGCCCTACGGCGTGATTGGAGGACCGTGGGCGAGCCTGACGGGGTCCGCGCTGGCGTTTACTTTCTCGGGTCTCGTCATCGCCTCGTGCCTCTGTTCGCTGCCGTTCGTCGTGCAACCCCTGCAAGGTGCCTTCGAGGCGATTGGCACCGGACCATTGGAGGCGGCCTGGTCGCTGCGTGCCTCAAGGTGGGACGCCTTCGTGACCGTCGCGTCGCCGCTCGCCCTGCGGGGCTATCTGACCGCCATGGTACTGGGATTCGCCCATACGCTCGGGGAATTCGGCGTCGTGCTGATGGTGGGCGGCAACATCCCCGGCAAGACCAAGGTCATATCGATTGCGATCTTCGACCACGTGGAGGCGCTCGAATACCACGAGGCGCGCATGCTGTCGGCCGGGTTACTCCTGTTCTCCTTTGTGGTGCTGCTCCTGGTCTACACGGTCAACCGGCGGCTGCCTCTGCACGTGTCATGACAACGTTGCGGGCACAGTTCGAAGTCAACTACCCGGGGTTTCGGCTCGACGTTGACATGGAGGTGCCGACCGACGGGGCCATTGCCGTCTTCGGTCATTCGGGATGCGGGAAGTCCACGTTGCTTCGGTGTCTCGCCGGCCTCTGTCGCGCGCCGCGCGGCTTCATGCGGATCGGTGACGAGGTCTGGCAGGACGAGGCGGGGGGGCTGTTCCAGCCCGTTCACCGCCGCGCGGTCGGGTACGTGTTTCAAGACCTGCGTCTCTTCCCCCACCTCAGCGTCCGATCCAATCTCGAATACGGTCTCTCTCGAACGCCGCCGGCAGAGCGTCGGTTTGATTTCGATCGAGTCGTGGACTTGCTCGGGATCGGACGCCTGCTCGACCGTCGGCCCTCCCGGCTCTCGGGCGGCGAGCAGCAGCGGGTGGCCATCGGCCGTGCGGTGCTGACAAGCCCGCAGCTGCTGCTCTTCGACGAGCCGCTGTCCTCGCTTGATTGGAGGGTGAGGAGCGAGATCCTGCCGTTCATCCAACGGCTCGACGCCGTGCTGCGTATTCCGATCGTCTACGTGAGCCATGCCCTCAACGAGGTACTCCAGCTCAGTAAAACGCTGATCGTCATGCGCGGGGGCAGGGTCGAGGCTGTGGGGCCGATCAACGAGGTGCTGGCCCGGTTCGACCTGCGAGGTGCGATCGAGCCGGATCGGCTGGGTGCCCTGATCGATGCGCGCGTCGTCGGCCACGAGCCGGAGTTCGGTCTGACGAGGGTCGAATTCCGCGGGCGCTCGCTCTACGTGCCCTATCGGCCGCGATCCGTCGGTGAGCCGTTGCGGGTGCATATTCTTGCGAAGGATGTCAGCCTCGTGACGGGCGGTCCACCCTTGCAGACGAGTGTCTTGAACATTCTCGAGGGCACGATCGAGAGCATCGGAGACACCGGGGGCGACGAGCCGTCTGTTCATGTCAGGCTGGATGTGGGGTGCCCGCTGCTGGCCAGCATTACCAAGAAGTCGGTGTCGAAGCTCGGCTTGGGAGTCGGCCAGCGGGTCTATGCGCAGATCAAGGCGCTGGCGCTGAGTGACGATCTGAGGATATGAAGGCGGCGCCGTCGAGCCGGCTGGTCACATGGGAACCCGCGTCCACTTCCTGGTCCTGGTGCGCATGGTCGTGGAGAAGGTGGGGCTCCGGAGACGGCTTTGGGTGCCAGGGTCGAGTCGAATGAATTCGAGTCCGGCTTTCCGGTACTGCGGACATCGGACTGTCGCCAAATCGAGATCGAGCGGCTCCTCGTGAACGGGCGCGTCGAGGCGAGGCGAAGCGAAGCGAAGAGGGAGGTACACAGTGGTGGGGAACTCTTGCGCCGTCTCGAGCACGCATCCCGAGAACGACAAGTCGGATGCCCGGGCCTATCCGGCGGGGCCCTCGCTGGAAAATGTGACGGAGCCGGAGGAGGCGATTCGGGGCGATCGTCGTTGGTTCATCCCATACCGGATTCGCCGCATTTAGGCTCGGAGGTTCAATCCCGCTGCCCGTAGACGAATGGTCTGAGCCTTGTCGGCGCGATCACAACACTCATAGAGGGCGGCAAGCTGCTCGGCCAGGTGTAAGGTCTGGTGTCGAAGCTGGCTGACTTGCTGATCCACCAAGCCTTCGGCGCCACGCAGTCTCGCCTCGACGCGTTCCGTACCGGCCGCCAACCCCATGATCATTTGCGTCCACCGCGTCACGGTCCGATCGCGGAACATCGACGGATCGGGCACCGGGAGGCCGCACTCGTCCGACTGCGCCGCCTGGTCGAGCCAGGCTAGAAAGCGCGCCAGCTCCCTGACGTCGAGATGGACTCCCGGAATCGCCTGTCTCTGTATGGAGCTGGAACTGCCGGACATAGACAGCTTCGTCCCCCCGTCTGCCACCCTCCGGGGAGATACATACGAGGCCTGTATGCCTGGTTTCAAGTCCCCATGAAAATCCTTCCCAGGGCGGCTCCGCCACCAAGTCCGAAGGGATACGGTCGGCACACGTTTATCCTAATATAACAAAGACTTGGAAGCCGTGAGCGTTGCGCCCCTGGTGGTGGGAGAGTGTCTCTGCTGATGGGGGTGGCCAGTCGGGTTACTGGGAAGGAGGGTCCGGCGTCGCCAGGAAAATCCCTTCGGAGCCGTCCTGCATGCGGGCGTAGAAGGCGACCTGGCCGGCGTCATTGAACCCGAGTCCGTGGACGAACCCGAGGTCGATCACCTCTGAGCCCAGCAGGCGGTCACCCGTCATGAGCACCTTGTCTCGCTCGGCATCCGGACCGGTGTAAATGCCGCGATGGCCCGAGTCCAGCCGCGCGATAAAGGCGGCCTGGCCGGCATTGTTCAGCGCCGGGTCGCCAAGCGCGTCGAATGGCCCGGAGGTGTCCGCAATCCTCACGAGTGGGCCGCCGTTTCCGGCGAACAGACCCTGGGCTGCGCTCGCAGCCGGCGGACAATCAAGGCGCCCATCTTCCATGCAGGCGTGGAAGGCGATCGTGCCCCGATCGTTGATAGAGGGACCGCGCAGTGCGGTGAACGGCCCGGTGGTATCCGC
>JBFISJ010000084.1:0-10999 GCA_041608595.1 Nitrospiraceae bacterium
CATCCTTGATGAGGACAAGGCCAAGACGGTCGTGGTGGTCAAGCGCAGCCTGAGCCCGGGATTCGCCGGTGTGCCGAATCCCCTCTTTGCGGCTCCAAACTGTCTGATGATGTTTGGGGATGGAAAAAAGATGATGCTCGAGCTGATCTCCGCGCTCAAGTCCGCCGCTTAAAGCGGCCCGCTAGTCGTCCTCGTGGTCATGTGATGGCTGTGCGCCGGCCCAGGCGCGCAAAATCCGGCGATCCCCATCGGACAGCCGCGCCTGCGGGTGCAGCGGGACATAAAACCAGGGCGGCATCTCCCCTTCCTCCACCTCTTCCCAGCTCTCCTTGATCTTCTTCGCCCGCTGCTTTTCGTCATAGCGGTTCCAGGTCGAAAAATTGAGCTCCTCCCGACCTTCCTTGACGTCCCAGGCGACGAGCCAGGAGATTGGCGCGACCCGGCTGTACCACGGCCACACGGTCTCGTTGGAATGGCAGTCATAACAGGCGCGCTTCAGGACCGATTTCAGCTGGGGCGCCACTGGGATTTCGCGCTCGACGGGAGGATTCGAGCGGTCGACCGGAATCAGTTGCAGTAGCCCCAATGCCGCCACCGTCGCGACGCATGCGTAGAGAATCATCTTCTTCATCACCAGTCCTCGCAGTTAAGTTTCCCGTATCTCACTCAGTCATGCCTGCGCAAACAGGCACCCATCCTTTCTTCGGACGATCCGTGGATCTCTGCTTCCGCAGGGATGACGGAAAGAAAGGACTGGATTCCCGCTTTCGCGGGAATGACGGACAACTGGCCTACCAAACTTCCGCCCGGAAGCTTGGGACGACCAGGTTGTGCTGCTCGAGGCCCTGCTGTAATTGATTGCGCGCCTCGGCGTTGCCGCAGAACCGGAGATGGCGGGTCGACAGATCGGGGACGACCTCGAGCAGACCGCCAAGATCAACGCGCCCGGCCGGCTCAGGACCGTCCATCGACCGAATGATCCGCCCCCTTCCATGGGGCCAACCGTCAGGCCACTCGCGGGTGAGCACGGGGTGGTAGCGGAAGTGGGCGGGAAAGGCGCGCTGGGTTTCGACCAACTCCTCGTGGGCCATCAGTTGCCGGGGGTTTCGCACGCTCACGATGAGCACGAGGTGGCAGCCGGCCGAGGTGTCGGACCGGCCAAACCCACGCGCGCGCATGTATCGCACATAGGCGAGAAACGGCGTGATCCCGGTCGACAGCGCCACGCAGGCCAGCCGCATGGCCTCCCACTCGCCGTCCGGCTCCAGCCGAAGGTTGCGGGGTCCCATCGCGGCGGTATTCTCAAAGACCGCGAGGTGCGTGTCATCGGGATGCAGGACAGCCCTGACGTCGATCGTGCCGTCGTTCTTGTGCAGCGCCTCAACCTCGTCACTCTGCCACCAGACGGAGGTGTCGGCCTTGGGCGCATGCGTATGGTTGATGATAGTCTCGAGCGAGAGGGGCGCTTGCTTCGCGCAGTTCGATCGGGTGTACATGCGTCGCCGGAGCTTACCGGTCCTCGCGCCCGGCGGCTTGGCCAGAAAGGCGTTGCCGGGACGCATCTGGTCTCTCAGGGGATACGTGCGTCCGCCGATCTCCACGCTGTCGGGAAGCCTGAGGCTCACCGCACGAACCTCTCCGGGATCGATGGTGGCCACATTTTCGATCACAGCGGGAACGAAAATCTCTCCTCGACTCATGTCGGAAGATCCCCTTGGCTGCTGACAAGTCCCATTCGTACAACCTATCACATCCAAAAAAGGAAAGCTCGACGACGCGTGCCGGAAGCGATGGGTGGATTCCTGCTGAGTCAGACGGTACACTCCAGAGATGCGTGCCGGCATGTGCCACTCGAGCAAGGCCCACGCCGACAGTTCACCTCCGATCCGTCCGCTCATGGTCCTGTGCCTCGCCATAGCGACCATGGGCCCCAGCTGCGAGAAGCTCGGAAAGGACCCGGGACCGATGACCGATGAAAGCCGCCAGTTTGAGCGGGCCCGGCTCGTGGAAGACCATATCATCCCCAGCGGTGTGTCTGATCCGCGGGTGCTCGCCGCGATGGCCCGGGTGCCACGCCATCGGTTTGTGCCTGAGGGGTATGCCTCGATGGCCTATCTCGACGAGCCGCTTCCGATCGGGCACGGACAGACCATCTCCCAGCCCTCGCTCGTGGCCCTGATGGTGCAAGCCCTGAGCTTGAAAGGTCGTGAGAAGGTCTTGGAAGTCGGCACGGGGTCAGGGTACCAAACAGCCGTGTTAGCCGAGCTCGTGCCGCATGTCTTCACCATCGAGATCGTCGAGCCGCTGGCCAAGCAGGCGGAGGTGATGCTCACGGAGCTCGGCTATCTGAACGTCACCATCCGCGTCGGTGACGGATATCAGGGATGGAAGGAAGAGGCACCCTTCGATGCGATCATCGTCACGGCGGCTCCGGACCATGTTCCAGAGCCCTTGCTGACTCATTTGGTCGTCGGTGGCCGCATGATCCTGCCCGTCGGTCGGGTGATCCAGGACCTCTTGTTGATCACTCGGACAAAAGAGGGATATCAACGGACAAATGTCGCGACCGTCCGCTTCGTTCCCATGACCGGCGAGGCGACGGAAGGCCCGGAAAAGCCGTAGCGACGTACGTCGACTTTTTCACCTGTCCCCAGATAAAAGCACGACTTGTGGATAAGTGGATACGCGTAGACGATCTGTTACAATTGTCCGGAGAGACCTGAAAGCCACGTAAGATCTTTTTAAATTTTTTACGAATGACTGTAGGAATTCACCTTCAACGCTCATGGCCCCCAACATCTTGTATGGTGCGGCATGGACCGTCAATGCCTCCTTCTTAGGCAATGTGATCGAATGACCGGCTCGGATAGACGGACAGGGTTCCGTTCTCTCTCCTGTCAACAGGTTTATCCACAAAACCTGGGGACCCGGGTTTGGCCTCAAAAGGGGCTCGCCCTTGTTGCCCTCGTCTCATTGCTTCTTGCGGAGCCGGCATGCACGATCACGACCTACGACAACGCACCGCTCATCGATGTACGGACTCCGCCCATCCTGCCGCAAAATGCGCCCCTTTCATATCGAGTCGAGCCATGGACCTACTGGCGCGACACGATCTTCGCGGCGAAATCGGATCTGTTTACCGCCTATCCACCGGACCTTGGAGAGTATGAGGAGCTCGAGAGAGTTTTTCGAGAAAGCGGCATATTTTCTGCAGCTAATCCGAGATTGACGCCGCCCGAGAAAGGTCTATACTGCTCTGTGCAGGTCGAGTATCACCCCATCAGCGACGTCGAGGCCGCCGCCTTGGCCGTCTCCCACGCCACGAGCGCGGTGCTGCCGACGTATCACGGAACTTCGCGGCACGTCGTGCGATACCACCTGTTCGTGGATCGGGAATTCAAGAAAACGTATGAGTATACGATCGGGACGAAACAGACAGCCTGGCTTGGGCTCGTGCCGTTCGCGTGGATGAATATCTTCACCCCGAGCCTTGGGGAGGCCTTGCGCGCGACGACGTACCAGTTTTTCATCGACGCAGCCCTTGATGGCTTCATCCGGCCGATGTGAGAGGAAGTGAGCTGGCCTTGTCTCTGTTGACCGCCAATACCGCTGTCCGTTCCGCCTGTGAGGACAGCGCCGCTCTCCGGGTGGCCACCTACAACATCCATCGATGCCGCGGCCTCGATCGCCGGATGCGCCCGCAGCGGATCGCGGACGTGCTCCTGCCGCTCAACGCGGACATCATCGCCCTTCAGGAAGTGATCGGACCCGGGCCCAGGAACGCCGGCCAGGACGAGGAGCTGGCGACGGCGTTGGGGATGTACTGGGCCATGGCCCCGACGCGCATTATTCGCGGTCACCTTTATGGCAACGTCGTCTTGAGCCGCTACCCCATCGCGCACCACAGCCAGCACGATCTGTCCTGGCGATGGCGGCTATCACGCGGTTGCCAGCGCGTCGACGTGCTCATCGACCGGCAGGTCCTGCACGTTTACAACGTGCACCTGGGCACAGGGCTGGGCGAGCGGCGGTTTCAGACCGCGCGGCTCGCCGAGCTGGTCAACGGCCAGCGGCTGCGTGGCCCAAAGATCGTGCTCGGCGATTTCAACGAATGGGGACGAGGCCTTGCCGCTCAGAAGCTGAGACCGAAGTTTAAGAGTCTGAACCTCCGCCCCTTCCTGAAACGCCGCCGGACCTATCCGGGCTTCTTCCCCGTCCTGCACCTTGATCACATCTTTTACGACGACAGCATCGACGTGATCGACCTGCAATTGCCGCGCACCCGCGCCTCACTCATCGCCTCGGACCACCTCCCGCTCGTCGCCGACGTGCAGGTTAAGTTCTAGCTCCCCAGGCCCAGTCGAAAGATCCCTGTCCAGGCCTGGAGCGGTGTCGGAAGGTGCTCAGCCCGGCGCACTCTGCTCGAAGAACTGGGATACCCGGTGTGCGTCAAACCCGTCCTCCGATGACCTCATTCCAACATCTGCTGGCTGGACGAGCTGATAGTTGCTGGCAGGGTCCTCTTTGCATCCTATACTGGCCTTCCGAAAAGCAAAGCAGTAGACTGTGTACTAGGCATCAGCGTGGGTTCACTTCGACAGTTCCTGCGGCAAGCTCATGCCATCACTCTTTAAAGGCCTCGAGCAGATTGAACAGGCGCGGGAGCGGCTGACCGGTCTCAGCTTCATGTCCGGCCTATTCGTGGGAAAGCCGGACTTCACCGCGCTGCTCCCACCCCCAGAGCCGCCCGAGGACCGGGCCGCTGGAGACCTCTACTGCAAGCAGATCGAAGCCTTTTTGCGTAGCCAGGTCGACCCGGACGAGATCGAGCGGACCGCGAAGATCCCCGATCGCGTTCTCAAAGGCCTGTTTGAGCTCGGTGCCTTCGGCATGAAGATCCCGAAGAAGTACGGAGGACTCGGCTTTTCGCACAAGAATTACGGGCGGGTGCTGACGTTGATCGCCAGCTGGAGCAACATCCTGGCCCTCACGGTGGCTGTCCCGCAATCCATCGGCATTGCCATGCCGATCCTCTTGTTCGGCAATGAGGACCAGAAGAAGCGGTACCTGCCGCGAGTGGCGCGCGAGGACGTGTCGGCCTTCGCGTTGACCGAGCCCATGACCGGCTCGGACGCCGCGAATATCCAAACCGAGGCCGTCCTCGACGCCGGGGGACAGCATTTTCTCGTGAACGGGGAGAAGCTCTGGTGCACCAACGGCTCCATCGCGCGATACCTGACGCTGGTCGCCCGCGTGCCCGCGCGAAAGACCACCGTCGAAGGCAAATCCGTCTGGGTGCCCGTTCCGGCTGGAACGGAGGCCGAGGGCCAGGTGCCCACCATCTTCATCCTGGATATGCAGCTGCCCGGGGTCCACGTCGAGCAGCGCTGCCAGTTCGAGGGCTGCCGCGGTATCGAGAACGCCTATATGACCTTCAGGAACGTGAGGGTTCCGGCGGAGAGCGTCATCGGAGAAGTCGGCAAGGGGCTGAAGTATGCGTTGACGATCCTGAACGTCGGCCGTGCGATCAGCATCCCCGCGATTTGCCTGGGAATGGCCAAGCAGGCGTGGCTGCCGACACTGGATCGCGCGAATACGCGCGTCACGTTCCAAAAACCGCTCGCCGAGCGCCAGACGCAACAGATGCGCGTGGGCAGAATGGCGACCGGCCTGTTCGCGATGGAGGCGCTTGCCACGCTCGTCTGGCACCTCGCCGATCAAAAGACGCACGACATCCGTATCGAGGCGGCCATCGCGAAGATCTTCTGCTCCGAGGAGACGATTCAATTTCTGAAAGACGCCCAGGTTATTTTCGGCGGGGCCGGCTACGAGACGGCGGAGTCGAAAGCCGTGCGGGGAGACCCCGCGTTCGGCATCGAACAACTGGTTCGCGACGCCGAGATGTATCGAATCGGTGAGGGGGCCACGGATATCCTGAGACCATTCGTGGCGCGAGAAGGGCTGAACCCCCACCTCGAGCGCGCGAAGCGGTACTTCGATGACAGCTTGCCGCTGGGCTCGCACGTTGCCGAGCTCCTCAAGCTGACCGGCTTTTACTTGCCCTGGTACCTGTCTCTGTGGAAACCGCGCGCCCTCCCGCGAAGGCCGGAATTCGAGCACCCGAAGGTGGGGGCGACCCTTCGGTACCTCGAGCGCGCGAGCCGAAAGCTAGCTCGCACGGTGCTCTATGCAATGGCGCAACACCGCGAAGCGCTTCGGGATGATCAGGGCAGGCAAAACCGCATTGAGATGGCCGGTGAAGAGCTGCTGACCATGGCCGCCGCCATCCTCCACGCCCAGTCATTGGAGCAGACGACCGGGCGAAAGGACGGCTGGGACCTCGCTGGTGAATATTGCCGTGCGGCGCGGGCCCGGGTTCGTCAGTCGATCAAGGGTATCCTCCATAATGATGATGCATACTCGGCCGAGACCGGGCGTCAGGCGTTGCGCAGCGGCTATACCTGGCTCTCGCACCAGGCGATTCGTCGCGGCCTCCAAGACTATCCATCACGTCCCAAGCATCACGCCTGAAGACGCGTTTCGTGCTCCCGCCGTCAGCGAAGTCCGCCTTGCTTCGTTCCCAGTCCCAGGTTGGACCGGCCCTCGCAATTGGAAACCTGTGCCACCATCCGGAGCGTGGTAATGCCTGCACACCAGGTTGGTCGACCCGACAGTCTCGGCAGAGGGGCGTTGTTGGTGGTCCTGGCCTCGGCGATGTTTGCCGTCATGGGCGCCGGCATCAAGACCGTCTCCTCGGCGCTGCCGGTCGAGATGATCGTGTTCTTCCGCAACCTGTTCGGCCTGATCTGTCTCGCTCCCTGGCTGCTCCGCGTTGGCGCGGTGGGGCTGACGACACGGCGCTTCCCCTCCCACACCATCCGCACAATGTCCGGCCTGGCCGCGATGTACTGCTTCTTCTTCGCCCTTGGGCGGCTCCAGCTCGGCGAGGCCGTCCTGCTGAATTTCAGCGCGCCGCTGTTCATCCCGCTGCTCGCCTTTTTGTGGCTGCGCGAGCCGGTCACACGAGACCTCGTCTGGGCTCTCGGCGTCGGCCTAGCCGGAATCACCCTCATTCTCAAGCCGACCGCCGGCATTATCAATCCGGTCGCCCTGGTCGGGCTCTTCTCCGGCCTGCTTGCCGCGGTCGCCACGGTGAGCGTGCGCGGGCTCAGCCGCACCGAGCCCCCAGAGCGCATCGTGTTCTACTTCGCCGGGCTGGGCACCCTGGTCTCCGGCGTTCCCGTACCCCTGTCCTGGGTGACGCCCGATGGCACGCAGTGGATCACCTTGATCGCCATCGGCGTCTTTGCAACCGGCGGGCAAGTCTTCCTCACCCGCGGGATCACGCTCGTCCCGGCGGCTCAGGTGGGTCCGTTTACCTACAGCAGCGTGGTCTTTGCCGCCGTCATCGGCTGG
This sequence comes from Nitrospiraceae bacterium, assembly GCA_041608595.1. Classification (GTDB taxonomy): domain Bacteria; phylum Nitrospirota; class Nitrospiria; order Nitrospirales; family Nitrospiraceae; genus JBFGRM01. Next base: position 7,417 of record JBFISJ010000084.1, read on the forward strand.
GTCATCTGGGGGGAGGTGCTTGATCTCATGACCGGGCTCGGTGGAGCCCTGGTCTGTGCCGGCGGCGTGCTCGTGCTTCGAGGCCAGCGATCGGAGCGTGCGATACCCGAGGGATGAGCGACGTCGGGGGGGACTTACAGGCTGTGCACGACCGTCGGCTTGGAGGCGGGGCTGCCCTCGACGAGCACAGCCCGGACCGCGGCAAGGACATCATCGGGCCGCACGGATCGGGCGACCACGGCCTTCGCCCCAGCACCGAGAAGCCGCAGCCTGAGCTCGTCACTTAGGTAGGCGGTCACGACCACCACCGGGATCGATTGCGCGGTGGGATCCGCGCCCATGCGCAACAGCAGCTCCATGCCGCCCATTTGCGGCATGGAGAGATCCGTCACCACGAGGTCGATGGGGGTCGTCCCGAGCACCGCGAGGGCGGCAAGCCCATGTTCGGCGCCGTAACACTCGTATCCTTGACCGATCAGCGCGTCGATCATGGCGAATCGCAGCAAGGGGTGGTCGTCGACCACCAGAACCCTTCGGATGACCGTGACTTTCCCCTGCAGCACAGAAGGATCAGTGGTCAGCACCGTACTGGTGGCGTCCGTTGGGAGAGATGGAGAAGTGTTTTGGGACAACGGCTGGGTCTGGTTCACATTCGTTGCCTCACATAGAACCGGCTGACTGCCTGTCCGGCCTCCTCACAGCCGCATATGTTCGACCATGAGGAGACTGGCCAGGGTGCAGTGATGAACTAAGAGGTGTTACTCCACCGGTTGCTGAGACTTCCGTGGTTGCTTCGCTGCCTTCTTCTTGGCCTTCTTCTTGGCCGACTTGGTTTGCACGCCCTTCTTGGCATGTTCCTCTTTAGTCGCCTTCTCCGGCGCGACTTGTTGCGCCTGTGCGTGACGCTGCGCAGGCGTCGCCTCCCCTGCAAACACAAGACTCCCACCTGCAAAGGCGATCGCGGTGAACAGTGCCAGGATCCCCATGATCAGCTTTTTCATCACTTACTCACCTCCTTTCGAGCGCTCTCGCCCACTCACCCAGTCATTTGGGATCGTGGGTGCCACCCTGATGTGCAATGCCCATTCCATCGCCCTGCCACACAGGAATACTCGATGATTCCACGACTTACACGCGAAGGCCCCCATGAGCGCGACGCGCCGCGGAAGGGTCGCGCGGACAAGCTGTCTTCCCGTCGGACAGGCTGTCCGGTCCGTCACCGGCAGCCAGATGTGACCCCTGCCGTTCACCATTGGGGCAGCGGGGGCAGCGCCTCCTGATTGGAGCGGGGGCCGGCATGCGCGACTTTTTTGCATCCAGGGAGACACGGTACTATGATGCACGCATGGCACTCCGTGTCGACCCGCGCAGCCTCCACGTGCGCGTGACGATCATGACGTTAATGATCGTGGGCGTCTCGCTCCTCCTTGCCGATCTCATCGACCGGCACTACGTGAGCGAGCTGGCGCGCCAGAACCTGCACGCCAAGACGGTTGGCCTCTTGCGGAGTTTCGATCTGAATATCACCCAGCGCGCCGATCTGCAGAGCGACGCGGTGAAAAGGCGTGAGCTGGCGGCCCTCTACGAAGAAAACCCCGACATTCTGCTCCTGCAACTGTATGTTCCCGAAGGCGGAGCGACCTCTTCCCCGGTTCCGCTCATCACGCACGGCGACGCAACCGGAATGGACCCGTTGACGGTTCCACAAGAGGTCCGCGAGGTCCTCGCCACGAAACAGAAAGTGAGTCAGCTGGGCTACGACGCCGGCGCGCACCGCATGAGCCTGGCTGTCCCGATCCGAGTCAAGGAGGAGGTCGTGGGGGTCCTCTACGCGGAGGTCTGGACCGGCCAGTTCGATTCGCTCCTGGCTCACCACCGCACGTGGTCGATTACGATCCGGACACTTGCCGGCGTGCTCATCGTGCTGGCGATCAACCTGTTTCTCTATTTCCACGTCCACAGACCACTGCAACGCCTCCAATCGGCCGTGACGGCGGTGGCCAAGCGGGACCTCACGGCATCCGTTCCCGTGGAGCAACAGGATGAGATCGGCCTGGTCGGTGCGCAGTTCAACCTGATGGTGGAGCAGCTCCGGTTGGTCGCTCAGGAAAACCGACGGCTCTACGAAGCGCTAAAAGAGGCCAACGACAGCCTGCAGGGGCGCGTCACGGAGGCGACGGCCGAATTGCTCAAGCGGAATCAGGAACTGGAGGACCTCAATGACGTACTGTCCGCGACGCAGCGTGAGACTGCCCGGGTGCAACGACTGGCGGTGCTTGGCCAGACGGTCGCCACGGTCGCGCACCGGATCGGCACGCCACTCACCGGCATCTCCGGTCACATTCAGCTCCTGGCTGAGGACTCCAGCTTGAGCGACGCCGTCAGAAGCCGTGTCAAGACGGTCATGGGCCAGATCGAGCGCCTCTCCCGGGTCATTCAGGATTTGCTGACGCTGGCGCGCATGCCTGAACCGCCACGTACCCGGGTTGATGTCAATGCCGTGCTGGAGCAGGTGTTGAACCTGTTCCGTCCGGCCATTGAGCAGCAACGGATCGAGCTGGTCACGGAATTCGGCGACGGCGTGCCGCCGATTACCGCCGACGGGGCGCAGCTCCACGAAGTGTTCACCAATCTGATCGATAACGCGCTGTATGCCATGCCGCAAGGGGGCCGGCTCATGGTTCGCACCTACCAAGACGGGTCATCGAACGCGGCCGATCGCGGGCGCTGTATCGTGGCGGAGATTGGAGACACGGGAACCGGGATCGACCCACAACACCGGGACCGTGTCTTCGAACCCTTTTTCACCACCAAGCCCCTGGGGGTGGGCACGGGCCTTGGTTTGGCGATTGCAAGAGAAGCCGTGCGTCTCCACGGCGGTCAGCTCACCATGACCAGTCAAGTCCACGAGGGAACGAGCTTCATGGTCTCGCTTCCGGTCCAGGGAGAGCTCCGGTCATGACCGAACCCGCCAGGATACTCATCGTCGATGACGACCGCGACACGCTCGAGCTGCTCCGGGAGCTCATGGTGAAAGAGGGTCATGAGGTCCACGCCGCGTCGAGCGCGGATCTTGCCCTGGAGACTATGGCCCGGGAGGAACCGAATCTGGTCATTAGCGACATCCAGATGCCCGGGATGGACGGGCTGGCCCTCCTTGCCGAGACCCGCAAGCGCCACCCGGAGACGCTGGTGATCTTGCTGACGGCCTACGGCTCGCTGGCCACGGCGGTCGAGGGCATCAAGGCGGGCGCGTTCGATTACTTGAGTAAACCCTTCCTTGTCGAGGAGATCCGTCTTCTCGTCCGCCGGGCCCTCGAGCACCGGCGCGTCCTCAACGAGAACAAGGCACTGCGCGAGCAGCTCCAGTTGCAACAACCCTCGCAGCTCGACCTCATTCTCGGCAAAAGCGCCGCCATGGTTGGGGTGTACAAACTCATCGCCAGGGTCGCCGAGACCGATGCCACGGTGCTGATTCAGGGGGAGAGCGGAACGGGAAAAGAGCTGGTGGCGCGCGCCATCCACACCCACAGCCCTCGGCGCGGCAAGCCCTTCGTCGCGGTCGACTGCGGGACGCTTGCGG
>JBFISJ010000085.1:0-10827 GCA_041608595.1 Nitrospiraceae bacterium
ACGCAGGCGCCGCAGCTCCCGCCGAGCCGGAATCCACCCATGAGAATCGTGCCCCAGCCGTTCGGGTGGCTCACGCCGGTCTGTCCGGTCACGCAGGGCGAAGGCGCGCCGCCAGCCCCGTCGCAGAAGATCCGCACGTCCGTCGCCTTCGGCGTCGCATCCACGTAATAGACGTGGCCGTAATCGGTCCGTGTCAGCCACTGGAGATGCGGCAGCAGCTCCTGGGGGATGAACGCGTACATCTCATCCCCCAGCGGCGGTGTCTTAGTCACACCTGGCGCCGTCGTCTTGAAGTAGCCGTGCTCCGTCACGGCTGCGGTCCCGGGGTCGTCCCCGCGATGGAAGAAGCCCGCATTGAAGGCGTGCAGCAACCCGTCGTTCGCGCCCACGTAGGCGACCTGCCGCCGGTCCTTATAGTCGTTGAAGAAGTCGGCGTAGGTGATATCCCCGTAGATGAGGTCATACCGTTGCGCCGGGGGGCCAACGACGATGGGCTGCGCGTTCACCGGATCGCCCAGCTTCCAGACCTTCAGCGAGCCGCCCACCGTGAGCTCACGATCGCGCATGTTGGCGATCTGGTCGCCGCGGATGAAGTTGATGATGTTTTCCGCGGTGTAGGGGGCCGCACCCGCCCGGATGTAGGGCGCAAGCTTACCCGTATTGCTCGTCCTGCCGGCGCAGTTGGCGTTGAACTCGATCTGCTCGCCGGCATCCACGATCTTGTCGCCGTCGAGATCCACCCAAGTTTCGATGTTCCGATCGCAGGAGTTCATGTTCGCCAGCGATGTGCCCCCCTCCCAGATCGGCGTCATGTCCTTCAGGTCCACGGTCCCGACCGGCGTCCCCGTGTCGGGTAGCCCGTTCGCGTCGCTGTCGTTATACCGATCGATGACCGTCTTGTTCAGGCCCACGTCGAACCGCGGCCGCACGATCTGGTCGTCCTCATACACGAGCTTCGCATCGTTGACAGTGTCCTCGCGCAGGTTCCCGAACGCATCGAGGAACAGCCCCTGCGTCGCGCCGGTCCACTTGACCTCCCGCGTGCCCTCGAAGAGCGAGGGGAAGAAGAAGGCTTGATAGAGCGCGCCCTCGCCCGTAGACGACGAGGCCAGCACCGACGCCGCGGAACCTGCCGAAGCCCGCTGAAGGATCGCGAGCATCGCGTTCCCGAGTTGCTCTTCCAGCTTCAGCGGGTTGGCCGCGTGGAAGTACGTGTCCGGCCGGCCGTTCCCGTCCGCATCCCATTCAGACGCGAGATTCGGCGTCCCGTCGCCGTCCTCGTCTTTGAAGCCGCCGTACTTCGCGGCGTACCAAAGCGGGTCCTTGAGGAAGCCGGTCGAGGAGCCCGTGACGGTGAACGTCCGCTCGTTCTCGGCTGTCTCGTTTCCGTCGTAGCGGTCGCAGTCGCTGAAACCGGCGCCCCCGCCGCACTTGATTTCATAGTACTCACCCTGGCCCGTCACGCCCTGAATGAGGTAGCCGGCATAGTCGGTGTGCCCGGCCGCGGCGGAGAGCCCCTTTACCTTGACTGTGATGGTTCCCGCGCCGGTCTTGACGTACATGCGATGCCGAATGTCCAACTCGTAGTCCCAGCCGTACTCCGCATCGTCCCACATGATATCGTAGCAGGACGTGTAGCCGTTCCCCTGCTCCGTCGTGAAGTCCGCGTCGTTCTGGCAGAACTGGAAGTCCACCAGCGCGCCCTTGGAGTTATCGCCGCCGGCGCCCTGGCTGCCGCAGCCGGGATAAGAGGTATCCGGGCAACCGTCGTGGAAAATGGGGATGAGCTGGACCGTGTCCGTGCCGACCGTAAACTGAAGATCGGGTATTGGGGAACCGGTCATCACCGAGAAGGTCGTCATTTTCTGATCGCCGGTCAACCCCGAGCGCAGGTCTGTCGTCTTGCCGTAATGGGCAAGGCCGGCCAGGTAGAAGGCCCCCCGCTTCGTCGGCTCCTCGCCGCAGAGGCCACGGATGTTGGTGAAATCGCCTGTCTTCGCCGTGCAGGCCCGGTTGAAGGTGCCGGCAGACTCGCCGACGAAGACATTGCCGATGCCTTCGAGCGTATTCATGTTCGCGTTCGAGATCAGCGTCTGCACACTCGGTGTGCCGGTGCTCGGGGTGATCGTCGCCGGCCAGTAGGACCCCGGCAGGTGATCGGAGTCGTAGGACGGAAACGCGTCGGAAATGATCAGCGCGTAAGGCTGCGCACACTCCGGACAGCTCGCATAGGGATCAGCCCAGGAATTCGATTTATCGGGCAGTGAGGTAAATCCAGGATCACCGAGATCGAATTCCGTCGTGGGGTTGGTCTCCCCTTTGAAATACCGGATCGTCTCGTAGAGCATCTCCGCGATCGGGTTGCCCCAGCTCGTGCAGACTCCATTGCTCAGCGTCGCAGGCTCACTGGGGACGCAGGATCCCTCGCTACCTCCGGCGTCATACCAGCCCGTGCTGTAATTGTATTGGGTGACCTTCAATTGACTCAGTGTCTTGATCACAGAGGAACTTGCTTTGAGGATCCCGTTGCTGTTGCTGAACTCCGAATTGACATCGACGATATTGCTTCGGAGGAGCCCACCGCTCACATTCCCGCCAAAGCTTCCCGTGATGAGCCCAAACTTCATCTGGACGACGTCGTCCGTGGGATCGAAGTTGTTCTGACGATTGAGGCCGAACCGCTGCATGATGCCGGTCGGCTTCCATTTGCCACTCTGATACTCGACGCAGTTCGATTCCGGCTTGGACGCGACGCACACTTTGACCAACACCTTGTACGTGGAATCCGGGACAAAGGCGGGTCCCCCCGGAAATTCCTTGGTACACTGTTTTCCCTCAGTGCTCGCCGCATAGGGATAGAGGCCGTTCTTGACGTAGAGAAAGGACTCGTTGTCTGTCTTAGACGTGTTGAGGTTGCACAGAGTGATCTGCCCCCAGGCAAAAGGGGTCAGCGAGGAGACGTCGGCCGCTTTATAGACCTTGACCCAGGAGTGGGCGTCCTGCGGGAGCAGGGCGCGCATGAGCACCGTCTGGGTGGAGTTATCGGTAAATCGCTCGCCGCCGTAGAAGACCTTGCGCAGGATGTCGATTCGGGACATCGTCGCCCAGTTCAGGAAATTGCCGCTCCACTCGCTCGTACAGTAATGGCCGTTGGCGCCCGTGCCCGCCACGGTCGGCTCGAATTGGCCAGAGGTGTACGTGTAGCACTTCTTCGGATCGAAGTAGCCGTAGTAGTCGATCGTGTCCGTATAGGTGATGTCGATCGTCCCGTCCTCGTCGAGATCCATGACGTCGTTGTAGGCCTTGTAGAAGAGCTTGTGGTCCTTCGACATGACAAACATCACAACGGGCGGGACTACGTCGCTGATGAAGGGTGGGTAGGCCGTGTAGTCGGCCAGCGACTGCGCCCACATGGCCTTCGGTGTCGCCACCGCCAGGACCGCGATGAGGAGACTTGCGATGAGCCGTGCGCGTTTCATGCTGTGCCTCCGAATCTTCGTCCGATCACATCTTGTAGCGTCGGATCACGTCGGGCATGTCGATGCCGTAAAAGAAGATATGCGTGACCCTGCCCGTCTCATCGAGCACGATCCGCACGTTGCCGCGTTCATCCTTCTCGAGCGTGTATGTGTCGATGACGACGTTCTTCGCATAGGGGTAGGTCCTGTTGTCGACCAAGATGTAGCTGTCGGTATACCGCTTGATTTCACCCCAGACACTTCCTTCGAGTTGTTGGCTATTACCGCCGCCACCTGGGCCTCTGTCGGCATGCACGGTCGCTACGACGTCCCACATCTTGCCAGGAGTCCCCCCCGGTGAGATCGGCAAGAAGACGGTCAGCGGGGCGATCATCACAAAAGCCATCGCGGTACGGGTGAGAGGATTCATAGTTGGCCTACCTCCGGGATTTAGTTTGGTCGTTCGATACGGACGCCCATATGCAAAGTTTTGCTTACGCAATGTGTGTGCCTCGACGACCACCATGCGGCCGTCCAACTGCATGAAATGTCAGCATTTTTTTGATCATCTCTCAGGGTTTCCTGAATTCCGAACATTTTTGATCAGGCCAACACCTTTTTTTGCTTCCGCGAGCCGCGTGACCCACCTCAGGAACTCAAGTAAAAAAAAACCCATTCCCTCGATGAGAGAGAATGGGCGCGTTCCCGTTGAATCGGACCCCTGTGAAGTCTGTTCAGCGTGGCAACCAGGCGAACCGTCGGGTCGTCGTGCGATCCCGCTGAGGTCCCTCGGCTTTGCGTCCCACCCTCTCGAGTGGTTTGCCCTTGGACACTAACAGTCCATATTTTCTTTAAGACTCTCCTTTACTCCTGACTGCTTCCGGCACAGTGCGGGTCGACCGTTCGACGTGCCGCCATCCATGACGAACTGTACCATCGCGGGGCCGAACCATCAATCCTGCTTTGGGGCCCCTCCCTTCGAGGGAAGCCGGGCCTCCGCGACGGGCCCGCCAACTCGCCGAGACCTTGCGCCCGTGGGCTTGCACAAGCCTGCGCTAATCGAGCGCGCGGTACCAGGTCATGAACCGGCTCGGGAGAGCCGCCGGCGAATTAAACCCAATGCTCGTGATCTCGCCGGAGGATTTCTGGATGTATGCCGTGGCCTTCCCACCACTGCCGCCTTTTCCGATGTGCACCACCGCCTGTGATGCCATCCCGACACCGAGACTTGTCGACCGGTTGACGATCTTGTTGCTGCCGCTCCCGGGCGATGTCCCGATCACAGGAGAGGAATAGGCGCTGCCGGTCCGATAATAAAGCGCGTATAGATAGCTCTCGCCGCTGGCAGCGCAGGGATCATTGGCCGGGACAAAGGTGGGGAACAACACGATTCCCCCGAGAGCGATGGGCCGCGAGAGCGCTCGCTCGCCCGAGGTTGGGAGGGTGGTGTACCATCCGTCCTTGCTCGCCACCAACGCGACCAGCGACGCGAAATCAGAGGCGCCCCCGACGCCGGTCACCTGATTCGTGATACCGCCGCAGTCACCGGTCCCGACAAGACACACTTGCGCAGAGGAGACATCGATGAGATCGTTGTCATGGCAATTGATTCTGGTGCTTTCCGTGCACGCGCCGTTCAGGACGGAGTCCTTGACGCCAACGAAGTATTGCTGATCGGTGTTGGCCTTGTCGTTGATACCGTAGTACCGACCGGAGCCAGCAAAGACCCAGAGCTTGTTGCTGTCATCGATGGCGACAGCCGGAGCCGTCGTGACGGGTCCGAGCTCTATCGTATTCGACGCCGGGAACGTGTCCAGGATCTCCGTCGGCTGCCGATCGCTTCCGGACGCGATCCCCCACGTCCCCGTGGAGCACGGCGTGACGGTACAGTCGTTCATCGTCATCCGGTAGAGCTTGCCTCGCCAGGGCAGACTCCCGTCGTGGATGGTGCTCCCCATGTAGGCCACCTCCACCCGATAGTCGAAATCCCGGTCGATGGTCACCGGGCTTGCCATGAAGGCATTGAGGGTTTCCGCGGGGAGGGTGCTCACCAGGCCATTGTTGACCCCAGGTCCCTGGACCAGGTCGATCGCGAAGAGCTTGCCGGCCTGCGCGATGCTCCCGTCGTAACCCGTTGGGCCCGACCCGACGAGCATGTACCATTTCGCATCCGTATTGGCGGTGATGCCACTGGCAGCCGGATTCACCCGCAGCATCGAAGGCACCGTTGTCGTCAAGCCCAGGTCGCTGCTCGAAAAGCTCCACACGAGCTTCGGATCCGTCTCCGGATTCGTAATGTCCAGGACGAAATAGGCGCTGTAGAACGTGCGCGTGTCGTCTGGATCAGTCGTGTCGCCGTCACCATTGAAGTCCGCGGTCACCGCCATCGGCGGGGCGCCCGTCGCGGGCGCGCAGTTGCCGCAGCTCCCTCCCAGCCTGAAGCCGCCCATCAGGATCGTGCCCCAGCCGTTGGGATGATCGGCATCCGGCGTGAAGATGCGCGCGTCCGTGACCTTCGGGGTCAGATCCACATAGTACACGTGTGAGTAATCCGGCCTGGTCAGCCACTTCAGGTGCGGGAGCAGCTCCTGCGGGATGAAACCCCAGAGCTCGTCCCCCAAGAGCGGCCCGCTGCTGTTGTCGGTCGGTGTGCGTGTAAACCAGCCGCTTTCGATTTCGCCGGCTGCCGTGGTGCCGGGGTCATCCCCGGGATGGTAGAAGCCCGCGTTGAAGGCGTGCAGCATTCCATCGTTCGCGCCCACGTAGACCACCTGCCGGCGATTTTTGTACTGATTGAAGAAGGCAGTGTAGGAGGAGTCTCCATAAAACACGTCATACCGTTGCGCGGGGGCCGCCACCGTGATCGGTCGGGCATGGATGGGATCCCCGAGCTTCCACACGTTCAAGCTGCCGCCGACGGTCAGCTCGCGGTCGCGCATCCCGGCAACCTGATCCCCCCTGATGAAGTTTATGATATTGCTCGTGGTAAACGGAGCGGGCAACGGATTGCCGCTGCTATCCGTCGGATCTAGATACGGCTCAATGGTCGAACTGTTGGCAGTCGTGAACTGAATCTGCTCGCCACCGTCCACGACGCGATTGTTGTCCGTATCCACCCACGTGATGATATTCCGGGAAGTCGACGCGGTCAGCGCAAGGCGTTCCCCTGCTTCCCAAATGCCGTTGATCTGCTTGAGTGGTACCGTGTTCAGAAAAGTATCCGCGAGGCCGTTCGCATCGGAATCGTCGTACCGGTCCACCACCACCTCATTCGTGGCCGTGTCAAAACGAGTGCGGATAATTTTGTCGTCCTTGTAGGTGAGCTTGTAGTTGTCGTCGGTGTCCTCCCGAAGATTGCCGAAGGCGTCCAGGAAGAGTCCTTGCGTGTAGCCGATCCACTTGATCGTGCGCAAGCCCTCGACGGTGCTGGGGTAAAAGTACGACTGATACACGGCGCCTTCCCCGGTGCTGGACGAGGCGAGGACGGAGGCGGCGCTTCCGGACCCGCTCTGCTGGAGAATGCTCGCGAGCGTCGCGGTGAGCTTGTCCTTCAGATCGTTGGCGTTGGAGGATTCGAAATACGTGTCCGGAATGCCATCCGCCCCGGCGGCACCGGTATAGTTGTTCACCTTGTCGTACTCGGACACCTTGTCCGGCTCATTGTACCCGGGATCCCCCGGTGCGTCGGTATCCTGGAAGCCGCCGAATTTCGCCGTCAGCTGGAGGAGATTACGCCCGTCGGTCTCTCCGAACGCGAAGAAGGTGTAGACGGTCACATTTTGAAAGCCGGGCAGGTCGTGCCCGGTCTCGCCGATCACGGGCACCGTGCTCTGCCGGAGATCGTGGATGTGTCCCCAATAGGCCAAGCCTACCAGGTCGTAGTCCTCGTTGTCGATCGCGGGATCGTGCGCGCCGTGCACGCTGTGGCCGTAGTCGACCAGGCTCAGCGGCAGAGCGGTCTGATTGTTTGGGGCGCCGTCGGTGAGCAGAATGATATAGTTTTCGCAGCAGGGAATCGCAGCCGAGGGCACAGCCCACGGAGGCGTGTGGTCGCTCCCGAAGAACATCGGATCACGACCGCAGGCGCTCGCGATATACCCCCCCGGGCAGGACTCGCCGCCCGTGAGCACCGTGATCTCACCCGAGCCGAGGGATCCGGTCCCATTGGCACCAAGGGCAACGGCGGGGGAGTAGGCCAGCGTATGGAACGCCGTGCTATCGTATTCGCCCAACTGCGCGTAGTAGCGAATCGCCTCGTACAGCGATTCAACCGCCGGCGTGCCTCTAAGCTGAATCGACTCATCTACCGCGTCGAGGATCGCCGCGGTGTTCGTGGTGAATGTCTCGATCGTCGTTCCCAAATGGTCCCGGGCCTGACGGGACCCAATGGGCACGGTCAGCCAGCCCTTGCCCTCCACGCCTGAGCCACTCGAGAACATCATCAGGCCAAGTCGAGCCTGGCCGCCGACCTGCTGAATCACCCCTTGGGGTTGGATGTCCATGGCCACCCGGATGTAAAACTGCTGTTCGACGTAACTGTCGCCGGGATCATTGCAGGAGGTCGCACTGTCCGAGGGCGCAGTGGAACTGAGGGCGGTACAAAACGTCCCCTGCATCCCTGCCATTCCGCCGCGAATGTGGAAATACAGGTCATTGCCGCCGGCACCCGACTGGACACCGGACGGCACCCGGCCATCGTAGGAGTTTGCAAAGCCCGGCCCTTTGACCGCTGGGGTGGTGACATGGCCCCCCTGGCTCCCGGAATTCGAGGTCCATCGATGGTGCGCCGTCACGGTGATCTTCGCCGGTGACCCGCTCGGCAGACAGTTCCCATCGACGTCCCGATACCCAACCTGGTCGGTGGCGGTGTCGATGCACGCGCCGCCGTTCAGCGCGATCTTAGCCGCGTCGAACCGGCGCAGCGTGGCCCAGTTCAGAAAATTACCGTCCCATCTGGAAGCAGGACATGTCGCGGAAATCGAGGCCTTCGCACCACCACCGACCACGAAGCGCTTGTTCGTACTGTCATAGTCATAACAACGCATCGGATCGAAGTAGCCGGAGTAGGTGTTGTCATGATCCCACTCGCCCAGGCCAGCATCGCCAGCGACCTCCTGCGCGGCCAGCCTACGCATGCTACTCGAGGCGTCTACCACGAAGAGAACATTCGGAGTCGTGACTCCGGTGCTCGCAAAAGGCGGTCGCGCGGCATAGTTGTTCATAATGACCTGGGCGTCAGCAGGTATCGAGCCCAGGACTACGATGCTCAACACAATGCCGGGGAGGGTGATGAGCCAGCGCAGCATGGTTATTCTTCGTTACTCCTTCTCCAGTTCATTTGTTGAGATATCGATAGGGCAAAACAGTAAATACATCTGCGTACTAGACTCATGCCGAGCCTATCGCCATCGCGCTCCAACGTAAATCCCGCTGAAGAGGTTCCTCTCTTGGGGGGTGCGGGGATGGGTGGACTGATCGACGGGGCGGGGAGCCTGGACCGGCCGAAAAGCGTCCCGACCGAGCCTATCGCGTTGCTGGGCCGCCGGTCGCGGCCTGGAAGAGGGGGGGCAGTTGGACGGTTCAAGCGTGAACGTGTCGCGTCAACGAGAAGGTTCCCAGCACGTTTTTCTCACAAAAAACAACAGGGGCCCACGGCGGATTGAGCCGTGGGCCCCTGCGCTTCGCCGATCATTGGATCGGTCACGCCTCCGTGTCAGCTGTCCTCGTGTCAGTTGCGCACGTTGTACCAGGTCACGAATCGGCTTGTGACCGGCCCAGCGGTGTCGACGCTGATCGCCGTCAGCTCGCCGGAAGATTTCTGCACGTACGCGGTCGTCTTGCCGCCGCTGCTGCCCTTGCCCTTGTGCACCACCGCCTGCGACGCCATTCCCGATCCAATGCCTGTCCTGCGGTTGACGTTCTTGTTGCTGCCGGACGGCGTTGTGCCGATCACCGGCGTGTGGTACGCGCTGCCGGTCCTGTAATAGAGCGCATACATGTGGCTGTTGCCACTGGAGGCACATGGGTCATTATCGGGCACGAAGGTCGGGAACAGCACCAGGCCGCCGATCACGAGCGGTTTCGACAGGGCGCGCTCACCCGTGTCCGGCAGAGTTGTGTACCACCCGTCCTTGCTCGCGACGAGCGAGATGAGCGCGGGAAAGTTACTCGCCCCCGTCACGCCCGTGACCTGATCGGTTCCGCTCCCGCAGTCTCCGACACCGAGGAGGCACACCTGTGCACCCGACAAATCGACCAGATCGTCGCCTTGGCAGTTGGTTTTGCTGCTCTCGGTGCAGGACCCGTTCAAGACGGAGTCCTTGACGCCGACGAAATACTGCTGCTCGGTACTTGTCTTGTCGGGCACGCTGAAGTACCGACCCGTCCCGCCGAAGATCCAGAGCTTGTCGGCGTCATCGATGGCGACCGCCACCCCGGCCGTGATCGGCCCCATCTCGATGCTGCCGCTGGTGGGAAACGTGTCGAGCACCTCGGTCGGAACCCGGTTTCCGCTCAAGAGCAGACCCCAGGTGCTGGTAGAGCACGGGGTCGCCGTGCAGGCATTCATCGTCATCCTCTGAATCTTCCCGCGCCACGGCAAGCTGCCGTCGTCGATGACGCTCCCCATATAGGAGACATCCACACGATAATCGAAATCCCGATCGATCGTGAGCGTATCGCTCATGAAGGCGTTCAGCGTCTCCGCGTCGAACGTCTGCACGTTGGCGTTGTTGGCGCCGGGGCCAACCGCGAGGTCGATCGCGTACAGCTTGCCCGTCTGAGCGATGCTCCCGTCATACCCCGTCGGTCCCGACCCCGCGATCATATACCACTTGGCGTCGGTGTTGTCCGTGGTCGCCGAGCTCGCCGGGCTCACTCTGAGCATGGAGGGCCTTGACGCGGTGAAGCCGAGATCGGAGCTGGAAAAGCTCCAGAGCAGCTGCGGATAGCCCGCAGCCTCGGGATTGGTGATGTCCAGGACGAAGTAGGCGCTGTAGAACGTCCGAGTATCGTTTGGATCAACGGTGTCGCCATCGTAATTGAAGTCGGCCGTCACCGTCATGGGCTGCCCTCCGGTACCAGCGGTACAGGAGCCGCAACTGCCGCCCAAACGGAACCCGCCGATCAAGATCGTACCCCATCCGTCCGGATGGTCCGCGTCTGGCGTGAAGATCCTGACATCCGTCACCTTCGGAGTCAGGTCGACGTAGTACACATGGGCGTACTCCGGCTGCGTCAGCCATCTGAGGTGCGGCAGGAGCTGCTGCGGGATGAAGCCGAACAACTCTTTCCCGAGCTCCGGCGAGATGACCGAATCACACCCGGATGACGCCGAATTGGTGAAGCAGCCGTGCTCAATGTCGGGCGT
>JBFISJ010000086.1:0-10823 GCA_041608595.1 Nitrospiraceae bacterium
AAGGTGTCTTTGTTGGCCGCCCACCAGTCGGTCCATTCTTGCGCCCATTGCTCGCGATCCTCCGGGGTCGAGATGGACCAATCATGCAGCTCGGCTTCATACCGCGTGAGCCGCAGCAGAGATTGGACGGCCGTCTCCGCCACGTAACGTTGCTCATCCTTGATGAGCTCGATCAGGATCGGGATGACCCCCTTGTCGCGAACATAACGGCTTTCAAAGGCCGCGGTCTTGCGAATCGTGTCATGGGAATCCTGCGCCATCATCCGAATGGCATCGACGGTGACGGAAGGATCCAGCCGGACGGCCACACGGAGCGCATGCTCGCGCACCCGCAAAATCTCGTTCGGTTCCATCGCCGACTCGACGAGTGCGGGCGCCGCGGACGGGGCCTTGATCATGCTCATGGTTTCAATGGCGTTGTACCGAAGGCGCGGATCAGGCATCTTCAGCGCCTTGACCAAGACGGGCACGACAGGCGCGCCGAGGTGCACGAACTCCCCCATGGCCCACAACTCTTGATTGCCCGAGAGCAAGGGCAGCAGGGCCTCCGCCCGCGCCCTCTCCTGCTCGGTGAGCGGCTCGGTGTTGGGCGGAACGGCGTTGGGCGGGACGGGCTCTGTCCCCGGCGGACCGAAATACGGGACCTGGACCAGCAGCGCGTGGCCGCGCTCCTCCACCGAGCGGGCCAAGACCATGGTCGGTATCAGGAATGCGAAAGCGAGAACCCAGACCAGCCACCGTGTCGTCTTTCTCATCGTCATCACTCCTGCTCGTTTGCTCGGAGCCTTTCGCGCGTAACGCCATTATACCGGGTCCCCCCCGCCCGGTGGAATATCCCCAGGAAAGGGTCCCTCATCGCATCTTGAGCTCCGTCCAAGCCCGATCGTAGAGGCGAATGGCATCGCCCACGTCCACCATCCATTCAAGACGGTCCCGCGCGTCCTCGGGAGGATAGACGGCCGGGTTTTGCCGAACGCGGGCGTCGACCCGATCCTTGACCTCCCGGTTGGCCGAGGCAAAGCGCAGACGATTGGTGGTGTGCACGGCCACATCGGTCTCCAACAGATAATTGATGAACCGCATGGCAAGGTCCTTGTTCCGCGACGTGCGCAACACGACGAGGCAGTCGGCCCAGATGGTCGCCCCCTCTCTGGGGATGACATAGCGGAGCGAGGGCCGTTCGTCCATCGCCCGCGCGACGGCACCGCCCCACCCGTGGGCCAGCGCCACCTCCCCCGCCGCCAGCAGGTTGTCATAGTTTTCGCTCGTGTACGTCTTGACCAAAGGCTTTTGCGCGAGGAGCCTGCGCTTGGCTTGCTCGATCGCCGCGGGGGCCGTCTCGTTGAGCGAATGGCCCATGGCGCGCAGCGCCACGCCGAAGACTTCCCGCTGGTCGTTGAGCATGCTGATTTTGCCGCGATAGCGGGGATCCCACAGCACCTCCCAACTGTCGGGTGGTGTCGCCACGACCGCCGAGTCGAATCCGATACCGACGGTCCCCCACAGATACGGGACGGCGTAGCGCTGGGCCGGGTCGAACGGCAGATCGCTCAGCCACGGAGAAAGCGAGGCCACATTGGGGATGCGCGCGAGGTCCAGCTCAGCCAGGAGGCCTTCCCGAACCATGATCGAGACCATGAAGTCGGAAGGCGCGGCCACATCGTATCCACCGGCCCCGCCTTGAATCTTTGCGAGCAGCTCCTCATTGCTGCTGAATGTATCCACCACGACCCGCGCACCAGTCCGCGCCTCGAACCCGGCCAGTTGCTCGCGGTCCACGTAATCCGACCACGTGAAATAGTACAGGGTCTGCGCCGCGCCTGTGCCGGAGCGCGCCGGACCGTTGGTGGTCGGCGCTTGCTCGCACCCCGCGCAGCAGAAAACAACGAGCAGTACATACACGTAGCAAAAGAGCGGTCGTGATCTGGTCGCGTCCATGTGGGTATCCATCCGATTTCCCGTCATTCCTCCGGACGCAGGCTTGTCCGCCATAGCCGTGGCGGAGGCGGAAATCCGGGCATCGCTAAAACAAAGATCGATGCCCGATTGCGCGGGCACCACGAAAAGGAACCCCGCCCTATTCGCGAAATAATGCCACCCCGCCTTTCCGTTGGAACCAGAGCGAGACCGCGATCAACAACATGGACACGACGATGAGCACGGCCGACAGGGCGTTGATGGCGGGGGAGACCCCGGATTTCACCATCGAGTAGACTTTCAATGGAAGTGTCGTCGATCCCGGCCCCGCGGTAAAGAAGGCGACGATGAAATCGTCCAGTGAGATGGTAAAGGCCATGAGGACGGCCCCGATGATCGAAGGCACCAGGAGCGGCAGGGTAACGCGCCGGAATGCCTGCCAGGGCGTCGCGCCCAGATCGCGAGCCGCCTCTTCCAGCCTCGGATCCAGCTTGCGCAACCTGGCTCGCACGATCACCATGACGACCGGAACGTTCATCACGGCGTGCCCGATCGTAATGGTCAGGAGGCCCAGCGGAACCAACGCCGTCACAAAGAACAACATGAGCGCGACTCCCATCATGATCTCCGGGATGACCAGCGGCAGGACCAGCGTCGTCTCCACGAGGCGCCCCCGCGCCGAACCCATACGCTCGAGGCTGACCGCGGCCAGCAGGCCCAGAATCGTCGCCACGACCGTCGAGCACAACCCGACCACGAGACTGTTTCCAATGGCGGCCAGCAGGGCGTCGTCCGTGAGCATGACGCCATACCACCGGATCGTGAACCCTTGCCACACCGCCGAGAGGCGCGAATCGTTAAAGGAAAAGGCGATGAGGACCGCGACAGGGAGGTACAGAAACGCCAGGGCTCCGAGGCTGACCCCCTGAACGCCAAGAAACCGGATTTTCACCACGATCCCCCCTTCATCCGCTCACCGCCAGAGCCACGATCGCCCCTCCCATCGCAGATAGCCCCATAAGCCGGCCATCACCATCGCCATCAAGACAAAGGACACCGCCGATCCGAACGGCCAGTCCCGGACGACAAGAAACTCATGCTGGATCAGGTTGCCCACCATCATCGTCCTCGCGCCGCCGAGCAGATCGGGTGTGATAAAGGCGCCCACGGATGGGATGAAGACAAGCAGACAACCCGCCGCCACGCCCGGCTTGGCAAGGGGAAGGATCACGCGACGGAATCGAGACCATCCAGTAGCATACAGGTCCGCGGCCGCTTCCACGAGGCTTCGGTCCAGTCGCTCGAGCGCGGCGTACAGCGGCAAAACCATGAACGGCAGGTAGCCGTAGACGAGCCCGATCAAAATCGCCGCATCCGTGTACAGGATCTCGATCGGCTGGCTGATCAGCCCGATTTCCATCAGCACCGTGTTGAGCAACCCTTCCGAGCGAAGGATGAAGATCCACGCGTAGGTCCTGACGAGAAAATTGGTCCAGAACGGGATCATGATCAACACCATCCAGACCGCCTGCCAGTGAGCCGGCAGCCTCGCCATGTAGTAAGCGAGCGGGAAGCCCAAGATGAGGCAAAGGAGCGTCGTCGCGGTGGCCAGCAGGATGGAACGAAGGTAGATGCGAAGGTACAAGGGATCGAGCAGCGCCGCGTAGTTGTCGAGGCTGAAGACCCATTCGACGCCGCCGTAGGTCCCCCGCATCATGAAGCTGATGACGAAGACGAGCAGCAGGGGCAGGAAGAAGAACAAGCCCATCCACGCCATCGGCGCGGCCAGAAGCCCTGTAGAAACCGCGGTGACAGCGGGCGTCGGCTGGGATGGAGCACGCGGATCGGGTGTGGTCACGCGGACAAGACCCTGGCCTCAGCGGCATTCCACCGCACGAAGACGCTCTCGCCCGGCGCGAACCGCTTCTGGTCGACGCGCACATTGGGGACGCGCGCCTTCCACAACAGAGTCTCGGCGATGCGAAGGAGGTACAGCATTTCGCTGCCGGTGTAGACCGTCTTTTCGATGCGGGCAGGCAGGGTGTTGTCGAATCCGTTCACGTGCGCGTCCGCCGAGACGTGGAGATGCTCGGGACGGACGACGACCACCACCGAGCTTCCTTCCCGCACCCCCTCCGGGATCCGCGTGCGAAGGACCGGCACGCGGTCATGCTGCGTCGCCGTCACACGCGCGCAACCCGATTCAATGGTATCGAGGCGTCCGGGGAGATGATTCGACGTGCCAACGAACTGGGCAACAAAGACGGACGTCGGCATCTCATACAGCTCCTGCGGGGTCCCCACCTGAAGGAGACGCCCCTTGTCCATGATCGCCAGCCGATCGGACATCGTCAGCGCCTCTTCCTGATGGTGCGTGACGAAGAGGAAGGTCAAGCCGACTTCCTGCTGGATCGTTTTCAGCTCCCCTTGCATCTCCTGACGCAATTGCTGATCGAGCGCTCCCAGGGGCTCGTCCAGCAAGAGCACCGCAGGCCTGTTCACGAGGGCCCGCGCAAGCGCCACGCGCTGCTGCTCGCCGCCGGAGAGCTGCGCAGGGACGCGATGCTCCTTCCCCGTGAGCTTGACCATCTCCATCATCGGCCCGACGCGGGCGCGGACCTCAGGCGCCGGAAGGCGCTGCATTTCGAGCCCGAACGCGATGTTTTGGAAGACGGTGAGGTGCGGGAACAGCACGTAGGACTGGAAGACCATGTTCACGGGCCGCAGATGCGGCGGGACCCCCAGCATGGGCCGGCCCTCGATGAGGACCTCGCCGCTGTCGGGTTGCTCGAAGCCCGCGATGAGGCGGAGGGTTGACGTCTTTCCGGACCCGCTGGGTCCCAGGATGGAGAAGAACTCGCCACGCCGCACCTGAACCGACAGATGATCGACGGCCAGGGTCCCGCCGTGGCGCTTGACGAGGTTCCGTATGTCGATGCTGAAGTCGGCCACCCTCCTGGTCCTTCGGGCGTCCGGCGCGAGGCATGAGCCGAATGGCGAATGCAAAGTTGGGCTTGCCCGCCGGAGCTTTAGCGAAGGCGGGTGGGGGGGATTCTATGGGCCGCTGGAGGGGATGTCAATGCGGGCGGGCTGGCGCGCAAGGCGCGGCAGCGTCACGGGGAAATCCGCTGTGCCGATCCGTTCACGAGGCCCCGTTGTACCGCGGCACGGTGCCCGGGGGGACCAGCGAGTTGTCCTGAAGGGCGGCCTTTCGCTTGATGAGCTCCTCGACCAAGACCTCCCGGTCCTCGGCCACGATTTGGACCAGCCGGTCCGCATCCATCGCGTGCTGTCGGACCAGCTCCGAGAGCCGGCTGACCTGACGCTCGAGGCGTTCGACCCGCCAGCGGAGATCTTCCAGGCTGCCCTACTTTTTCCGGCTTTTGCTGGCGGACCCGCGCGACCCCTGCGGCGCCCGCCCGACGCTGACCCCCCTTCCCATGCCTCACCTCCTGGATTAGTGTCCTTGAGTAGTATTCCGGGGACGGACCCGGCTGTCAACAAAGGGCGTTCTTTTCATTTGACCGATACCTTGTTACAATTCGACAAATTGCTTGCGCCCGATGGTTTGTGGACACCCCGACACCCGCCGATCATTCACCCTGAAGAGGTGCACGTCGCTTCATGCCGCCCTCCATCCATCCAGTTGATCTTGTCGCGGCCCTGCGCTACAAACGTTTGACACCGGCCATCGTGTTTCTCACTTCGCGGCGCGCCTGTGACGAAGCCATGCAGGCGTTCGAGCGATCTCAAACCCATCTGCCCGAGGAACGGCAGCACGCGATTCGCTCGGCGCTCGAGCAGCTCATCCTTCAGTATCCGAGTATCGGCGAGCATCCTCTTATCACCACTGTACAACGAATCGGCGTCGCCGCGCACCATGCGGGACACCTGCCCTCCTGGAAAATTGCCATCGAGGAGCTGATGCGGCTGGGCTGCCTGGACGCCGTTTTTGCGACGACGACCCTGGCCGCCGGCGTGGACTTCCCGGCCCGAACCGTCGTGGTCACCCAATCAAGCGTGCGAAAGTCACGGGATTTCACCGAGCTCAGCATCAGCGAGATCCAGCAGCTCACCGGGCGGGCGGGTCGACGGGGCAAAGATCTGGTGGGCCTGGCTGTCGTGACGCCGTCGCCCTACATCGACCTTGGGGTGATTGTCAGGGGGCTCACGGGTCGACCCGAGGCGATTCACAGCCAGTTCGTCGTCGCCTACCCCATGGTCCTAAATTTGCTGAAGGCGCACTCCCTGGACCAGATTCAGCCGATTCTCGCCAAGAGCTTTGCCCAGTTTCAGCTCAACAGGCGCGCCGAGACGCTGGAGCGCAAGCTGGACCACCTGCGTATCCAGATGGAGCCCTACGGCCCGCGCGTATGCACCGACTGGATCAGGCAATGGCAGAGCTTCGACGACGCACGCCGGCGGAAAGCGAATCTCGCCCACCACGTCAAGCGCCGTGACCCGCCCGAAGTCGCGGCCAAGCTTCCGTTTCTGACGCCCGGACGGCTCGTCGGCCTGCCGAAGGGCCGAGGGGTTGTCTTGCGCCAGTACCGGAGCCGGGGCAAACGCAGCCCCTCGGTCACCGTGCTTCGATCGGCCAGCGCGATCATCGAGTGCCCGGCTGCCATGATCACCCAGGTCTACGACCGCACCTTCGAGGTCGCCGAGGCCCCCCTCTTCCCCTGGTGTACACCGGATACGCTGGACGAGCTGATCCGCGAGCTCCCCGAGTTGCCGCCCCGGCTGCCGGTCCTCCCGATTCTCAAGCACGACGAGCCGGAGGAAGCCATGGATACGGGCATTGCGCAGGCGTTGGAGGAGTACCCGTGCCCGACGTGCCCGTCACGTCCGGCCTGCCACAAGGACCATGCGCAGGCCTCTCGCCTCAGGCAGGAGACTCAGCGCAACACGAAGGCGATTCAGGCACTGCGAACGGGCCTGTGGCACCGCTTTCAGGAAAAAGCCGAGGTGTTGCAGCAGTTCGGCTATTTGACGCCGACCTGCCAGCTCACGGAGGAGGGCGAATGGGCGCGCCTCATCCGGATCGACCATTCCCTGCTCATCACCGAGCTGATCCGGGCGGAGGCCTTCAGCGGCGCGGAGCCGCAAGTCCTGGCCGGCGTGCTCGCCAGCATCGCCCACGACGACGACCGGCCCGGCGCCTTTCCGCGCTGCAGCTCGGGGTTGTCCTCCTTACTCGGTCAGGTGCGGAGGCTCGCCCAGGCGCTGGCACCCCACGAGGATCCCCCGCTGCTTCGCGCCGACGTGGCGGCCCTCGCGGAGCGCTGGATCGGAGATGCCAGCCTGACCTGGATCGGCCTCTGTCGGACGACGACCATGGCGGAGGGAGACATCTATCGATTACTGGCGAGGACGCTGGAGTTCCTGTCGCAAGTACACAGCCTGAGCGCCACACACCCGGGGTTGGCGGACACGGCGAGCAAGGCGATGAAGAATCTCAGGCGAGGGGTCCTCGAAGAGCTGCCATGAAACGGTAGGTAACTGGGTAATTGGGTAACTGAGTAATCAAACCAGGCCTTCTTCGATCTGCGGATCTACCCGATTACCCACTTACGGAATCACCTAGCGACGCGGGCAGCAATTCGCGTGAGGCAATGACAACAGAAGAGCTTGAAAAATTACTGGCTGCGCAACCGATGAGCCGGCTGCACCGCTTGGCGCGAGGCCGGATCCATCGACATTTTCGCCTGGGCAAGCGACGCCTGATCGAGGCGCTGTTGCGCCACACGGCCACCGACCCGCGCGGCTTGGAGTCCGATCTGGAGACCTTGATCCAACAGGGAGCGGCGCCGAAGGAGGGCGGCGGTGGTCGGCGTGAACGGCCCGCTCCGGGCAGGGGCCGGCGCCCACGAGAGTCGAAGCGGGAACCCGCGAAGGAACCTGAGCCGGCCGAACCGTCGACCGACCTCGTGTCGCTGCTGGAGGGCATCGGCGTCCCCACGCCGCAGCCGTTCGTCCCCGACCCCTGGCAGCAGGAGGCGCTGGCCCACCTGGCCGAGACGGACGTCATTGTGAGCGTGCCCACGGGCAGCGGGAAAACCTACGTCGCGGCGGAGGCGGCCAAGCGGGCCATTGCGTCCGATCGCACGGTGATCTATACCTCCCCCTTGAAAGCGCTGTCCAACACCAAGTTCACGGAATTCGCCAAGATCTTCGGCGCCGAGCAGGTCGGCATCCTG
This sequence comes from Nitrospiraceae bacterium, assembly GCA_041608595.1. Classification (GTDB taxonomy): domain Bacteria; phylum Nitrospirota; class Nitrospiria; order Nitrospirales; family Nitrospiraceae; genus JBFGRM01. Next base: position 8,118 of record JBFISJ010000086.1, read on the forward strand.
ACCGGTGATCGCCGCGACAACCCCCATGCGCCGTTGCTGATCATGACGACGGAGATCCTGCGAAATCTGCTGTACGACGCGGCCAGCGGCGAGATCGACGTCCGGTTAGACACGCTCGGGTTGGTCATCATGGACGAGTCCCAGTACATCGCGGATCCCGAGCGCGGCGTGGTCTGGGAGGAGACCCTGATTTTTTGCCCGGCCCAGGCGAGGCTGCTGTTGCTGTCGGCGTCGATTGGGAACCCGGACGACATCCGGGACTGGCTCACGAGCATCCGGCCCCTCCCCTGCCAGTTGGTGCAGCACATGCGCCGATCGGTCCCGCTCCGCGCGGCCTATTTACACCCGAACGGCAAGCTGACCCCGCTCTTTCGCACGATCGGGATCCCATCCGGTTCCAGCGCCTCGTTGCACCCGGAGGCCAAGCGTCTCTTTCACCAATATGAACACGAGACCCTTCGGTCACGATGATGGGCCGTCTTGCCCCCTCACCCTGGCCCTGCCCCCCGCGGGGGAAACGGGAAGGGAGAGCGGGCACCCAGGGTGAATGATGGACCTTAAGCTCGGATCCAACACGTTCCGGAACACCAGCGGCGTCCTCACCCTGCAGGGGCGGGAACAGATCGTGCTGGAGCTCAAGCCCGAGACGTCCCAGTTGCTCCTGACGATGGACCTCTACGATGCCGAAGGTGCGCGCATCGGCCACCTGAGACGGAACGGCTGGGTGCTGAACAAGGAGGAGGCCTTCGCCTTTGCCAGCGGGCCAGAATCGACGACGCTGTTCGCCGAACATGCCTGGGTGAAGATGACGGACCGGTCGACGGGCGAGACGGTGTTGGAGGCCAAGGTGGTCGACAAGGAGGTCGTGGAAGTCTCACTGGCACGATTTTACACGCACAGTGGACAATTGGTGGAGATCTCGTCCCACTATTGCCGGATTCTCGGAAACGCGACGCTCTTCGGGGATGTGCAGGAGATGAACGGGGGGCATGTGCGGATCGGATAAGAAGGGTCAGAACGTGTGGCTGAGGAGGAAGGTGATGCCGTACCGCTGCGACCCCAGCTTGTTCAGATTAACCGTAGATGACGCGCCGACAACCGGGTGGTTGCGCCATTCCCCATCGTAGACAAAGAGCTCCCAGTAACGCACCCCAGTACTGAAGTAAAGACTTTCCAGCACCCTCACCCTCGCACCCGCCTCGAGATTGTACCCCTGGCCTGTCCCCGTCATCGAAAAACTGGGATCCTTCCGCAAGTCGCTACGCAGGTGATGAGTGTCCTCGTTAGTCATGACGGCAAGGGGAATATAGGCCGCGCTCAGCTGAAAGGTCAGCCACCTGAATATCAGCACATCACTTTCCAGACCCAGTTTCAGTGAATTCCACTCCACCTTGTTGGTGATGGCCGGAACTCCGGGGAATGAGATCGTCCCGGGGGCGCTGCACAAGGTCCCCACCGCCGTACACTCAAGCTGATGCACGCTTTTCCCGACAGATTTCTCGCGCCAGTGTTGATACCCGAGAAAGGTCCGGACGGCCCCCCGATTGTGCGGAAATCTGAACAAAGTCATGCCGGCGTCCAAGTTGATGTACCAGAGGTAGTCGCCGTCGATGTCGCTCTCGGTACGGGAGACGCGGTGTGGTCCGCTGACTGACGTGCCGAAGGCCGTCGCACCCTGGGCGCTAACGTAATCATCGTCGACGAGTGTCCCACCGCCGATACCTCCGTATCCAGCACTGGCGCGTAAGAAGAGCCATTCATCAAACGTCAGTTTGCCTTGTAGCTCTGCGATGACGCTGCGGGTTTCCTTGTAGTCCAGCTCAGAGGTCGGGTTCCCAAGGTTGGGATCGACCGGAGAGGCGTCGTGATCCCACTTGGTCCTGCCCAGGCTGACCCAGGTCCCGATCCCGACTTCGAATCGCGCACGGGAGGACTCGGTCGAAAACTCGTCGCCCTCGCCCAGGTGCATGCCGTGAACGGCTGCTCCAGAGAGGGAAGCGGCAATTAAACCTACTTGGAGCGCGATTTTTCCGCCGTGTGTCCTGCTTCGTCGGCCCATCGTGTCCTACACGTGCGCCCCCGTGCCAGCCACCGCGTGCTTGACCTTGAAAGGAAATTCGATGCTGGTAACCGGCTGGATGGTGTCGAAGCCGTGCGAGACGTCCGTATTCTTGTATTTCGTGAAGCCACTGTCGCACGTGAGGAAGTCCAGAGTGAACGCAAGTTTGGGCAGCACGTGGTCGTCGCCACCTCGCAAGGCCATGAGTCGGGCGCCAACGGAGGTTCTGTTGCTAAACAGGGCATCCTTGAACGCGCTGTCGTGGGAAAGGCCGCGGTCGACCAAATAGGAATTGGTCCTGTCGAGGCTGTTTCGGCGATCGTAGCAGTGGATGCGAAGGTTCCGTGGGTCCTGCGCTGGGACGAGAAGGTGAGCGCACAGCGTGAAGAAGGCAAGTATGGCGGTTCGCGCCTGACTGTTCGGCAATCGAGACCTCATTGATCACAGTGCTATGGTTAAGTATAGCTAGCCGACAAAAAAGCGAGAAAGTACTTGAAATTACGATCGATTGTGACTTTTACGCAGACGCACCTGCAGGCGCTCACGTAGTAAAAACGTGGCGTCGCGAGGAGGGAATCCATGGGCGGGGTGAGCGAAGAGCACCTGCGTTCTGCTGTCACTTGATGAAAGCACGAGGCGCGCTCGAT
>JBFISJ010000087.1:0-10813 GCA_041608595.1 Nitrospiraceae bacterium
CGCTTGCATGACGATCAATCCAAACACGCTACGTGCGTATTTCCGCGAGTTCAGCCCTTGGCCACGCATGCGCCTAATGCACACGAACGTGGTGCCGGATGTCCTGTCCGGCATCACCGTGGCCTTCATCGCGCTTCCGCTTGCCTTGGGATTCGGTGTGGCGTCGGGGCTGGGCCCCGTCGCCGGGATGTACGGTGCGATCGCCGGCGGGTTGGCCGGGGGACTCTTTGGCGGATCGAACGTCGGAGTCAGCGGTCCGACGGGCCCCAAAACCGTCCAGCTCGCCATGATCTTGCAGGAGCACCGGTTGCCGGATGGCAGTCCAGACGCGACCTTCGCATTCGGATGCGTGTTGCTGAGCGGCCTCATCATGGTCGCGCTGGCGTTCATGAAAGTCGGCCGCTTTATCTATTACACACCCTACTCGGTGATTTCGGGGTTCATGTGCGCCATCGGGGCTATTTTGCTCGTCCAACAATTTCGCCCCTTCATCGGGCTGCCCGCCCTTCCCAACATCAAGGATGCGCTCTTCCGCCTCCCGGGCGACTTGCTACACGTCCATGCGGACGCCCTGCTGATCTCCCTCGTCACCCTGGCGGTCATCGTCTGGTGGCCGCGATACGTCAAAGCGGTCTGGCTCCCCTCGCCGCTCATCGGCCTCCTGGCGGGCACGGCGCTGGCCAACCTGCTGGACCTGAACATCGCCTATATTCCGCAAGTGCCGACGGGCATGCCGGAGCTCCAGATGCCTCCGGCCTCCCGCCTGGGCGAAATGTTTCTTCCTGCAGCGGCGCTCGCCGGCCTCGCCGTCTATGACTCCTTGCTGACCTGCATCGTCATCGACCAGAAGACCGGGGAGCGGCACAACAGTGATCAGGAAATGTTCGGGCAGGGCATGGCGAACACCATGGCCGGGCTGGTTGGAGGGTTGACCACGGCCACCGCGACCATCCGGAGCTTGTCGGCCGTGACCTGCGGGGCCAAAACGATCCTCTGCAGCATGACGCATGGGCTAATCCTCCTCTCACTCGTCCTGGGAATGGCCCCGCTGGCCACGCATATCCCGATGGCCGGGCTCGCGGCGGTGCTGTACAAGGTGGGATGGGACATTCTGGACTGGCGTGTGTTCCCGATTCTGCGACGGCTGTCCAAGACCGACAAGATCTGCTTCTGGGTCACCTTCCTGGTCACGATGTCCATCGACCTGCTCGTCGCCGTCGGGGTGGGTCTCTCGATCGCCTTTTTCCGCTTCGTGAAGGAAATGAGTGACATGGGCGCGCCCAAGGTCGTGAGCCTGCAGGATCCGGACGAGCCGCTCCCGGGACGGGATCTGATCGAGCCCGAGCTGCGCGATCGCATCGGCGTGGTGCAGCCAGAGGGACCACTGTTCTTCGGCGTCGCCGACGCGGTCTATCGCACGAGCCAATTCTTCACACGTTACGACGTGGTCATCGTGTCGCTCCGGCAGGTGCCCGTGATCGATCTGTCCGGGGCCTTCGCCCTCGAAGACCTGATCGGGTACGCCCGCGCACGCGGCACCGAGGTGCTCCTGACGGACCTCTGCGCGGCCGTGGCCGCGGAGCTGGAAAGCTTCGGCATTTTGCGCAGGGTCGGCCGCGGAAACTGCTTCGACCGCTTCGAGTCTGCCGCGCGGCGGGCGCGCGAGCTCGTCTCGGCAAAGAACGGCCACGGCGCCGCCCCAGCACCGGCCGTCGCGCACGCACCTCCGTAGGACGAGCGAGTGCTACCTGCCCGCCGCCGGTTGGGCGGCGCATCCGCTCCGTCGAGTAGCATTCTCGGTCTCACTTGTGCTAAACACCATCCCGCCGCAGCAAACCACACCGCGACCAAAAGCACCCATGGCTCACGCTATCAGCCTCACTCTCACCCTCTATGTGTTGTGGCTGCTCTTGTCCGGCCATACCGACCCCTTGATGCTGGCGCTCGGACTGGGCTCCTCCCTGCTGGTCGTCGTGATCGCCGTGCGTATGGAGGTGATCGACCGGGAAAGCCACCCCCTCCACTTGACCCTGAAGCTCCCGGCCTACTGGGTTTGGCTCGGCTGGGAGATCGTGAAGTCCAACCTCGCCGTCGCCAGGCTGATTCTGACCCCCTCGCTCCCTATCAGCCCCACGGTCGTGAAGGTGCGCGCGAGCCAGAGCAGCGAGCTGGGCCAGGTCATCTATGCGAACTCCATCACCCTGACGCCGGGCACGGTCTCCATGGACCTCGAGAACGGTCGGATCGAGGTCCACGCGTTGACGGCCTCCATGGCACGTGAGCTCGAGGGGGGAGACATGGACCGCCGGGTCAGCAGACTGGAGGAGTGAGTCGTGTTCGTGGCCGGAGCCATAGGTATCCTTGTGACCATGGCGCTTGCGCTCGCCCGCGCGCTCCTGGGGCCGACCATTTATGATCGCCTTTTGGCGGTGAACATGTTCGGCACGAAGACCGTGCTGCTCATCGCGGTCTTTGGATTTCTGACCACACGCCCTGAGTTTCTCGACCTCGCGTTGGTCTACGGCCTCATCAATTACATCGGCACCATTGCCGTGCTGAAATTTTTCGAGTACACGGATTTGGGACGGAGTAGCGAAGAAAAAGGGATCGGCTAGCATGATCATGATCGTGGCTGACCTCACGAGCTGGGCGTGCATCGTCGTAGGATCCCTGTTCGCCATCACCGGAGGGATCGGGATTCATCGTTTCCCCGATTTCTTTACTAGGCTTCACGCGGCCGGGGTGACCGACACGATGGGAGCCGTGCTGATTCTCGTCGGTCTCATGGTACAGGCCGGTTGGACCCTCATTGCCGTGAAGCTGTTCCTGGTTCTCGGCTTTCTGATGTTCACCAGCCCCACGGCGACCCATGCCCTCGCCAAGGCGGCGATTCACGGAAAGCTCCGCCCCGTGCTCGCGCCACCGCCGGAGTGACCATGGAACGGCTGATCGACATCGGCCTGCTGGCGTTTCTTGCCGCCACGGCGGTCGGCATGGTGCTCCTTCGCAACCTGTTCGCCGTGGCCATGCTGTCGGGGATGTATAGCCTCTTGTCCGCCGGGCTCTTCGTGGTGCTGGACGCGGTCGACGTCGCGTTCACCGAGGCGGCGGTCGGCGCCGGCATCACGACCGTCCTGATGCTCGGGACGCTGGCGCTGACCACGAGCCAGGAGAAGGTCTCCGCCCACAAGACGGCCCCGGCGTTGCTCGTCGTGCTCGTCACGGGGGCGGCATTGATCTACGGCACGCTGGACATGCCCGGGTTTGGAGATCCAGAGGCCCCCATACACCTGCACGTTGCGCCGCGGTACCTGGAAGAGACACCCCACGAAGTCGGCGTTCCCAACGTGGTCACCGCCGTCCTCGCCAGTTACCGTGGCTACGATACCCTTGGGGAGACGACCGTGATTTTCACGGCGGGCCTCGGGGTCCTCCTCCTGCTCGGCCTGGCACGTCGTGCCAAGAGGAGCGACGCATGAGGCACCACGCGGTCCTTCGCGTCATCTCCAAGCTGATGATCCCGTTGATTCTGCTCTTCGCGCTCTACGTCCAGTTTCACGGCGACTTCGGCCCGGGTGGAGGATTCCAAGCCGGTGTCATCTTCGGCGCGGGTATGATCCTGTATGGGTTGATCTTCGGAGTTGAGACCATGGGGCGTGTGCTTCCGCCAGCCCTGTTACGGGTGGGAATCGCGATGGGCGTCCTGCTTTACGCGGGCGTGGGAGCCGCTGGCCTTGCGCTTGGCGGCACCTACCTTGATTACAACGTGCTGGCGCACGATCCTGTTCACGGGCAACACCTGGGCATCTTCTTGGTCGAGCTCGGGGTCTTCACCACGGTCGCGTCGGTCATGGTTACCATCTTTTTCGCCTTCGCCGGCAGGGGTCGCTGAATGCAGCGCGTCCTCGACCTGTACAACTATTGGATCGTGATCTTCCTGATGATGGTGGGGTTCTTCATCGTCATCGCGCACGGCAATTTGGTGAAGAAGGTCGTGGGATTGAACATCTTTCAGACCTCCGTCTTCATCCTGTACATTTCCATGGGCAAGATCCTAGGCGGGACCGCGCCAATCATCGAGCCGGGGTACACGATCTACTCCAATCCGCTTCCTCACGTGCTCATTCTCACAGCCATCGTCGTCGGAGTCGCGACGACGGCCTTGGGGCTCGCGCTCATCGTTCGCATCCGTGAGGCCTACGGCACGATCGAGGAGGACGAGATCCTGATGCTCGACGACGCGCCGTGATTCTCCGTCACCTGCCCGCGCTTCAGGTCGTCGTTCCGCTCCTCGCCGCCCCGGCCTGTGTGCTCCTCCGCCATCCCGCCCTCGCCTGGGGGTTCTCGATGGCCGTGGGCCTGGTCACTCTGGCGATTGCCGTCCTGCTGCTCTTCCAGGTCATGGCCAACGGCGTACTCTCCTATGCACTTGGGAGCTGGGCCGCCCCCTGGGGCATCGAGTACCGCGTCGACCCCGTGAACGCCTTCGTCCTGCTCATCGTCGCCGGAATCGGGGCTCTTGTCCTCCCCTTCGCCAAGGCCAGCGTCGAGCAGGAGATCCCGCGGGAGCGGATCAGCCTGTTCTATTCCGCCTACCTCCTCTGCTTGACGGGCGGCTTGGGAATCGCGATCACCGGCGATGCGTTCAACCTCTTTGTGTTCCTGGAGATCTCCTCGCTCTCTTCCTACATCCTGATCAGCCAGGGCCGCGATCGGCGCGCGCTGACGGCGGCATTTCAATACCTCACGATGGGCACGATCGGCGCCACGTTCTTTGTCATCGGCGTCGGCCTGTTGTATATGATGACCGGCACGCTGAACATGATGGACCTGAGTCACCGGCTGCCGGAGGTCGCGACCACCCGCACCGTCCGCGCGGCCTTCGCGTTCCTGACCGTGGGCATCGGCCTCAAGCTCGCCCTTTTCCCGCTCCATCTTTGGCTGCCGAACGCCTACACCTATGCCCCCTCCGTCGTCACGGCCTTCCTCGCGGCCACGGCCACCAAGGTGGCCGTCTATGTGCTCCTACGCCTTTACTTCACCGTGTTCGGCGCGGAGTTTATCTTCCGCACCTTTCCGCTGGACGAGTTCCTCATGGTCCTCGCCTTGGCCGGCATCCTCGTCGCCTCCACGGTCGCCCTCTTCCAACCCAACGTGAAGCGATTGCTCGCCTATTCGAGTGTGGCTCAGATCGGCTACATGATCCTGGGCATCAGCTTCTTGACGGCGACGGGACTGACCGGCGGGGTCGTCCATTTGTTCAACCATGCCGTCATGAAGTGTGGCCTGTTCCTGGCTCTGGGCTGCCTCGCCTACCGCGTCGGATCGACCGAGATCAGGGATCTGGAGGGCATCGGCACGCACATGCCATGGACCGCTGGCGCCTTCGTGGTCGGAGGGCTCGGCCTCATCGGGATCCCCCTCACCGCTGGCTTCATCAGCAAGTGGTATCTTATCCTCGCCGCGATCGAGCTGGGGTACTGGCACGCCGCCGTGGTCGTCGTGATCGGCTCGCTGCTCGCCGCGCTGTACGTGTGGCGCGTCGTCGAAGTGATGTATTTTCGTCCTCGGCCGCCCGACCGTCCTCCCCTTCTTGAAGCGCCACTGAGCATGCTCCTTCCCACCTGGGTCTTCATGGTGTTGACGGTGTACTTCGGGGCCGATACGCAACTGACCGTGGGTGTCGCCCAGCAGGCGGCGATGTTTCTCCTGAGAGGCGGCTCGTGACACCGGCGTTGCTCGCCCCCCTCGCCGTGAGCATCCCCCTTGTAGGCGCGCTCCTCATCGCGCTCGCCCATCGCCGGCCCAATCTGCGCGAGGCGGCCACCTTGACCACAGCCACGACCCTGTTTCTGTGCGCATGCGCGCAGCTCCCGTCTGTGCTCGAAGGCCAACGACCGCGCGTCGTGCTCGGGGAACCCATTCCGGGCGTGCCTCTCGCCCTGCACGTCGAGCCCCTGGGGATGCTGTTCGCGCTGATCGCCAGCTTCTTGTGGATCGTCACGTCCATCTATTCGATCGGCTACATGCGGGGCAACGGGGAATCCCATCAAACCCGCTATTACGTCTATTTTGCGATTGCGCTGGCAAGCACCATGGGCGTGGCATTCGCGGCCAATCTGATGACGTTGTTCATCGCCTACGAGATCCTGACGCTCTCGACCTATCCCCTCGTCACGCACCACGGCACGCCCGAGGCCGTTCGCGCCGGCCGCACCTATCTCGGACTTCTGCTCTCTACCTCCATCGGATTCCAACTGGTGGCGATCTTGTGGACCTGGCAACTCGCCGGCACGCTGGCCTTCCGGCTCGGCGGGATTTTCGCGGATCCTCCCGGTGCGACGATCACAGCGCTATTGCTTTTCCTGTATTTGTTCGGCATCGGGAAGGCCGCGTTGATGCCCCTGCACCGCTGGCTGCCGGCGGCCATGGTGGCGCCGACCCCGGTGAGCGCGCTTCTCCACGCCGTCGCGGTCGTCAAGGCCGGCGTGTTCACCGTGGCCAAGGTTGTCGTTTACGTCTTCGGCCTGGATCTGCTCCGGGAGACGGGCATCGCTCACTGGGCCGTCTACGTCGCAGGCGCGACCATCCTCATCGCCTCCGTGATCGCCTTGAGACAAGACAATCTGAAACGCAGGCTGGCGTATTCCACCGTCAGCCAACTCTCATACGTCATTATGGCGGCGACCGTGCTCGCGCCGCTGTCCGTGGTCGGAGCCGCGATGCACATCGCCGCGCACGCGTTCGGCAAGATCACGCTCTTCTTCGCGGCCGGTGCCATCTATACGGCTGCGCACAAGACAGAGATCAGCCAGCTCGACGGCATCGGCCGTGCCATGCCCTGGACGATGGGGGCATTCGCAATCGGCAGCTTGTCCATGATCGGCCTGCCGCCCGCCGTCGGCTTCATTAGCAAATGGTACATGCTGCTGGGAGCGCTGGACGCACGGAACGGCTTCGCCATTGCCGTCATCCTGGTCAGCACGTTGCTCAACGCCGCCTATTTCGCGCCGATCGTCTACGCGGCGTTCTTTCGTCCTCTCAAACGCGAGAGCGGCGGGTCGGCACATGGAGAGGCCCCGCTTCCCATAATCCTGGCCTTGACGATCACAGCGACGCTCACCCTCGCCTTGTTCTGCGTCCCGGATTTGCCGTTGGCGCTCGCGTTCGGCCTCGTCGGGAGCATGCCATGAGGAGACCAACACATTGGCTCGCCCGCCCCCGGACGATCCGTCGACTCTGGATCGTCTTTATTGCCATCCTGACGCTGACGGTCACCGCCGATCTTCTCGTCGACGTGCACGGGCACTTCGGCATCGACGCGATGTTCGCGTTCAACGCCTGGTACGGCTTCGCCACCTGCGTCGCAATGATCGTTTTCGCGAAGGTGCTCGGCATCCTTCTCAAGCGTAAAGAGACCTATTACGATGGGTAGCATCGTTCATCCGGCTTTCGTGTTGCTCCTCGGCTCCCTCCTTGTCGCCGCGACCCGGGGTCGCACACGTGCGTCATCCGTGCTCACGCTTCCAATTCTCACGCTCTTCCTGATCTGGCACGTTCCTGATGGGGAGATGCTCCACATCTCCTATCTGAGCTACGATCTCACGCTCCTGAGAGTTGATGCGCTGTCCCGGCTCTTCGCGACCATCTTTGCCATCATGGGCTTCGCCGGGGGGCTCTTTGCGCTGCAGCAGGCCCGGACGGTCGAGCTCGCCGCCGCCTTTCTGTACATGGGTGGCGCGATCGGCGTGGCCTTCGCCGGGGACCTCGTCACGCTGTTGATTTTTTGGGAGATCATGGCGGTCGGGTCGACGATCGTGATCTGGTCGGCCGGCACCGGCCAGGCGGCCCGCGCGGGCCTTCGCTACTTGCTGGTACATCTCCTCGGCGGTGTCGTGCTGATGATCGGTATCGCGGCCCATGCCGTGCAGACGGGCTCGATCGCGTTCGACACTATGCGCTTGGAGAGCGTCGCGCACTGGATGATCCTGGCCGGATTCTTGCTCAACGCAGGCGCGCCCCCCCTGTCGGCCTGGCTTCCGGACGCCTATCCGGAAGCGTCCCCGAGCGGCATGGTCTTCCTGTCGGCATTCACGACGAAAACGGCCGTCTATGTGCTGTTGCGCGGCTTTCCGGGTGCGGACATCCTGGTCTGGATCGGGCTCTACATGATCTTTTACGGCATCGTCTACGCGCTGCTCGAAAACGACATGCGCCGGATCCTCGCCTACAGCATCGTCAACCAGGTCGGCTTCATGATCACGGGGATCGGGATCGGGACGACAATGGCGCTGAACGGCGCGGCCGCGCATGCCTTCACGCACATCATCTACAAAGCCCTCCTCCTCATGTCGGCTGGCTCCGTGCTCTTCATGACCGGCAAGCGCAAATGCACCGACCTCGGCGGCTTGTTTCAGAGCATGCCCGCTACTACCGTCTGCGGGATCGTCGGCGCATTGTCGATCTCGTCCTTTCCGCTCACCTCCGGCTTCGTGAGCAAGTCGATGATCTCGCAGGCCGCCGTGGACGAACACCTGGCGATGGCATGGTTTCTGCTCACGGCGGCGTCAGCCGGCGTGTTCCTGCACGCCGGCATCAAGTTTCCCTGGTTCGTATTTTTTCAGAAGGACTCCGGACTCCGGCCTCCTGACCCGCCCTGGAACATGCGCCTCGCCATGTACCTCTTCGCGGTCTTGTGCCTCGCCCTTGGGATCTGGCCGGCGCCGCTGTACGCCATCCTCCCCTACCCGGTCTCCTACCAGCCCTACTCCGCGGCACACGTCACAACCATGCTCCAGCTCCTGCTGTTCTCGGGCCTGGCGTTCTTCATCATGCTTCCGCACATGAAGCGTACCTTGACCCTCACGTTGGACATCGATTGGTTCTACCGGGTCTTCGGCACCATGCTCGGCCGGAGGTTCACCGAGAAGGTCGGACAGGCACGCGCGGGGATCGAGGCCGCCTTGGACGTGAAGGTCGAACGATTGATCCGGGCTCTCTTCGAGCACCATGGGCCGCGGGGGATCATGGCTCGGACGTGGCCGACGGGATCCTTGGCCCTCTGGGCGGTCGGGCTGCTGGGGATCATCCTCCTGTCGTACTATTTGCCATGAGACAGAAAGGGCGGGGCGGGGCTCACCAGTGCGCGCGCGAGAAGAGGAAGAACGTGAAACCCGTGGGTCTTGATCAGCGGGCGGTCAGAATGTGGGCGGAGCCGTCTCGCGGCAAGATCCAGACGACGGGCAATCCCAACCCGAGTTTTCCCAGGTCGATCACCACTTCGTCTTTCTCGCGACCGAGCAGAAAATCGATCACGCCGTAGGACTGCTCCACCACAGCCCCCTCCGGCTCAAAGTGCAGATCGAACCACTTCGGGCCGGTCGGTCTCATGGGATAGCGGCGGTCGTAGACCACGCCGTGGGCGGGCACCCCGTATTGCACGTCATGGTTGGCGATCACAAAATGCAGCCGGTTTCCCTGCACATAGAACCCACCGGAGGTGACTTCGCGCTTGATGGGCGTACGCGGCTGACTGAGATAATAGATCACCCGCTCGGACGGACTGGCTCTGGCGAGGGCTTCGGACAGGCGCGGCGCCAGCAGGTCGAGCTCCATGTCCGTGAACACCGGCTCCCACGGGGCTTCACCGGCGAGCATCGAGTATAGCCTGAGCCGGTGATCTCTCACACGAAATCCGGCCAGGATCGCCTTGAAATCGTCCGCGCCGATCGTGCCTGGGTGGGTGTGGGCGGTCTCCGGTTCGTCGGCGATGACGCTTGGGTCCGGCTCGATCCTGACGAAGGTAGTCGGGTCCTGGTACACGACCTCGCCGGGAATTGCGCCCACGGCGCAACCGACAGAAAGCAAAAGGGGTAAGAGGCACGCGGTCAGCGGTAAGGAATATCTCACATGCGTTCTAGGCGAGCAATTCTGCATGAAATGCCTTTGCGGCCGACCTCTGACCGACGACCTCGGACCCCTATTCCGCGATTGTGACCTTCATTTCCATCCGCTCCAGCGGGTTGTCCCGGCTGTCGCGTTGCGCGCTCACGATCCTGTCGGCAACCTCCATGCCGCTGACCACTTCGCCGAACACCGTGTAATTCCAGTCCAGAAAGTTCGCATCCCCCACACAGATGAAAAACTGGGACCCCGCGCTGTCCGGGTCGTTCGCGCGCGCCATCGACAGAGTCCCGCGCTTGTGCGGGCGGCTGTTGAACTCCGCTTTGATCCGGTGGCCGGGCCCGCCGAGCCCGTGCGTGGCCCGGTCTGGTGATTTTGAATTGGGATCGCCACCTTGAATCATGAAACCCGGAATGACCCGATGAAAGGTCGTCCCGTCGTAAAACTTGTCCTTGGCCAGCGTGGTGAAATTGGCCACGTGATGGGGAGCCACATCGGGGAAGAACACGAGTTCGATGGCTCCCCAGGTCTCTCCCTTGCTCGTCACCGCGATCGTGGCCCGTGGCCCTGCGCCAGCCTTTGACATCGGTGCTCCCTCAGCGAAACATGTCAAACGGGGATTGGGCGGACCCTTCCAGCCCTTTATTGATCGCGATCCACGAGGTCCCGTCGTCGCTGCGGAAGGCCCCCGCGTTGGTGCCGGCGTAGAGGGCGCCGTCGTGGGACGCCACGAGCGCTTGAATCGACAACTCCGTCAGCCCGCCGTTCACCGACGCCCATTCTCCCTCTTGATCGAGCGCACGGAAGACGCCGCGCCCGGTCCCGACGAACAGTCCCGCTGCGGTCGGAACGATGCCCCTGATCGAATCATTCGGCAGGGCACGGCTGATCGGGCTCCAATGCCGGCCAC
>JBFISJ010000088.1:0-10724 GCA_041608595.1 Nitrospiraceae bacterium
GGCCTGAGCGCGGCGCTGGCCCGCTCGGGAGTGAGACGCCAGGCCTCGAGCCTGGTCGGGCGGCTGGCGTTTTGGGTGATCTTTCTCCTCTTCACCTTCATGGCGGTCGATGCGCTGAATCTGCAGGCGACTGCCAACCTCATGAGCGGCATCATCGCCTTCCTGCCGCATCTCTTGGCCGCTCTCTTGCTCCTCCTCGCCGGCTGGCTCCTGTCGAACTTCATTGCCGAAGCCGCGTTGATCGGGCTGGTCAACGCCCAGGTCCAAGAGGCCCGGCTGCTCGCCAACCTGATTCGCTGGGGTATCCTGATTTTTACCTTCGCAATGGTGCTGACTCAGCTCGGGATCGCGAAGGAGATCGTGGTGGCGGCCTTTTCGATCGTCTTCGGCGGGATCGTCATGGCACTGGCGATCGCGCTCGGGCTGGGCGGGCGGAACATCGCGAAGGAGGCGCTGGAGCGGCGACTGTTGCATCGTCGAGCAAATGAAGAGGAAGGCGAGGACATCTCACATCTGTGAGGATGTAAGCAGGCTCAGTTCGTGGGGGGCGGACGAGAGGTCGGCTCCCGTACATTGTGCTAGAGATGTCTGAGGTCGTCGGCTTTTTTCTCGTCCTGCTTCAGCGAAAGGCGACGCTCGAGGTAGTCCCTGGCGATGTCTCGGGCCCCGAAGCCAAAGGCGATCGCGCCCGCCAATACGACTCCGCCCATGAGGAGGGCAAATCCCACCACCACGACGGTCTCCGCGATCCCGAGCTGCTCCAGCGCCATGGCGATGGCGACGAGCTGGACGCCCCAGCGGGACAAGGCGGCGACCATCCGTGCCGGCGGCAGGCCCGCGTTCACCGCGGCGATCAGGACCGCCTGCGAGATGAAATTTGAGAGTAGGAACCCGGCCACCAGAATCAGGGTGGCCGTGAACAGGTGGGGAAGATAGGCGAGGAGGGATCGGGCGAACTGGTTGAGCGGCTCCAGGTTGAGGACGAACAAGCCGGACATCACCGTGAGGATGATGACCATCCAATAGGCACCGCGGCCTACGAGGTGGGAGAACTCCGACTTCACGCCTCCGCGCGCGAGCGCGGCGCTGACCCCGAGACTGTTACTCAGCGCGTCCAGCCCCAGAACGCGTAACAGGCGTTCGACCACGTTCCCGATCGCCCAGGCCAGCACGAACCCGACCACCAGCACGATAATCATGGCAAGCAGGTACGGAAGAAACTGCAGCAGCGCCTCGCCGACCTCTGTGAGGGGCTTCAACAGCGCGGTTTCCCAGAACTCTCTCATGACCGGCTCCCTTCCCATGTGATAGCTGCACGATCGAATGTTCCCGGCGACCGCCAGAGGGATGGCTAAGTCCAAAGACCGGTGGTGCGGAACGGCCCTCCGTGTGCCTCAGCCATGTGTCGGCTGCCCCCAGCGCTCAACCAAATAGGGTTTCTGTTCCTCGAACGCCTTGCACAGAGACTCGATGCGCGTTTCGGCCTCGGCAGAGGTCAGCGCCTGCGTCTCGAGGACGAAGGTGGCCGTGCGGCCGAGGTAGAGCGGCGTGAACGCTTTGAGCAGGTGGTCGCGGGGCAACAGTCGTTTGTGGTAGGCGACCGCCACATCGTAGACCACCCGAGCCCAGAGGTCATCGGGAACGCGAAAGGCTTGAAGGGTACAGTCTTTGAGCGGGATCAGGCGATCCATCGTGTCCGGCGCCAGCATCTGCCGCCAAATGGGCTCGAGGTCCTCGAGGCCCTGGCGGAAGCTGGTGATCATCCGATCGACATTGACGTTGACCGGCTCGACGCTTACCTCGTACTGGAACCCATACAGCTTGACTGGATTGCTCCCAGTGAGTTCCCACCACACCGTTTGGTGTTCTTCCATGAGCGCAAAGACGGCCCCCACCACCTGCACGAGCATGGCTGCAAGATCGCGTGCGGGATCCTTCGGATTGTGAATCTTCGCGCCGAGGAAGGCCTGACAGATTCGACCACCGCTGGCGATGGCCTCGGTGGTCATCCAAACGTCGATGCCGAACTTGGCGACGTCCGACTCCCACACATGTTTGTCGAGATAGTGGTCGAGCTGCTTGCCGGAGAATCCGAAATCCCCGCCGATCGGCTGGCGGACGCGCTGTCCGTAGAGGGCCTGCGTGAGCGGGTAGACAATGCTGTTCGTGATGGTGCCGTCATATTTGTGCCGCAGGTAGTAGGGCGCCACGTAGTCGTAACCTTCATCGAGGACGGGGCGCAGTAGCAACTCGATCCATTCGGGGGTGATGCTTCGGAGGTCCGAATCCACGACCGCGCAGGCCTTCACCTTGAGCCGGCGCGCGATCTCGAAGATCGTGCGAAAAGCGCTGCCTTTGCCGGGAATGCCGTGATAGGGGGTGATGATTTTGTGGAGGGCGCTTTGCTGGTCGCTGATGAGCATGGTGCCCAGGTCGACGACCGTGCGGGCGACCACGTCCGGGGTGCCGTCCGTTGAGCCACCGTCCGAATTGACCAGCACCGCCCGTACGCCCGGGAAGTACTTCGCCAAGCCGGCGCTCGCGGCCCGGACCACGTGACCGATCGTGTCGGCGTTGTTGAAGCTCGGAATGCCGACGAGGATGTCGGCCTCCGCGATCTCTGAGACCTTCGCCTCTGTGTCGGGCGTCAGCGGGGTGCCCGTCGTCCCCGTCGAGCTCATGCCACGCCCTGCTTACTCTTTGGGGCTGCGCACGAGAAGGGACGCGAGCGTGCTGCCGAGCAGCAGCCCGCCGAAGAAGACGAGTCCCAAGGCCAGGGCGTTAAACCCGACCCCCGAGCTTCGATAGAGGCGGGACCATTCGAATGGCCGGTCCTGATGACGCACATGAGCTTCCGCCCCCAGCCATTCGTCCTCGGCGGCGTCGCCGATCGTGGGGACCCGCTTTAACGCATAGCGACGTGCTCGTGCTCGACTCATACTCATATGGCTCGCTCCAAAAAAGCCACGGGGAAATGTGCCAGGACCTCTCCGACCAATAGCATTTGTCGATCCTCCGCGCTGGTGGTGGTCAGCTCCTCTCCGGTCAAGATGTTGCGATAGCGGGATCCCGCACGCCAAGACGGGACCGGGATCCGCGTATCCTCCCACACGCCGGTGCCGACCGGTGGCCCCCCCTTGTCCCCGATCAGCCCGGCCACCAGACGAGGAGCCACGGCGACGATGGCCAGGTCACCAGAGATCCTGGCGAAGCTGCATAAGCGATCTTTCTTGGCTCCCGTTGCTTCCAGGGGAACGTAGTCTCCTTCCTGGAAGAGGGGAACATAGGCGCTCCGGTACCGCAGCCCGGTCATCGTCACGTAGAACTTTATTCTACCATCTTGTCGACAATCCAAAAGCTCTTGCGCAAATTTTAGCCTTGCGGGGCCGGTGCGCTCGGCCTCCTTCAGGAGGTGCTCAAGCGTCTTTGCCTGGCCGGTATAGTCGACAGGACGCCGGTTGTCCGGATCAACCAGACTCAGATCCCAGCCCTCGGTTCCCTGATAAAAATCGGGGACCCCCGGCGCCAGGATCTTGATCAGCACCTGGGACAGGGCATTGTACATACCATATTCAGCGACGAGATGCTGAAAAGAACCGAAGTCTTCGAGGAACGGGTTTGTGGGGGACCGACCGAGCACGCGCTCGACGAAGGACTGCACCGCATCCTCATACGCCTGGTCGGGATTGACCCAGCTTGTGTTGACCTTGGCCTCCTTCAGGGCCTTGGCCATATAGCCTTGGATCCGGCTCACGAAGGTGCCGTGCTGCCCGTCGTCAAGCGTGCCGAATGGCCAGGCTCCGATCAGCGTCTGGTAGAGCAGGTATTCCTCGTTGGGAGCGGGCGCGACGCGCCCGTCGACGTCGGACTTCCATTTCTTGTTCAGCTTGGCCCACCGCGAGACCCGGGCCTTCCATTCCCTTGGCATCTCGGAGAGGACGTTGATTCGCGCGCGCACGTCCTCGCTCCGCTTGGTGTCGTGGGTCGACGTCGCGGACAGCGCATGCGGCCAGTGCGCGTGGCGCTCCCGCATGTGCTTGTGAAAGGCGGCCAGGGTGAGGCCGAAATGGTCCGGCTCGCCGCCCACTTCGTTCAAGGACACGAGACGGTTGTAAATATAAAAGGCCGTGTCCTCGATCCCCTTGGCGGTCACGGGGCTCGTGACCTGCTGGAATTTCATGATGAATCGCAGTACCTCCTCCCGGATGAGACGCTCGGCTTCCTCGGCCGGGTTGAGCAAAAGGTCGCGGACGAAATCGAACACCAGGCCGCTCAGCGTCGGGTTTTTGCGCTTCGCCTTGGCCACGGCTCGCCGGATGTAGGCACGATCACGTTCGAGCACGACCTCGGTGCGTTCCGTCACATACGTGCGATAGACGGGAAAACAGGCGATGATCTCGCGAATGGCCAGCGTGAGGCTATAAAGCGTGAAGTCCCGGGACCAGCGATCCCGTTCCGACAGGCGATTCAACTGGTGCCCGAGGGCGTTGATCTCGCTCGCCATGGTGGACCGCATGATGAGCTTTTTGGCCTCGTAGGACAGGTCCTCCAGCGATATTCGATCATGGATGAACCGCGTATAGATGTCGTCCATGGCCCGCTCCGAGGCGGTGTCCACGAACAGCCCGTTCAGGATATTAAGGAAATCGTAGCCCGTGGTACCGAAGACCGGCCAGCCCTCGGGTAGCTCCTCATCAGTTCCCAAAATCTTCTCGACGACGACATACAAAGGTCGGCGGGAATCGGTCGTGGCCGAGGCCCGGGGCGACAGTTCCTTCTGCGCCCAGGCCTGGAGGTGCCGGAGGTAGATCCCGGGATCGTTCAGGCCGTCGACGTGGTCGATGCGCAGTCCCGTAACCGCTCCCTCCTTGAGCAGTTGAAAGATCAGGGCGTGCGACTGGCGGAAGACCTCGGGGTCTTCCATGCGGATCGCCGCCAGCTCGTTGATATCGAAAAATCTCCGAAAATTGATCTCTTCCGAAGCCACCCGCCAATAGGCCAAACGGTACGCCTGATCGTTGACCAGCTCGTCGAGGAGATCGAAGCTCACCGGATTCCCCTTCGCGCCGTTGAACAACCGGACATTGTCCTCAATGAACTGCTTGAGTATCGGGCTGTCGTTCACGACCGCGGCCAGGCGGCGCTTGATCACTTCCTTCTCCCGCCGGCGTTCCTGGATCAGCGCGGGATCCCGCTCTCGGCGTGAGGGCAGGTGCTGGAGCGCCGTGATGATGCTTTGCAGCTCGTGCAATCGCGGGTCGTCGACCCCTATCTGCTCGACCACGTCTCCCAGTCGGTAGGAGAGCACCATCGCGGACGGCTTGGGATCCACGGGCAGCCGATGCTCATAGTATCGAAGGAAGAAACTGCCGTTCTCGTAGACAAGGGTGATCTCCTGGTTTTCGAGGACCTTCCCGTACAGATCGCCGAGAATCGGGAGCAACACCTTGTCTTCAAGCTCCCGTTTGATGGGCCGCCAGTCGATGTCAAAGAAGCCTGCGTAAGGCGAGCTCGGGCCGTTCTCGAGCACATCCAGCCACCAGGGATTGATCTGCTTGTCGATTCCCATGTGGTTGGGCACCACGTCCAGAATCTGTCCCATCCCGAACCGATGCAGCTCTTCGACCATCTGCCGATACTCCGCCTCCGAGCCGACTTCCGGGTTGAGCTGCGTGGGATCCACCACGTCGTATCCGTGGGTGCTGCCCGGTGTGGCTTTCAGATACGGGGAGGCGTAGCAATCCGAGATGCCAAGAGTGTGCAGGTAGGGGATGACCTGCCTGGCGTCACTGAAGGTGAAGCTGCGGTTGAACTGCAACCGGTAGGTCGAGATAGGGATGCGGGGCTGAGGCCAGGTCTCCATCGGCGGTGTCCGTTCCGTCTACTGAGCCGAGCCCACGGCACGGTCTCCGATTGAGCGACCGCGCGGCAGAACCACCAACCCGGATTTCGTCACGTGATAGTGCTTCCGGTCGGCCGCGTGATCATAGCCGATTTCCCTCCCGGCCGGAATCACGTTGAATCGGTCCGCCACGACGCGCCGGAGCCGCGCCTTGGAGCCGATAATGGAGCCGTCGCCGATCACGCACTCCTCGATCTTCGCGCCGTGGAGGATCCGCACATTGCGACCGAGCACGGAGCGGCGAATGTCCGCCTCGAGAACCTGGCTCCCCTGCCCGATCATGGTGTCATCGATCTGGCAACGGACATAGCTCGCGCTGGGTCCGTCGTACGCGTCGGTCAAGATGGGCCATTCCTTGTTGCGGAGATCAAAGATGGGCGACTCTCCGAGAATGTCCATGTGGGCCTGCCAATAGCTTTCGAGCGTGCCCACGTCACGCCAGTATCCCGCCTCCTCGTAGGCATGGACACCCGGGATGTCGTTGGCCCGGAAGTTGTAGGCGTAGACGCGATGGGCGCCGATCAGGCGCGGGATGATGTCACGTCCAAAGTCATGCGATCCGGGTCGCGCCGCATCCTGCTCGAGGATCTTCAGCAGGATCTCCGTCTCAAACAGGTAATTCCCCATGGAGGAGTATGCGTGCTCCGGATCGCTCGGCATGGGCTTGGGCTGTTTGGGTTTCTCCTCGAAGCCGATAATGCGATCGTTTCCATCGGCCTCGATGATGCCAAAACCCTTGGCCGCATGGAGCGGGACGGGGAGCGCGGCGACCGTCACGTCGGCCCGGTTGGCCGCGTGGGAACGCACCATCTGATCGATGTCCATCCGATAGATATGGTCCGCTCCGAACACGGCCACGAGATCCGGCCCGAAGTCGCGGATCAGGTTGAGGTTTTGGTACACCGCGTCGGCGTTGCCTTCGTACCAGCCGCCGCGCGCCTTCATCTGGGGGGGGACGACGGTGATGAAGTCCTGCTTGATCCGCGCGCCGACCCGCCACGCGCGTCGCAGATGCTCGATCAGCGACTGCGACCGATATTGCACGAGCACGTACATTGCCTTGATGCCGGAATTCAGGAAATTGCTCAGCACGAAATCCACGATTCGATATTTGCCGCCGAACGGCACCGCCGGTTTGCTTCGGAGCTCGGTGAGCGGCATCAATCGCTCCCCCTTGCCGCCCGCCAGAATCATCGCCAGAACCTTTTGTCGTTTTCTGCGCTCAACTAGCATGAGGAAGTCCCTTCACATGATCGCCCGGAGACTGCGTTCGAGCTGGGACTGAATCTGCGTGCGATTCTTGGGCCATTCCCCGTTCCCGTCGAAGAGCATGTAATGGGTGAGCAGCCCGAGCGTGAATGCCGACAGCGCCAGCGAAAATTCGCGCGCCGTGATGCCCGCGCCGTTGTCCTGGGGGAGCGCCGGGGCAATGAGTGCCCCCAGTCGGTCCAGATACGCCTCGTAGACCCGCCGGAGGTTGCGCATCGAGTCGATCCTGAACTGCAGCAGACCTCGAACTTGGTGGAACAGCAATAAGTATTCCTTGTGCTGCAGGTGGAAGTCAATCTTTGCCTGGATGATGCGGGTCAACAGGCGAGACCCCGGGGTGCTGTCGCGTACCGCGTCCTCGATGCAAGTGAACAGCTCATTCAATCCCTGCTGCAGCAGCACCTCCAGCAACTCTTCCTTCGTTTGGAAGTACTGGTAGAAGGTGCCCTTTCCAATGTCGGCCCGTTCGGTGATGTCCTCGATTTTCGTCCAGTAGATCCCCTTCTCCTGAAACAACTCCAGCGCGACCGTAAGCAAGGCCTTCCTGGTTTTCTCCTTGCGTCGTTCAACCCTCGAAGGCGCGGTCTGTAGCATCCTCTGCTCCTTGCCGGACATGGTGTACCGCCCGCCTCTGTGGTTCACTCCCTCTGCCGATCGAGGCCGCGTCGTCTCGCGACCGAATCAGGACCGTATCGCGCCTATTTCACGAACCGTTTTCCCCGCTCGACCACGCCTCCGAGGGCGCCTTCCATCACGTCCTTCGCATCTTCGGCCATATGGGTCGCGTCCTCTTTGAGATCCTCGACGAAATTCGTGATCTGCCGCCTCGTCCGAGCGCCCGATTGCGGTGCGATCAGGAGGCCTGCCCCTACCCCCACCAGCAAGCCGGTGGCAAATGCCAACCCACCTATAATCAACAACTTCGCCTCGTCTTCCATGCTCGAATCCCTCCTTCCTAACCCGGCCCTTACGTGAGAATTGCGCCCATGAAGAAGGCCACATCGTCGTGGGCCTTCAGGTGAGCGTGAATACTACGTCACAACTGACCAGTTAGTCAACCATGAAAGCGCAATCAGTTGTGGGCTCGAATCCGCTTTCAGGCGACAGGGAGAAGACCGCGAGTTTCGTCCTTGGCAGGCGTAACTGGTCCACGGTTTTGACTTGACGGTCCGTCCTTGTTAGGTTGGCGCGGTCAAGAGCCGTGATCCGAAATCCCCTTAAGCGTCACGCCAAACCAATCCTGTTCACTCCGCAGGAGCTGAGGCCGGGCCGGACCGTCCTCTTTCGGGCGGGGATGCTCGTGGGCATCCTTCTCCTGGTCTTTCTGGTCCTTTTGAGTGATCGTGAGGGTCTCCGAGACAACGCCGACGGGCATATCTCCACCGCCGACGTCCTCTACTTCACCATGGTGACGATCACGACGGTGGGGTACGGGGACATTGTGCCGGTGACCACCCGCGCGCGACTCATTGACGCCTTTTTCCTCACCCCCGCGCGCTTCTTCATCTGGTTCATCTTCTTGGGCACGGCGTATCAACTGGCCGTGCGTCGCTACGTGGAGGAATATCGCATGGCTACGCTGCAGAGTCAGCTGGCAGACCACGTCATTGTTTGCGGCCTGGGCCGCACGGGTCTCTCCGCCGTGAAGGAGATGTTGGCGAAGGGCAAGGATCCGCAAAAGATCCTCGTGGTCGAGTTGAGCGAGGACCGCGTCAAGCGGGCCATTCAAGAAGGCGTCGTGGCGATTCGCGGCGACGCCTCCAAGGAAGCCGTGCTCAAAGATACGGTCCTGGACAAGGCGAAAGCCTTGGTCGCCTCGGCGGGTCGCGACGACACGAACGCCCTCATTCTCTTGACCGCTCGCCATCTCAACCCCGCCCTGCGGATCATCGTGAGCGCCAATGAAGAAGAGAACGTGAAGCTGTTTCGCCAGGGGGGTGCGAACGCGATTGTCGCCCCGGCGAGCTTCGGGGGCTTTCTCGTGGCGGGCGCGGTGGATCAAAGCCACTGCGTGGACTATTTCGAGGATCTCCTGACATCGGGCGGACGCGTCAACCTCGTGGAACGCGTCGTCGGGCCGGATGAGGCCGGCAAGCGCGCAGCGGATCTTTTCCCCGAGGTCCTGCTGCGTGTCTATCGCGAGGGCACCGTCATTTCGCTGTGGGAGTTCCGCGAGGACGGGCGACTGAAAGAGAACGACACCCTCCTCCTGCTCGTCCCTGTCACGCCGACCCCGCAGCATCCGTGACGTGGGTGGCCTCGTCATAGGCCCGGCCGACCTCCGCCCCTAAAATGAAGACCGTGCAGGCGTAGTAGAGCCACAAGAAGAAGAACATGAGGCCGCCGAGGGCGCCGTAGACGGGCGCGTAGCTCTGCGCGAATTGGGCGTAGAGCCCGACGCCCCATTTCGACACGTGAAACAGACTAGCGGATGTCAACGATGCGACCACCAGCGACACCGACGTAAGGGTGCGAGCGGGTAAATACCGGTAGAGCAGATAGAAGAGGAGGAAGGTAAACATGAAACCGGACAGGTCTCCCAGCACCTGAAATCCTGGGCGCAGCGTGTGGTCGAGATCAGGAAGAGCCGTGGTGAGGCTTCGAACCAACGAGAGCAGCCACGAGGTGGCGATGGCCAGCATCAAGAGCAACCCTGTGGCCAGCATCACCAAGAAGTCCACCCCCTTGCCTTCGAGATAACCACGCCTCTGCTCCACGCGAAAGACCCGGTTGAGCACCAGGCGCGCCGAGCCGAAGACCAGGCTCCCGAACGCGAAGAACAGCACAAATCCCAAGAAGCCGAGAAAGCCGCGGTTGGCCACGATCGTTTCGGCGTTGTCCATGACGACTTTCTGCGATTCGGGGGCCAACACGTCGAGCACGCTCGCGAGCTGGGCCATGGCCTTCTCCGTGTCAGGAAACGCGTATCCGAGGACCGACACGATGATCAGCATCAGGGGGACCATGCAAAGCAGGAGATCAAAGGCGAGCCCCGAGGCGAGAAAGATCCCATCGTCGGCGAAGTAGCCGAGAACGGAGTGCCGAAGCACTTTCCAGGCACGTCGACGGAGTGATGCGGCTGTCATGGTGGGCCCGTAGGCGTCGGGTGCGCCGGAGTTGCTGCCAGGGGTGCGCCTTTGTCCAGGTTGTAGCTCTCCAGGACGGCAATCCCGACCGCCACCACCAGCGGCCCGGCGATGATGCCGAGCAGCCCGAACAACTTAATGCCGCCGAGCACGCTGAAAAAGACCAACAGTGTGTGGATCTTCGACGCGCGCCCGACGCAGATGGGTCGGACGAAGTACTCTATGACCCCGATCAAGAGTCCGATGACGCAGAGCGCCAGCACTTTGCCGTAGGCCGCCTGTGACAGCAAGTACGCGGCCGCCGGTGCCCAGACGAGGGAGGCGCCCACCACAGGCAGGTAGGCGAGAAAACCCATGACCGCTCCCCACAGGACCGGCGAGGGGAGACCCGTCAGCCAGAACCCGATGCCGCCGATCACGCCTTCAAGGACGGCGACCAGTGTGTTTCCCCAGATGGACCCCTTGAC
>JBFISJ010000089.1:0-10688 GCA_041608595.1 Nitrospiraceae bacterium
AATACACGGTCCCCGGCCCCACCTCCACCACATAGGGGCCCTTCTGGGCAATTTTCGCTTCATCGGCCATGGTTCCTCCTGAGTTTGCGGGCTCGCCGCGCGGGGTAAGAGTCAATCAACGCGAGCGTCTGAGTATGGAGTTTCTGGCCCACGGATCGCAATTCCCGGGTCATAACCCGGGACTCACAACGTGGCCTCTCTTGTCCCCGGCCCCGAGCCCTTCCGCACAACGGACGACCGATCGCCTATCGCCTTTTTTTATTTTCCGCACCGCACCGGCGGGCCGTGGTCCCCAATCGGGGTGAGCCAGATGTAGTCGGCGATGCGCTCATCCAGAAGCTCCTCGATGTATTCAGGATGGTCGCGCTCCAGCGCGCTCATGTAAATCGTCGTCTGGTGGACCGACCCGTTCATCCGCCTGGCCACGCGCTTTGGAACCGGCAACTTGTACTGGATGTGCCCGTCCCCCGTGTAACTCACGACAGGCCCTCGTATCTCCGACGCGCGCGTCAGCCGGCCCGCAACGGTCTTGGCCATGCCTTCGTCCCGAAAGATCGACGCTTCATAGAGCCATTCCTCTCTGACGTCCTTCATGGGTGGATGACAGCCGGTGAGCTGGGGCATGATGATGCGCCTGTATTCTGGATCATCGGCGAACGTCTCGTCCTGCATCCCCCAGGTCCGCATGTCAGGGTGCTGCAGGGCCTGGGCAAGCCCCTCGTGGGAAACCCTGCGCACCAGCGAGCGAGGAGGGTTCATTGCAACGGCGCCGAGGCCGTGCTCGTGAGCAAACCGTAGCAGCGGGGCGTAGTTCGGAAAGATCCCCGGCCAGTTCGCCTTCCACCGGACGTCACGCAAGAACTGCGGCTCGTCGACCACATCTCCGGACACGTAGCGATCCAACGCCTCCTGCCCGTCCCACCCAAACATCTCGATCGCCAGGACCGGACGCATGCCGCGTTTCACCAGCGCGCCAAGGATCCGGGTGGCTGCGTCGATGTGGTGCCGGTTGTGGTGCTCCTCGCCCAGGTACACCACGTCCATTCCACCCAGCCGGTCCACGAGGGTTTCGAAGGGGACGAGCTTCCGCGACGCCACCTCGATGATCTGCCACTCGGCGAACCCTGCTGCGCCGGCCTCCGACGACACGGGGTCGGACGTGGTCTGGGCGTGTCTGGAGCATCCGGTGGGGCCGGCTGCCAGGACCATCGAAAGCAACAGCACCGTCATCGCGACACACCTGCCTGGGAAAAGGCTCACGTGTCACCCCTCCTTCGTGAGATCAACCATGGTCATCATACCTGAATTTCCCCGCGGCCGCCGCCACCTTGACGCGTGTGGACAGCGACCGCTATTCTGCACGGCGCTGAACGACCAGCGCCCGGAGCGCGCATGGCAGAGGCCTCAACCAGACTCTCCTCGCTGGAATTTCTCGACGGGCTCGAACGCGAGCTGCGGACTCTCCCCGTCCAGTCCAACCCGTTCTTTCTTGCCTTCCAACGGGGTGTGAGCAGGGACCAGCTGATCCGGTTTATCCGGCAGTGGTACGTCTTCGGGATTCAGTTTCGCAAGATTCTCATCGGCCTGCTCTACAACGTCTCGGACAAGGACGAGGCGATCGGCCTCGAGCTGATGCGGGTCCTATATTCGGAATACGGGCAGGGCGTCGCCGAGCGGGTGCACACCGAGCAAATGCTGCACTTGTGCGACCGTCTGGGCGTCGGTCGCGCCAGCCTCGCGTCCGAGCGACTCTGCCCCGAGGCGCAGGATTACATCCACACGGTGGGCGATCTATTCCTCCACGGCGAGCTCCCGATCGCCCTGGGCGCCTCCTTCGGGATCGAGACCACGGCCGGGCTGATGTATCGGTACCTATATAGTGGGCTCCTCACGTTCGGGGACCTCTCGTTGGAAGACATCCAATTTTTCGAAACGCATCTCTTCGAGGAGCTGCAGCACGGAGACTGGCTGCGCAACGCGCTCGCCGGCTACGCGGCCCTCAATTCGCACCGCGAGCAGATCCGCACGGCCGCCCTCCTGGCCATGGAGAAGTGGCACGCGCTCTGGCAGGGCATGCACCGTCTGGTCCTCGACCCGCCTGTCGCCCATGGGTCTTGATCCCCACCTCCTCCTCGAGTTCCGCCGAGAGGTCCAGCGTTCCCGAGAGGCCGACCACGAAGCCTGGGAAGAATCCACGCGGCTGGTGGCCCGGGCGCGACTCCCGGAGACCATCCGGCGGTTGGCCGAGGCGATCCGCACCTCGAGCATCGCAGGCCCCCTTCGCGAGGAACTGCTCTCGTGTCTGGGTGAGGATGCCCTCCTGACCCGGGCAACCGGCCATGACGAACGACTGAAAGCGCTCACCGGGCTCCCGGTCAGCAAGGCCGTCCGCGCCCTCATCGTGCACTTCAGGATCCTGTCGGTCGGGGATGAGGCGGAACGGGAGTCGAAGATGCCCGCCTCACACATCGAGGACCTCGTCCGGCGCTTCACCAATCCCTACGACCTGCTGCGGCACGTCCATTCCCCGTCCGTCCTCGATCTGGGAGCGGGCGATCTCGCCTTCGCCGCCGAACTCGTCGCGCGCTATTTGGCCGGGGAGCGCAGGGTCTGTGCCCCGCTGACCGTCCACTGTATCGAACGGCTGAACCCGAACTCCCGCTGGGGAAGTCGACTCCATGCCGATCCGGAGCGCCTGGCTCGACTGCGTGACGCGACGCCCGACCTTTCGTTCCGATTCTGGCCGGGGCAGGACATGTTCGCGCTGGGCTCGGTGAGGGGCTGCCGCAACACATACACCATTGCGGTCTGCAACGCGCCGGCGACGCCGACCTTTGCCTATGAGCCGACGCGGCTGTCCCCCGGGGTCATCGCCGGCCATCTCGCCCAGGCCAAGGGTCACTCCCGGAAGGTTCGTATCGAGGGCGAAGAGGCGCTGGAGGTCGTGCATCGCGGGCGCGCGCTCCTCTTTCCGCCCTGGAAATTCGACGTCCGCGGACCGCTCGCGCTGCTGGATCTGATGGCGCGCAGGGCGCAAGTCTGCCTACTCGCGGCCGTGGACACCGAAGTCTTCTGGGAGCTGCTCGCGCAGTTGCTCGCCGACGAACACGTGCGGCCTCGCGATCAAGTGTTCACGCCGGAGGCCCTGCCCGAGGTATTCGGCACGCTGTACACACAGTTGAGCCGGCTCCCGCTGGGCGATCGACTTGACCTCGCCACGCTCGCCCCGCTGCGCCCGCAGATCCCCCGGGTCCTGCCCCATGGTCGTCATCTGAAGCCCGTGTTCCGCTTCCGATACGTGGAGATTCGGCGCGGCGCGGAATTGTCTGGTCTCCCCGCCAGTAGCACGGCTGGCCTGTACAAGACCATGCCCGAGGAAGCTCCGCCCTGGTTCCTCGCCCTCGTCCCCGAATCGGACTGACCCCGCACACCCGGAACGTCCCAGCCGCTGCGATCCCGCGTCCTTCGTCTACGCAAGACCGAGGCGTCTTTCCAACCCTGCGTAAGGTATTGAAAATTGACGCTCCGGGGGTCGTCTGCTAAGCTTTTGATGCGCTTCCACCGTCCGGCCCTCATACGATCTGCGCCCATAACGCATGGAAAATAAAGCGAAAACTTCCTCCGTCATCGATAACGTCGAGCGGGTCATCAAAGGCAAGAACGAGGTCATTGAGCTCGCTGTTGTGTGCTTGTTGGCCCGCGGCCATCTGCTCATCGAAGACGTGCCAGGGGTAGGTAAAACTACGCTGGCAAACGCGCTCGCGCGCTCCATCGATTGCTCCTTCAGGCGGATTCAATTCACCAGCGACCTGCTGCCCTCGGACATCGTCGGGATCTCGATCTTCAATCGACAGAAGCAAACCTTTGAATTCATGCCCGGCCCGATCTTCTCCAACATCGTGCTGGCGGACGAGATCAACCGCACGACGCCCAAGACGCAAAGCAGCCTGCTGGAAGCGATGAGCGAGGCGCAAGTGTCCATGGACAACCTAACACACACGCTTCCCCAGCCCTTCATGGTGATCGCAACGCAGAATCCCGCCGAGCACCACGGCACCTTTCCCTTGCCTGAGTCACAACTGGACCGGTTTCTGATGCGCATCCGGATCGGGTATCCGGATCGGGAGGCCGAGCGGGAGATTCTGGATCGACAGCAGTCCTTGCATCCAACCGACGAGCTTGGCTCCGTCATCTCGGCCCAGGAAGTGCTGGATCTGCAGGACCGTGTGGAGAAGGTGCGGCTCGATGAAAGCCTGCTGGACTACGTGCTGTCCATCGTCGCCGAGACCCGGCACAGCGACCTGCTGTCTCTCGGCGTCAGCCCGCGGGGCGCCACCTCGCTCTCGCGCGCAGCTAAGGCGCTGGCCTTGGTCCGCAACCGGGACTACTGCCTCCCCGACGATATCAAAGAGCTCGCCCCGATCGTGCTTCCCCATCGCGTGACCCTGAACCTTTCGCGCGGATCACGCGGGCGCCGCTTTGAGGAAGCCGAGCAGATCATCCGCAGTATTCTCGAATCGGTTCCGGTTCCAATCTAAAGAGGGCTCGTGGCAAGGGACACGAGGCTGGCGATGAAACTCAACGGGTCCAACCTCGCGCCGCGTACCACGCGCCCTGCACCCATGTGATGTTGTGCCATGCGCGTCAGCCCCATCCGACGATTCTTTCGCTGGTTCTATCGCAACCGCTCGATTAGTCTGACCCCCGAAGGAACCCGCTTCACGCTTCTGGCGCTTGCCATCGGCCTGGCCGCCATCAACACCGGAAACAACCTGCTCTACCTGCTCCTCGCCATGATGCTCAGCCTCATCGTCCTGTCCGGTGTGTTGTCGGAGCAATGTCTCCGGAGACTCTATATTCAGCGGCGCCTGCCGACACACATCTTTGCCGGATTTCCGGGGACGGCCTATTTCTCCATCGCAAACCGAAAGTCTCGCCTGCCTTCCTTTTCGATCCGTGTCCTGGACGTGATCGATGAGCAACCCATCGATCGCGGCGTGCACGTCCTACACCTGGCGCCCGAGTCCTCGGCCCTGCGGTCCTATCCCCTTCTGGTGACCCGCCGGGGCCCGTTCCACATCCACGGCATCAAAGTATTGACCCGCTTCCCTTTCAGTCTCTTTATCAAAGGCCTGGCCCTGCCGCTCCGATCCGAAGCCATCGCGTATCCACCGATCAAGCCTCTCCCCGGTGAAATCTATGACCAGATCGACGGCCTGGGGCAGGACAACCCCGTTCCGAAACGAGGGCCGGGGGTCGACCTGTACAACCTCCGTCTCTACCGGCCTGGCGATGACTCACGGGCCATCCACTGGCGCACGACCGCGAAGACCTCCCTCCTCACCGTCCGCGAGACCCAAGCCGAGGATCAGCGACACATCACCCTGGCTTTCCCGACGACCGTTCCGGCGTCGACGGGGACGGGCGGGGCCACCGACGCCGAGATGGAGCAGTCCTTCGAGACGGCGGTCGAGCTGACCGCGTCCCTGGCGGCTCACTTCCAGGAGCAGGGATTCGCG
Source organism: Nitrospiraceae bacterium (assembly GCA_041608595.1). Classification (GTDB taxonomy): domain Bacteria; phylum Nitrospirota; class Nitrospiria; order Nitrospirales; family Nitrospiraceae; genus JBFGRM01. Next base: position 5,520 of record JBFISJ010000089.1, read on the forward strand.
ATCCGGGCCATCGTGGGAGATCAGGAGGTGCCCGGTACGACGGGGGAGGAACAGCTGTTTCGCATCTTGAAAGTCCTGGCCCTCTGCCAGCCCATCCCGGCTGAGCAGGCGGAGGCCGGTCTGGAGGTCTTCAAGAGCCTGCTCGCGCAGACGCCGGCCCATGAGATGGTCCTCCTGGTCCTCCCCTGGGAGGATGCACGCCTGGAGGCCTGCGCCGGCGGCGTTGAGAGGGTCTTTCGCGCGTACGAGGTCGAGGCCGCCCATGCACATTGAGGGCTCCTTTCGCGTCAGCTCTATCCTGTTGGTCGCGGCTGCGTTCATGGGCTTGACCCTGGCAGCCCCGATACCTGCCCCGCTCATCATCGCAGCATTGGGCTCGATCCTCATCACGATGGCGCACGCGGCAGGCTGGCGGATGGGGGCCGTGGCCCAGCGACTGTCGCAGGTGTCGACAGGAGTCTGGAATGTGCTGATGGTGCTGGCGTTCGTCGTTTGCGCGGTGGATCTCATCTGGCTGTCCCAGGACCTCTTGCTCGCGGGCACGAACTTTCTGATCGTGCTCATGATCAACAAGCTGTTCAACCTCCACCAGCGGAAAGACTTCCTCTACCTCTATGCCATCAGCTTTCTGATGCTCCTCGCGACCGCCGCGCTCACGGTGGAGGCCTGGTATGCCCTCGTGTTCGTCTCCTACCTGCTCGCGGCCATCTGGACATTGCTGCTCTATCATTTGAAAAACGAGGAAGATGAACATCGAAAAGCCGGCACGCCGGGGATCTCGCCCCCCCCAATCGCGCTCACCAGCCGCTTCTTCTGGACCACCAACGCGATCGCCTTCCTCGCGCTCGTGCTGACCCTCGCCATCTTCTTCATCACCCCGCGCGCCGGCGCGGGATTTTTCCAGAAGGGGCGCGGCCAGCCCATCCGCACCTCAGGGTTCTCACAGAAAGTGGATCTCGGGGTCATCGGCAACGTCAAGCTGGATCCCACCGTAGTCATGCGCGTCGATTTCCCCGACCTGGCCGGCCCAGGGGAGGGCCGCGTGTACCTGCAAGGTGCGGTCTACGACCATTACACGGGACGTTCCTGGGTCAACACGCTGACACGTCGGCGGGCCATCGGCCAGATCTACACCGGGTCATTCCTTGTATCCCGGAATCAGCGAGCCTGGGCGAAGGGAAACGTGGTGCGGCAGGAGGTGTTGATCGAGGCGCTGGACGCGCCGGTCCTGTTCGGCGTGCCGGTGGTGCAGCGCGTCAGGGGCAACTTCCCGCTGTTGCAAGCGGACGACATCGGTGGCCTCCATCTTCCCTATCCGCCGTCCTCACGCTTCCAATACACGGTCTTTTCGATCCCGAACGGGCTCAAGCCGGACGATAAGCAGGCAACCTCCTTTCAATACCCGCGCAGGATCACGAGCCGGTTCCTCCAATTGCCGCCACTCACCCCGCGGATCTCGGAGCTCTCGCGGGCGGTCACCAAAGATGCCGCGACCCTCTACGATAAGGCGCTCGCGATCAAATGGCACCTGCTCGGCAACTACCGGTACAGCCTCGACGTCGGCCACACGGTCTCCGACAGTCCGGTCGAAGACTTTCTCTTCGATCGCAAAACCGGTTACTGTGAGCACTACGCGACCGCCATGGTCCTGATGCTGCGCAGCCTCGGCATTCCGACCCGCCTGGTGACCGGCTTCATGGCGGGCGAATGGAACGACTTCGGTCACTACTATACGGTCCGCCAGCAGGACGCGCACGCCTGGGTCGAGGTCTACTTTCCCGGATCGGGATGGATAATCTTCGACCCGACACCCAGCCTCGTCCCCAACCCCAGGAACTCGCCGCTTGAGGTCGTGGCGCGGCTCTTCGACTCGTTCCGCGTCAAATGGACGCGATTGGTCATTCAGTACAGCTTCCGCGACCAGCAGGCCGTACTCCACGAGCTCCGGGAGCGCAGCCAGCCCGTGCGGTCCCGGGCGGCCGAGTGGCTTGCGACAGCGAAAAAGGTCGTCAGAAACTGGCGGGTGTGGGTCCTGACGCACGTCAGGGACTGGGAGTGGCCGGTGATTGTCGGGTGGATCGCGGCGGCCTTGCTGCTCTGGATCGTCGTCGTTCGCTGGGCGCGACGGAGACACATCCCCCTGCTGGCCACGGTCTCGCGTTTCACGCCGGACCAACTGGCGGCGACCCGTTTCTACGCCCGCATGCTCGAGCTCTTGGAACGGCGCGGCCTGTCCAAGCCGGTGACTCTCGCGCCATTGGAATACGCGCGATCCGTCGGCGCGCAGTGGGCCGATGCCGCGAGACCCGTGGGGGCGCTCACGGATCTCTATTGTCGAGGCCGCTTCAGCTCCGCTCCCCTCTCGGCCGACGATCTCTCCTTGGCCGATCGGCTGCTTGACGACCTTGGCAGGTTGTTGAATACCGATCGGGAGCAGGCGGCGCGGGCTTAGGCCCTTCCGGCAGCAAACCGCTGGAACCAAGACGAGAGGTCCACGTTTCCCCCGGTCAGTACCACCCCGACCCGTTTTCCCTCCAGGGCCCGCTCCGGCCTCAACAGGGGCGCCAACGCTACGGCGCTCGACGGCTCGATGACGAGCTTCAGACGTTCGAACGCAAACCGCATGGCCTCCACGATCTCTGTCTCTTCGACGGCGAAGAAGTCGGTCACGTGCGCGCGGAGAATGGGGAGCGTCAGATCTCCGAGACTCGTGCGGAGCCCTTCCGCAATCGTGTGTGGGTCGATCATGGGCACGATGCGGTTCTCGCGAACCGATTGGAGCGCATCCAGCGCACCCGTGGGCTCGCAGGCATAGATCGCGAGGGAGGGGCTGAGCGCGTGACCGGCCAGGCAGGTCCCGGACAGGAGACCGCCCCCGCCGATCGGCGCCATAATCACGTCGAGCTCCGGAACGGCCGCAAGAAACTCGAGGGCACAGGTGCCTTGTCCGGCGATCACGGCGGGATCGTTGAACGCATGGACATAGTGGCCCCCAAGCGACGCCACGCACTCCTCCAGAACCTGATCGGCTTGAGCGTGATCCGCCGCCTCGTAGATCGTGGCGCCGTAGTCCATGACGGCGGCACGCTTGATCGGATTGACGGGAGCTTGCATGACGATGTGGGCGGGCAATTGTTTCAGACGACAGGCCAGAGCGACGCCTTGGGCATGGTTGCCGGAGGACAAGGTCACGATGCTCGCAGGACCCTGCTGGGCGTACCGGATGGCGATACGCGAGACGGCGTTGTACGCTCCGCGGAACTTGAAGGCGCCGATCCGTTGAAAATTCTCACACTTGAGGTACACGTTGGCACGGGAGGCGTTGTCAAGTTGGTGCGAAGTGAAGATCGGGGTGACGTGAGCGGTGCCGCGAAGCATCTCGGCGGCGGCTCTGACATCGGCGAAGCTGACCGGCAACATCAACAGATACGCGTGTAGCGCGGAGGAGGAACGATGAGCGAAAGACCTCTGGCCCTCTCAGTTCAGTGCTCCGCGTTCACCCTTCCTCGCGGTCTTCTAGTCGTGCCCCTTGAAGTACATGATCTGATTGATCCGGTAGTACTCTCGATAAGCCGTCGCGTCGAGGTGCTGCGAATGGGGCATGCGACCGTCGAAAATAACCAGCCGGTTCGGCTTCATGTCGATGAGGTATAGGAGCTCCCAGTATTCATTGCCCTCGTTGATATAGACGTTGTCCTTCATCGCATAGTTGGGGTTGAAAAGGACCGTGTTCAGGAACTCCGCATAGCCGTCGTCCCGCTTGAGCACAGCGGGGTTCATGCCGTGCTGCTCAGCCAGCGTGGTGATCTGGTTGTTCATCTCGATGGGCAGGCGATCGAGCCCCGTGGGACGATGTCGGTACAGGCCGGTCCCGCCGAAGCACATCCCGTCGGGATTGAGGTACATCATGGCCGTAACGCCCTGATCGATATGCGGCTGTCGTTGCCAGACGTTCAGCTTGTAGTCCCGGTTGATAATGGCGGAAAAGATGACCGGATGGTAGTTCGAATGAAACGGCACGAGCGGTTCTCCCCAGAGCTTCGCCAGGGCGGCGATCAGGGGCACCGTATCGAGCGTGATCACTGCCCGGGAGCCGGGATACCCGCCGACGAGTGCTCTGTCCTCGTGGTAGTAGAGGTTCAGCGCGAGCTGCCCGACGCGCTCGAAATGTCGGAAGAAATTGTCCGCGAGCACTACCTTGTGCTTCCCCGGGCCCACATACTCGACCGTGACTTGACAGTCCGGATTGACCTCTAGGACATCCTTGCTCCAGAGCATGACTTGTGACCTCACGAATGGTGCGAGCTCTGGGACAGAGTTTGCTTCGACCGGCAAGCGGAAGTCAAATAGCACGGATGGGGCGAGGGGCGCGCGGCTCGGGGCACAGCTAGATGACCCAAGACCGGGGGCTTCGAAGGGAGTGCGCCCTCCTCGTGGGGCGGGGCGTGCGGGGGGGGGGCCGGCCCCCTTGCCCTTGCAGGAGCCAGCGAAGCAGGCGTCAGGGCTGAGCTCGCGACGGAGGGGGCTCAACTCCCCTGCGTTCTTTAGATTAAGTGAAGGATAATGTTGGAGCGGGAAAGGGGATTTGAACCCCCGACCCTCGCCTTGGCAAGGCGATGCTCTACCACTGAGCTATTCCCGCTCTCTCAGGAAAGTTTTCGGATTCTACTGAGGGTCTCGCGGCCTGTCAAGAAAACCGGGCACAGCGCCATTATCCTTGAGCGTTGCGCTCGGTCTTATACGTCATCGGTTGCATTCCGAACTCCGCCCGGCCACTCTGTGAGACCCCCGAGCTTCCCGGACCCACGTGGGACCCATCGGGCGATGGGAGGGCGAGTTTTACCGGTTACCTGAGCGAGATGGCGCTACCAAAATGTAACACCACTCGGATCTCCTTAAGCTGTTGATTGTTATAGTTTTATATAGATTCTTAATGATTGCACTCAAATCATGACACGGATACTTCACACTTTCCCCAAAAAGATGACCGTTTATAGGGAAATTATATCTTATTTATCAATTACTTAACTTATTTTACGCCTGCCTGGTGGTGGTGCCGATATTGCTATTCTTTTAGGTCCGGTGGACTATTCCGTGAAGTCTTTTGGACCCAAGAAGAGAAACAACCCTGCCAAGTTTCACGGGCACTCCTCACAACTAGTCTACCGA
>JBFISJ010000090.1:0-10656 GCA_041608595.1 Nitrospiraceae bacterium
CAAGGTCAGATGAAGGTCGGATTAGGGCAATATTAGAAGGGTTTAATGTTTGCGAAGTAAGTGAAGGGCTCGGGGCAAGAGGCGGGGTGGGGAAAAAAGCGACCAGCGACCAGCGACAAGCGTCGTACCCCACCTACTGAGCAGGCATCGGGTGCCTTGAAGACGTGCTTGTCCGTCCGCCTTTTCTAAAGCTCCCGCCTTCGCCAAAGGCTTCGGCAGACAGGTCGGCGGAGCAAGCCGTAGCCACTCGACCGGGCCCGCGGCAGGCCTTGGCGAAGGCGGAAAACCCGGGATGTTTTTATGGAGTTTGCCAAGCTGGCGTGGAGAGATTTTTCGCGACCCGCGCGAGCTCGCCCTCGAGGTTGTCCAGCGCTGGTCCGGCTTCGGCGAGGTCCCCGCTCTTGCCGATCAGCTCCAGGCGCAGGGCAAGCTCCTTCGCTTGTTTCGCGCCGAACCCGGCCACCACTCCCTTGAGGCCGTGGGCCACGCGCTGGGTTCGCGGCGCATCGCCCTGGGCGATCGCTTCCCGCAGCTCCGCGAGACGCAGCGGATAGTCCTGCAGGAACACCCCCACGAGCTCGGCCAGGAGCTCCCGATCCTGATCCACCCAGGCCAACGCCTGGTCGAGATCGACGGGAGGCGCCGTCGAGTGAGTTGCGGGGGGAGACGATTGGTCGGACATGCCCTCGTGCCCTTCAGGATAGACTCGGCCGACCTTGACACCCAAGGCCCGCCGCATGTTTCACAGGTCTTGGTCCGTTATCGGCTGTCGGGCACAGAACTTGAGCGCTGGACGCGCAAGGCGGGCCCCCCTTGGGGCGTCGCGGGGAGCGGACCCTCCTCGGCCCGATGAGCCAGGTGGGCGATGTACCAGAACGCGATGCCTCCCTGTTGAATATCCTCGCCGTCGTTGTAGCCGAGATCTTTCCTGGTGCCAAAGATCCAGGGCTCATCCTCCGCGTCCTTATATACCCGCACCGAGACATCGCGATTGGAAAAACGATCCTTCCTCCCATCCTGCGGGCCGGGCAGGATCCAGATTCCGATACCCGAGTGACGGTCGCGAACGAACCATTTGCGTCCGGTTTCCGGATTTTTCTCGGCGTCGAGTTCCCTCGTGTAGGGTCGCCAGCCCCTGCCCCATCCCCTGTCGGGCGCGCGCTGGTCGTGCACGAACACCTCGTACCCCCCACCCTCACTGCCGATGAAATCGAATCGCCAGTAGGCGTGATGAACATGGTCGGCCGCACAGGTGAGCCCGCCGGTCTGGACGCCGGCGTTGATTTGCCCGTCATCGGACAGATACCAGGCCTGATAGATTTCCTGCTCACCGATCTCGGCAAGCACAGCCAGCTCGAGCCATTCGATCCCTCCTGAGAAATAGGAATCGACGCACACCTTGCTGTTCCCGCAGACGGGGATCGGTTTGAGTCCTCTCCAGCCGATGCGCTGCTGAAAAGGCCCGCAGCGGCCGCGGCGCTCCGTCTCCTCGAGGGCGCTGAAGGGCCACCAGGCAGAGGGATGCCACCACGGCCGGTTGCTCTGAGATCCGACGCGAATGACGGGCATGCTGGCTTTGGTGAGCACGGGCACTCCCTCGAACGTGACGTTTCGCAGCTCGAGCCCCTGACTGCCCGCGACCTCCCAGGTCAGGTCCCACTTGTTCCAGTACACGTGCCCCGAACGAGAGTCGCCCGCTCCCGCCACGGCGGGCGGGCCGCACCACAGGAGCCCCGCGCTTATGATCGCGACTGCAGCGCCATGAACCCGACCCTGGCTCCTCATCGCGTCCCCTCCTCGCCAACCTGTAGAACCTTGCGCTGTGAGAGGTCCACGATGGCCCAGAAATCTGGGGCGCGGTCGGCCGAATTCGAGAAGGTCACCCAAAAGACGCGGCTGCCCGCACCGGGCTCGTCGAAGAGCAGGCCGCGCCCCAGATCGAACAAGATGGCACGACTCCTCAGACCATCAAGCTTTTCCCGGAGCCGCGGATCCCCGGCGGCCAGCGTGATCACAGCGTCGATCTCGTCCTGGAGTTCGGGAGGCTGGTATCCCGTCTGCTGCTTGACGCTCAAAAAATGTTCTCCACGCATGCAGACGACGACCGTGGCGTTGCGCGTGTAACTGTAATAGGTCAGCCTTGTAATCGCCGGAGGCGCCGACGGGATGACGAGGTCCAGGGTCAATGTGACGTGCGGAGGGCAGAATCCCCGTCCCCGCTGAATGACCTCGGAATGGAAATAGGCAAACCGCTCACCGAGCTCTTTGATGACCAGGGGGTGTGACTCGGCCGACTCACGGATACGCGTCTGATGAGGGGAGCTCGTCGCGGCGCGAATTTTCGTGAGAATGGGGCTGTTGAAGGGAGCGCGTTCCCTCACTGGCCGGCGCGGGAACTGTTCGGGCGAGGAGCTCAGGGCAAGCGGGTGGACGGTGGGGGGCAGTGTCGGTAGCGGTGCCCTGTCGCCTGCGGTGTCGACTCGTGCATGTGAGCATCCGAGGCCAAAAAGCATGAGCGCTGGGAGAAGGAACGTCAGCGCACTTCTGCCGCTTCTTCTCGTCATCCACATACTCCTTTCCTGATTGGGCCGTCCCTCCGGAGGTGCACAGGCGCATGTGTGGAGAGAAGTGGTGTCGGGGTGGACTCGTTGGATGAAGGGGGAAGGAATCAGCCACGATGCGCGTTCGAAACTCGGCTGGTTTCCGCAAGCATAGGGATTTCTTTCCGGAGAATCAAGACCAGCCTTGGGATTTTTATCACGGCAGCGCCAGTGCCACGCGAACGATGCCCACCTCGCCTTTACACCGTACGTTGATCCCCGTAAGATTCACGGCTCGAGGAGAACACGATGGTGACGCACAATTACAGCGAGCACGGGCGCCTGTGGGCACTCGATCCCAGCGTGACGTTTCTCAATCACGGGTCCTTCGGGGCCTGCACGCACGTGGTGTTGGAGGCGCAACGCGCCCTGCGGGACCGGATGGAGGAAGATCCCATCCGATTCTTCAAGCGGGACCTGGAAGGCTTGCTCGATCAGGCGCGGACCCAGGTGGCGGCGTTCGTCGGGGCCGATTCACGGGGCTTCGCGTTTGTGCCCAACACTACGACCGGTGTCAACGCCGTCCTCCGATCGCTGCGCGTCGAGCGCGGTGACGAATTGGTCATCACCACCCATGCGTACAATGCCTGCCGCAACGCCCTGGCCTTCGTGGCGCAGCGCGCAGGCGCCAAGGTCGTCGAGGCTGCCTTGCCCTTTCCCCTCGCCTCGGCGGAAGATTTGAGCCGGGCAATTCTGAACGCCGTGACACCACGGACTCGGCTGGTGTTGCTGGACCACGTGACGAGCTCGACGGGATTGCGCGTGCCGATCGAGCCGGTGGTGCGCGAGCTGAGCCGCGCCGGCGTCGACACGCTCATCGACGGCGCGCACGCTCCCGGGATGCTCGACCTGAAGCTGGACTCGCTCGGCGCGACCTACTACGTGGGCAACTGCCACAAGTGGCTCTGCGCGCCCAAGGGCGCCGCGTTTCTGTACGTGGCTCCGCAGCGCCGGGACGAAGTCCGTCCTCTTGCGATTAGCCATGGCGCGAATTCCCCTCGCACCGACCGAAGCCGCTACCATCTCGAGTTCGACTGGGTCGGGACCATGGATCCATCCCCCTCTCTGACGGTGCCGATCGCCATCGAACAGCTGGGCTCGCTGCTGCCGGGCGGCTGGCCAGCCTTACGCGAGCGCAACCGGTCCATGGCGCTCGACGCACGCCGGCACCTCTGCCACGAGCTCGCCCTCAAAGCTCCTTGTCCGGACGATCTGGTCGGCTGGCTGGCCGCGATCCCCCTGCCGGACGCGACATCCGTCACGCCACGGGCCGCCTGGGAGCGGGATCCGCTCGAGGAGGCCCTCTACGAGCGGTATCGCATCGAGGTGCCCGTGGGCGCATGGCCGGACCCGCCCAGCCGGGTGCTTCGCCTGTCGGCCCATCTGTACAACGACTTCTCCCAATACGCGTACCTCGCGGAAGCCCTGAAGACGCTTCTCTCGTTGCCCCGTAAGTGATCCTGATCCTCGCCGTCGACGAGCGGCGTCCCTCACTCAATGAAGCGTGATCAGCCCCTGCATTCCCCCGTGTCCACGAATCCTGCAATGAAACGCATAGCTGCCGGGCGGAGCCATGAGAGTGACGCGTGCGGTCCGCCCGGGTAAGAGGCGGAGTGAGTCTGATTCGCGTCGCCGCACGGCCTCGGGAGCGTGAATGATCTCGACGCGCGGGTCACGCAGGAGCAGACTCGTGAACTCGTGGGCCTCCCTGCCTCGGTTGGCGAGGACGAGGGTGAGGGGGCTCTTTGCTGAGCTCCTGACTTCGGACGGCTGGAATCGGTAGTCCTGCGCGACGATGCGGATTTCTTGCAGGCCTTCGTCACATGACTGGAGGAGCAGGCCCGCGACCAAGAGCATCAGGGCCCCGGTAATCCAGGCCGCTCCGTGCGTTGGCCAGGGCCACCGTGGGCGATGGTAGGGCCGTATGGCCAGGGCGATGGCCGCTGGTCTCCCCCAAGCCCATAGGTTGGCCCTATTCCCCACGGTGAAAAGAACCCGCCGGTTAAGATTTCCTCAATATTTGCCGAAAGATAGACCTAGAAAGGGTTCCCCCTGACCAGACCAGCTCGTGGTCGGCTACACTCTTCTCATGAGCCACGATTCGTCATCGAAAGTCATCGTCGTCAACGACGACCCCGTGCAGCTGCATATGACGAGCAGCTTGTTGGAGCGAGAGGGCATGCACGTGGTCCGCTGTACGGCGGCGGAGGACGCGCTAAGGATTCTGACCGGAGAGCAGAACTTCGACGCCATCGTCACCGACCTGCACATGCCCGGTATCGACGGCTGGCGCTTCTGCCGTTTGTTGCGCTCCCCGGAATACAGCGCGTTCAATCATATCCCCATCCTGGTCATCTCTGCGACCTTTTCCGGCACCGATGCCGAACAAATCACGGCCGATCTCGGTGCCAACGCGTTTCTTCAGGTCCCCTTTGACGCACCGACGCTCCGCAGTTGCATGGTCAAGCTGTTGGAGGGGAGCGCTCCGCAGGCCACACCGCGCGTGCTGATCGTGGCGGATGGGACCCGCCCCTCGTTGACCTTGCAGGCCTCCTTCCAGGCACATGGCTGCGCGGTTCGCCTCGCGCGCACAGCGAATGCCGCACGGAAGCAAATTCGCGCCGAGGCGGCGGAGGTAGTGCTGCTGGATTACGATCTACCTGGCCTGACCGACCACGTGCTCCTGCGGACGATCAAGGCTCCGGGCTCGTTAACGGCCGCGGTGGTGCTCACCAGTGACCCCGATCCCCTCAAAGCGGCCGAAGCGATGCGCCAAGGAGCCGACGCGTACGTGCGCAAACCGTTCGATCCCGAGTATGTGATCACGCTCTGTGAGAAGGCGCGTCGCGAGCGAGCCCTCTTACGTGTGGAAGAGTTGCTGGAGGAACGCACGGTCAGCTTGAGGGATTCCGAAGCACGGTTCCGATCTCTGGTCGAGGGCATCGTCGAGATCATTCTGGTCTGCGACCAGCATGGCGTCATCAAGCACGTCAATGGAGTCGGGGCGCAGAGTCTTGAGTGGTCCTCCGATCAGCTCATTGGCAAGCCGCTGCAGACCATTCTGTGGGGCCACGCGGGACAGACCGCCGAGGCGCTCCTGACGGGTGACGAGGGCATCTGTATGGAGACCGCGTACCGCGGGCGCAACGGGAGGCGGATCGAGGTTGAAGTCAACCAGCGGCTTATCGTCTTTGAGGGGAAGCCGGCGATCATGACCGTCGCGCGCGATATCTCCGAGCGAAAGCGCTCCTTGGAGGAACGGGCGAGACTCGAAGAGCAGCTTCGTCAGGCTCAGAAGATGGAGGCGATCGGTACCCTGGCCGGCGGCATCGCGCACGACTTCAACAACTTGCTGACGGTCATCATGGGGCACGTCCACCTCATTAAGCTGCAATCGCAGCCGAACGAGCCCGCCTTCGAGGACGCCGCCACGATCGAGACGGTGGTGTACCGGGCGAAGGCCCTGACCGACCAGCTGCTCGGGTTCGCGCGCCGCGGAAAGCATCAGAATGCCTTGGTGGACGTCCGGAGCACGGTCGCCGAGGTCATCACGTTCCTGGGCCGCACACTCGACAAGAAGATTGTGTTGCGTGAGGAGCCTGGAGCCGACGCGGCCACGGTCATGGGTGATCCGGGGCAACTGCACCAGGTGATCTTGAACCTGTCCGTCAACGCACGTGATGCGATGCCGGGCGGGGGCACCATTACCTATCGCGTCGACGTGATCACGGCCGATGAGGCGCTGCGGAGAAAACACTCCCAGCTTCTGGGCGAACGTTACGTCGTGGTGTCCGTGATCGACACGGGGTGCGGCATCCCGAACCACATCATGCACCGCATCTTCGAGCCGTTCTTCACCACCAAAGATTCGAGAACGGGGACGGGAATGGGGCTGGCCATGGTCTACGGCATTGTCCACAACCATGGCGGTGCCATCGAGGTGGACAGTGTCGTCGGGCAGGGAACGAGCTTTCGCCTGTATTTGCCGTTTTGCGCCCACGTCGCGCGGCCGGTGGAGACCAAGCCCGTGGAGAAGCTGGTGGAGGGATCGGGCAAGGTCTTGTTGGTCGACGACGAGGAGCTCGTGCGCAGAGTGGGGGTGACATTGCTCAAGCACCTCGGCTATCACGTCACCGCCGCGTCGAATGGCGCGGAAGCCGTCGCGTACTACCGCGAGCATGGGCAAGACCTGGCCCTCGTCGTCCTCGACATGGTCATGCCTGGGATGAATGGACGAGAATGTTTTCGCGCGTTGCGTGACATCAATCCCAACGTCAAGGCGATTCTGGTCACAGGCTACGACCAGAACCATGCTGCGCAGGAGCTCCTCGACGAGGGCGTGCAAGGGTTCATCCAAAAGCCCTACGCGCTTGCCGAATTCTCGAAGGTCGTCGCCGAGGCGATCCAGGCTCCTGTCAAGCCCGGCCTCGCGCGGTCGCGCTGATCCTTCCCCCTCTCGCCCGCCACGATTGCCTTCGCAGAGGTTGAAGCCAGCCCGCACTCGTGCCATGATGCTCCTCACGAAGGCCCCGCTCGCGGCCGATGCCCGCTGCGCGCGAGCTCCGGGCCTGATCAGTCGAATTGTCCGCGAGGTGTATCGGAAAGCCCGCCGCATTGCCTTCATGAAAATCGCCACGTTCAATGTGAATTCGATCCGGAAACGTCTCGGGATCGTGTTGGAGTGCCTGGAACGACACCGCCCCGATGTCTTGTGCCTCCAGGAAACCAAGGTCCAGGACAGCGAGTTTCCTGTCTTACCCTTTGTCGAAGCGGGCTACCACGTCGTCTTCCGCGGCATGAAGGCGTACAACGGCGTTGCAACTCTGACCCGAACTCCAACGGATGACGTGATCTACGGGTTTCACCGGGGGAAGGACGCGGACGACGTGCGGCTGCTGCGCGTCGTCATCAACGGGGTCTCGATCATCAACACCTACGTGCCCCAGGGCTATGAGATCGAGTCGCCGAAGTACCAGTACAAGCTCAAATGGTTCAAGCGGCTGCGCGCGTATTTCACGAAGTACCTCTCACCGGACCGGCCGGCCATCTGGCTCGGAGACATGAACGTGGCACCCCGTCCCATCGACGTGCACAGCCCGGAGAAGCATCTGAAGCACGTCTGCTACCACGAGGCCGCACGCAAGGCCTACCAGCAGGCCGCCGCCTGGGGGTTCGAGGACGTCTTCGTCAGGCTCTATCCGGAGCGGCAGCAGTACACGTTCTGGGATTACCGGAGACCCAGCTCGGTGGAAGCCAACAAGGGATGGCGTATCGATCACATCCTGGCGACGGCGCCGCTGGCGGCCTGCTGCAAACAGGTGGAGGTGGACGTGGCGCCCCGCCGTCGACAGGATGCGTCGGATCACACGATTCTTTGGGCGGACTTCGCCCTCTAGCTCCGCAAGCGGCGTCCCTGCACATCACTTGACAGCAACTCGCTGGATCTCCGCGAGGGTCGTTTCCCCGGCCAGAACCTTCCGAACCCCATCCTGGACCAGTGTCGTCAGCCCTGCCTCCATCGCGTGCCCAAGGAGCGTCCCGGCGGGCGCCTTCGCCTGAATCAAGCCGCGGATCTCGTCGGACCCGATCAGCAGCTCATAGAGAGCGAGCCGGCCTTTGTAGCCCGTGCCTTTGCAGCTCTCGCAGCCGTTGGGCCGGGCCGGTGTGCACGTGCCCTCATCAAAACATGGCGGTCGTTCCCGGCCGCCGGCGCCGTAGGCCGCGGCGAGCGCGTCGAATTCCTCTCGAGACGGTCGATAGCGTTCCTTGCACTCAAGACACAGGCGCTTGCATAGACGCTTCGCGAGGATGCCCAGGAGCGCGTCGGCAAAATTGAACGGATCACACCCCAAATCAAGCAGCCGCGTCACGGTTTCCACGGAACTGTTGGTGTGCAGCGTGCTCAGGACGAGGTGGCCGGTCAGCGAGGCCTCCAAGGCGATGTCCGCGGTCTCACGGTCGCGCATCTCGCCGATCATGATGACGTCGGGGTCGGCGCGCAGGAAGGCCCGGAGCGCCGCGGCGAACGTGAGCCCGATCTTGGGATACACCTGGAGCTGGCGCAGCCCCGGCTGCGTGATCTCGATGGGATCCTCCGCGGTCCAGATCTTCCGCTCCCGGGTATTGATGACATGGAGGAGGGCGTGGAGCGTGGTGGTTTTTCCCGATCCGGTGGGGCCGACACAGAGGATGATGCCGTATGGCTTCTCGGCCAGCCGGATCAGGTCACGCTGCATCTGCGAAGGCAAGTCCATGGCAACGAGCGGGAGTGGCCCCTTGCCGGTCAGGATGCGCAGGACCACATCTTCGTCGCATCCACCGGTCGGAAGCGTAGCCACACGGACCTCGACGGCCTCGCGCTGGGACACCTGGAACCGAATCTTGCCGTCCTGCGGCTTCCGTTTTTCCGCGATGTCGAGGTTGGCCATGATCTTGAGGCGCGAGACAAGCGCTCGTCGGCAAAGCGCGGGCACGGCCATGTAGGGAAAGCAGGTGCCGTCGACCCGTAGCCTGACGACGGTGTCTTGCCGGGCGTCTGGCTCGATGTGGATATCCGAGGCCCCGAGTTGATAGGCATCCCGGATGATCTGATTGGCCAGACGCACGATGTTGTTATCGGACTCATGCCGGACGACGTCCCCGTCAGTCCCCTTGCGCCCCGGTCGATGCTCCCTCCGGAGGTCATCCAGAATCTGCGTCACGCCGGTCTTCCGGTCGGGTCCCGTTGCGATCGCGAGGAGGCGCGCGATGTCCCGGCGGAGCGCCACGATGAACTGGACGGCCATGCCAGGAAAGGCCCGGTAAACATCGCCGAACTTCTCCAGGTCATCCGGGTCGTCGATGAGCACCTGCACTGTCCGGCCCTGCCTCGTGAGGGGCAACCAAAAATAGGTCCTGAGGTAGTCCGGGCTGAGGGTCCGCAAGAGCTCGGGTTGCATCGCCGCCTCGTCGCTCGAGGAGAGGACCGGGTGGTCGTAATGCTGGCGCAGGCATGCGCGCAAGACATCTTCCGAAAGATCGTAGTCCTCGATGAGGACGGATTCGATGTCGCGGCCCTTCTCGCGTGCCTCGTGCAGCGCGGCGTGGAGCTCCTGCTCGGTCAGCTTCCCTGAGCTGGACAGAGCATGAAACGGGCTTTGTGCCAGGACGTGCGGTGCTCTCCTGTTCATGCCGCGCGCTTCTGCAAATGTGGAGCCGGCGAGTACGGACACGAGCGGTAGGACGGCCGATGATGCGCTCGAAAAGTCCCGATTCGCGCGCATCTCTTTCGGTACAGGGTGTACGAAGACGGACACGAAACGGGTAAAGAGCCAGGAGTGCGGAGAGGAAGAAGTGAGGGACCATGTACAGTTTTACGTGGGACCTGGAACCTGCGACGTGAAGAGCGATCAACAGCGAGGTTCAGTCGAGTAGGAGAAGGATGGCAAAGACAATGATGGCGATGGTGACCGCGCCCTTGACCCAGGCGTGACCCTTGAGCACGGTGAGGCGCACGCCGACGAGCCCGCCGGCGACGTTTCCGGCGGCGAGCGCGAGGCCCAGGGGCCAGTCCACTTTTCCCTCCCACGCAAAGATGCCGAGGGAAACAGCGGTGAAGGCGAGGACGCTCAACACCTTCACCGCGTTGCCCCGCACCAGATCCAGCCCGACCCATGTCGTGGCGGCCAGAATGAAGAACCCGACGCCGGCCTGGACGAATCCGCCGTAAATCCCCACGGCGAAGAATCCGGCGCCGAGGGGTAGCCACCCGACCCAGCTGTCGGCGGACAATCGGGGCGTGTGCGGGGGATCGGACCGGTTACCCTCGACAGGGTTCCACAACGTCCAGAGCGTGACCGCGACCATGAGCCCGGCCAGGACACGCTTGAAGGCCTGATCGCTGATGACCAGCGCCCCCCAGGTTCCGAGCACGCTGCCCGCCGTCGCCGGCACGGCCGCCCACAGGATCGCCCGCCAGTCGACGACACCGTGACGGTGAAAGCTCCAGACGGCTCCGACGTTCTGCAGGAGAATCGCGACACGGTTGGTGCCGTTCGCGACGACGGCCGGAAGGCCC
>JBFISJ010000091.1:0-10651 GCA_041608595.1 Nitrospiraceae bacterium
GTGCAGCTTGGCAGCGGCAACGCCCTGAAGGATGCCGTCGTGTCCGTTCGCGATATCAAGGACAAGGACTGGCAGAAGCAGTTCAAGAACGAGCCGTCGCAAAAGGTCTTCGCCGAGCTGTGTGAGTTCAAGCCGTTCACCGGCGTTGTCGTGAACAAGGGTGATTTCTACGTCGAGAACCTCGACGCAGACCCGGATGACCCGAAGTCCAAGGAGGGCGTGCTCCATAACCCGCACTCCTTTGATGTGCTGGGTGCCAAGTCCTCCACCCTGTTCAACATCGGCTTGGCGAAGAAGGGCGACACCCTACAAAAGACCATCAAGATGAGAATGGCGCGGAAGGGCTCCGTCATGCGGCTGCAGTGCGACCAGCACGAGTTCATGCAGGGCTGGTACCTGCCCGTCGACAATCCCCATTTTGTGGTCGTCAAGGATGACGGAACCTTCGAGATCAAGGATGTGCCGGCCGGCAAGCACAAGCTGATGGCCTGGCATCCGGTCGCGGGTCAGGTCGAAGCGGATGTGACCGTGCCCGACGGCGGCTCCGTCACGGCCAACTTCGAGATCAAAGGGAAGTAACCTCCCGCATCTTCCGTTTCAGTGATCTGTCTGACAAGGGCAGCCGCTTTCAAAGCGGCTGCCCTTTCTTTTTGTCCTCTTCGCTGCCGGGGTGCTCTCTCCTCCCTTGCCTTTGACCGTCCAACCTCGTTAAGATTAGGTGCTCACGGAGAGGCTCAGGACGAATAAATTCCACTAGTTACGCGTGTGTCGAGGCCCATGTGCCGCGAGACCTGTCGCTCGCCGAGATATTCCAGCTCGGATATTACTGGGAGACCAAGATCCTGCTCACAGCAGTCAAGCTGGAGCTGTTCTCGGTCCTGGCCGACACAGAGCTTGCTGCCGTGGACGTGGCCAAACGGGTGCAGGCTGACGAGCGGACCGTGGCACTGCTGTTGAATGCGCTGGTGGCGATGCGAGTGCTGACGAAGGTCGACAAGCAGTACGCGAATAGCCCGGCCGCTGGGACTCACCTCGTGAAAGGCAAGCCCGGCTACGTCGGGCACCTTCTCCTGTTGCACGAGGCGGAATGGAACAACTGGGGGAAGCTCGAGGACGCCGTGCGAACCGGCCGCTCGCCCGCGACGCAGCATGTCTTTCGAACCGATCCCGAGCTCGGGGCCAATGTGTTGACCGTACTGGATCGCATCGGGCAACAGAGTGGGCCCGCCTTGGCCAGGCGTCTCCGACTCGAAGGCGCGCGCGCGATGCTCGATGTCGGCGGCGGAGCGGGGACGAACGCCATCGCGTTCTGCCAGGTCTACCCCAACCTTCACGCGACGGTCTTCGACCTTCCCGAGACGCTGCGTACCGCGTCGCGGGTGGTGAAGGAATCCGGTGTCGGGGATCGCGTGACGCTCTTGCCCGGAGATTTCAATCGGGATGCCCTGGGCGACACCTATGACGTAATTCTGATGTCCGACATTCTCCATTATCAGGATGATCGGGAGAACGCGGCCTTGGTCAAGAAATGTTTCGCCCACCTCCGCCAGAGAGGACAGTTGATCATCAAGGACCGCTTTTTGAGTGAAGACGGGACGAGCCCGGCCTGGGTGACCGCCTTTGCCGTGCATATCTTCGTGAACACGGAACGAGGCCGCTGCTATACGGTGAGCGAGGCGACGAGATGGATGGAACTCGCAGGGTTCTCCTCCATCACGGAGGTGGAGCAGACCGCGGTCATTCAAGGCGTGAAGGGATCGTGAATCGCTCGCGAAGGAATCGCTGATGTCGGAATGGCTGCGACAGCCCGGTTTCCTCGGCACACATGCCACCATCGGGGCGGACCTCAGCCAATTCATGGCCACGCTGTTCACGGTCCTCTTCCTCATCGGCTGGTTTCAAGCCAGGAAGACGCGCGGGACGCCCCACCACTGGCTGATGCTCGGCGGCATGGTCTCCATGCTGGCCTTTTTCGTCAGCTACTATCTCTTCCGCCAGCTCGGCGTGCTGGCGTTCGAAGGCAAGGAAGGCTTCGGCGGCCCGCAGTCCCTCTACGACAATGTCTTCATCCCGCTGCTGACCTTTCACATCATTCTCGTCGTCATCGGATTGATCATGGCGATCTACATGATCGTGTTGGGGTTCAGAAATCAAACTTTCATTGATGGCCGGCGCGTGCTGAAGGATCAGGTGCTCCAGACCACCTGGAGGAAGGCTCTGGCCATCATGGCCGTTCTGGCAGCTCTCGTGATCGTCTATCTCCTCTACCTGGCCGCGATCGACCGATTCGGTATTGGCAAGCTGGTGGTATGGGCCTCGTTACTGGTGCTGGTGGGGATCGTCTTCACGCTGGAAATGGGCATCCAGCGTATCTGGCCGAACGGCGATCGACGGCACCGGGTCTTGGGCCGGTTCACCATGATCATTTATTGTGTCTTGTTCGTGACGGGCACAATTACGTACACCATGCTGTACATCCTGTATCCAGGGAAGATCGGGTGATCGGATGCTCGTCTGTGGCTGCGGGCGCTGGATGCATACCGAGGGCGTGGACGAGTGCGCGAGTGAGCCGGGGACGGATCGCTGGCTCGTTCGGTCCGAGTGCGGCGGCTGCGGATGGAAGATCGGCCTCGAAATCCAGGCCGATGACGCGCTCTCGTTCGTCGACCGGTTGGTCTGGTCGGATGATGCCCGCCACGTGCTCGGCCGGATGCCGCCGTACCTTGCGACGGTGTACAAGACCGAAATTGAAGACTACGCCCGTGCGAAGCAAAGAACGGTTGTGACGTGGGAATTGTTGAACGAGGCGCGGCGGGGCGAGGCGATTGCGTGGGATCCCGATGCCGCGCAGCGGTTGCAGAACGTGCCGGCGCCCGTCCGAAGCATGGCCAAGGTCGAGCTCGAGCGCACGGCCGCGGAGAAAGGGCTGTCCCGGGTGACGATCGGGCTCATGGAAGAGGTCAAGGCGCGATACTTCGGCTTCGCTTCGGGAAAAGAAGAGGTAAATAGGTAATTCGGTAACTGGGTAACTCCGCACATACCCAAGTACCGAATTACTGAAATACCTAATTACGTGATCAAGCTATGCTGCATCGATTGTCCTTGCGCATCATTCCGAGCCTGACCCTCGCGGTGACCGAGGCGGAGGTCCGCAAGAAGAAGCGCCTCGTGATGCTGGCGCCCGGTCTCGCGGCCTTCGTCATCTATCGCGTGGTCCAGTCGCTCCATCCGCTGACCGATGTGTTGGTCTTGCTGGCCTTGAGTGGGCTCATTTGTTCGGCCACGGCGGCCTGGTCCTATTTCATGAGTCGTCAGGCCAGCCTGGCCGAGATCTGGAAGCAGGATGGCCCGCCGCGCCTGGCCTGGTTGATCCTGTGGGTTGGGGCTGTCTACGGCGCGCAGTTGTCGCTGCTCGTCCTGGCGCTCTGCCTCGTGGTCACCTATGACTTTCGCCTGCATCCCTCTGGACCCGCGATGATGGCCCTGATCATCGCGACGACCTCGGTCGCGCGCGACGGGTTCGAAATTGGAGTGGTCCGGCGCCTGCAATACGACGGGAAGCCGGTGCTCACCTTTCCCGATGGTGCCTCGTTCTGGGGGATGCTTCGCCAGCGGCGGGCCGAATTTCTGCGCTGGGGCCTGTTCGGCACGGCAGTCTGCATGCTGGCCGCCGCGCTGAGCGCAGGAATCGGCGACACGGGGCGGAACTGGTACGTGCAGCTCCTGGTCGTCACGCTTGTGGCCGGAACCCTGGCGGTCCCCGCGTATCTGGACGGACACCGACCGGGGCGTTGGCTCGCCGACTGGTCCGAACTCCATGGGTTGGAGCTGCTGCGGTTTTGGGCCTGGCCGGGACTTTGGTTTGCCGCCACGTACTACCTCGTCCTAGCCGGCGCCGCCGTCTTCCCCCTTCGCCTGGAGATCTCCGAGCCCCTTGTTTTCCTTCCGATGGCGGCACTTGTGGGCGGGATGATGGGTCTGTACAGTAACTATCTCGGTCGTCGGCGCAATCTTGAGGATCGGATCCTGGGGGTCGTGCCGGATTCACTGTTGCGCTGTCCGTTCGTCATGGGAATTTTGTCGAAGGGGAAGCCATCCGGACAACAGATCGGTGTCGCAACCACCCCGCCACCCGAGGTGGTGCTGGAGCGGGCGGGGCCGAAGGGATGAGCATGAGCCGCATGCACCGACTCTGCGCGCCGATGGGAAACAGGAGGGGGCGCGTCATCACGGCGACCTGCCTTGCCGTCCTTGGCGGGCTGGTCCTGGGCCCGGCGCTGTTGGGTGCCGGCGGGGCGGGCGCGGAGACCGGCTCCGCGCCCGCCCTGACCACGGACATTTATTACAAGAGCCAGGGCCCACCCGTCGGACCCTCGGCCCCGCCGCCCGAGCGGACGGTCTACGGCACGTATGGTGGCCTCGACAACCGCTTACTGGTCTGGTTTGTCACCCAGCAGCACACCTACTTCGGCGGTTTCGTCCTGGCCCTGCCCATCTTTTGCCTAATCTTCGAGCTCGTCGGCCTGGGCCTGCGCGATCGCAGCGCGGCGGCGAAGTACGACCGCATGGCACGGGATTTTTTGAAGGTCTCCCTTCTGGCGTTTTCGATGACGGCGCTCGCCGGTGCAATGATGCTGGGCCTGTTCATCACCTTGTATCCCAGCTTCATGGCCTACATGGGCGGTACGTTCCGGGACATGATGCCAATCTATGCGCTGGTCTTCCTGGCCGAGTCGGTCTGTCTCATCACCTATTATTACAGCTGGGATCGTTTGGTCGGGGACAGGCTCAAGTGGGTGCACGCGGCCTTGGGCGTGATGACCAACGTGTTCGGCGCCCTCCTACTGTTCCTGGCCAATGCCTGGGCGGCCTTTATGATGGCGCCGGCGGGGGTCGATGAGCAGGGGCGATACCTGGGGAATGTCTGGCACCTCCTGAACAGCGCCTTGTGGAATCCGTTGAACGCCCATCGCTTCCTCGCCGATCTGATGCTCGGTGGGTCGGTTGTGATGGCCTACGCGGCCTATCGATTTCTCACCGCCAAGAAGCAAGAGGACCGGGCCTATTACGACTGGGTCGGCTACGTCTTTCTCCTGGTGACCGTCTGCGCCCTTTTGCCGATGCCCTTCGCCGGATACTGGCTCATGAAGGCGGTCTATTCGTTCCGGCAGAGCATGGGCATGACCATGATGGGCGGCCTGCTGACGTGGCTCTTCGTCGTGCAGGCGGTGCTCGTCGGCGCGTTGTTCCTCGGCGTCAACTACTACCTCTGGCAGGCCATGGGGCGGGTCCAGGGCGGGGAGCGGTACGAGGCGGTATTCAAAGCATTGGTGATCGGACTCGCGATCTGTCTCCTCGTCTGGCTGACGCCGCACACCATGGTCATGACGCCGACCGAGATCAAGGCTATCGGGGGCGCGCAGCACCCAGTCATCGGGAACTACGGCGTGATGTCGGCCAAGAACGGCGCGATCAACGTGATGATCTGCCTGACCGGGCTGAGCTACATCCTGTACCGCCGGGCCAATCGGATGATCCCGGCCTCGCGGGAACGAATCGGGAATGTGGCGCTGGCCGTCCTGTTTGGCGCCGGCATCGCCAACATCGTGTGGCTCGCCGTGTACGGGTTCTCGCTACCCGCCAATGTTCGCGTGGGCCTTTCCTATCCTCAGGCCCTGACGACCTTCACGGTCGTTGCGGGAGGCCTCTTGATCAACCGGGCGACGCTGGCGGGGGCGCCGGTGCGGGGGCCGGTCACCTGGGGGAACATTTCCGTCCGTGGGATGTTGACGCTCTTCGGCCTGGCCGCCGCGTTCACCTGGGTCATGGGATTGATGGGCTACATCAGGTCGTCGGGTCGGCTGTCCTGGCACATCAACGAGGTCATGCCCGACGTGTCGCCCTGGGCCTTTACCCCGTCGCTGGCGTTCGCCTCGAAAATGGTCACGCTCAATATGGTCGTCTTCTGGTTGACCGCGCTGGCCCTGTTCTGGCTCGCAAGCCGGGAGCGGAAGCCGGCGCCGGTTCAGGAATCCGAGTCGGGCACGCGTGGAACAATCCTGCAGTCGGCGTCCCGGGAGGTGCAGCCGTCATGAGGCCGGGGGGCGGCGGGCTGGTGCGACGAGGCGCATCATGGGTGTGCGCCGTACTGCTGCCGCTCGCGATTGGCCTGGGCTGGACCGATGCGCTCCTGCACGCCGATGTTCCGACGAAAGTCCTGGAGGATTTTCAGTCGAAGGACGAGCGGGGGTTCCCGGCGCAATGGGAGGCGCAGCGGAGCAAGACGCGGGCGCAGGAAAGCTACAGGATCGAATCGGAAGGCGCTCGCGCGTTCCTGTCCGCCAGGCAGGCAGACCAGCGCGTCTACAAGCGAATCGCGTGGGATCCAAAACAATATCCCGTCATCACCTGGAGGTGGCGCCTGAAATCGACTCCACCCGAGGGGAGCGACCCCATCGCGTCCGTCTTCGTTTCCTTGGATACCGACTTGTTCGTGATCCCCGTGGCGACCAAATACTCGTGGAGTGGCCGCAAGGCGAAGGGCGCGACGACGGATGGGGGCTTCTTCGGCGCGTCGGAGATCGTCATTCGCAGCGGACCCCAACCGATCGGCGAATGGGTGGAAGAGCGAGTGAACGCCTACGAAGACTTCAAGCGACTGCATGACCATGAGCCCGCTCCGGAGGCTTGGGGCATCTCGCTCCTGGCCGGTCCCGGCGTGGAGGTCGATTTTGGCACCATCACGGCCCGGGTGGAGTAGCATGACGGAGGGAGGCGCCGTTCGTGGCCACTGACGTCCCGCATCCGTCACCCTCTGCGCTCAGCAAGGGGTTCGACCTGGTCTTCGGGGCCGTGGTCATGGGGACTGTCGGGGTGCTGATCGGCCTGCTCATGGGCCGCGATGCCCTGCCGGTTGCCGCCGCGCTCGGCACGGGACTCGGCATGGTTGTCGGGCTCCTGGGCGGGCGCCGCTTCCTGATCAGCATTCTCGTCGGCACGACACTGGGCGGGGCGCTGGCCTGGGTACTGGCCGGGTCGGACAACATCTCGATCGGCGCCGGCGCCGGCGCGGCGATGGGAGGGTTTCTGGGTGTCCAGATCTCCATGCTGTTGGACATGAGAGCCGAACGCAAACGGGAGCGGTCCGCCGGCGAGGCCGCCCAATCATCCGATGGGGACGGTCAGGCCACAGAGGCCGACTCGTCACGGTCCGGCATGCGCGGGCTGTAAAAAAGGTGGAGGACCATGGAAAGTAAAGGTGCGTTGATCGCAGGAATCGTCTTCGTATTTGGCTCGTTCATCATGATGATCGTGCTCCTGGTCTACGAGTCGTACAAGACGAAAAGGCAGCAAGAGATGGTCGCCGCTGCGCAGACGGCTCCCCTGGTGGCCCCCACCGTTGTCCGGAAAGATTTCTCCGTGTACAAAATTATCGTGGGCGATGAAGGGCGCGAGATGGTGCAGGTTCCGGAGGGACCGTTCACCATGGGGAGCGACGACGGCGACCCGGACGAGGCGCCCGAGCACCAGGTCTACCTGAAGTCGTATTATATCGATACGAAAGAAGTCACCCAGCAAGAGTACGATCGATTTTATCGCATGACCAAACGCGGGAAGCCGTTCATCCCTGTCTTCGAGGAAGACATCTCGAATCTGCAAGGCTTGGATCTGCCGGCGATCGGGATGTCGTGGAGCGATGCCTTTGCCTATTGCCGGTGGGCGGGCAAGCGATTGCCCACGGAAGCGGAATGGGAGAAGGCCGCACGCGGAGAGGGCAAGCGGAAGTACACATGGGGAGACAGCTTTGAGCTGGGGCACGCGAATCTCGACGGCAAGGACGATGGGTTCAAGTACCTGGCTCCCCCCGCCTCCTTCGAGTCAGGACGAAGCCCGTACGGTGTGTACGACATGATCGGGAACGTCTCCGAATGGGTTGCGGATACCTATGAGAAAGAGTATTACCGAGAGACACCGTATCGTGATCCGAAAGGACCTGGGGACGGGGATCACAAGGTGATTCGTGGAGGGTCCTGGCGCGAGAGCCCGCATGGCGCCCGGACCACCAACCGGTTTCCGGCGAAGATGTGGCAGACCGATGCGACCATTGGCATCCGGTGCGCAAAGGACGTGGACTCCCAAGGAAAGACATAGCCTCGCCCGAGACAGCACGACCGTCGAGTAGCACCCGAGAAGAAGCCGATATGCTGGAAACCAAATTCAAGGTCTTGTTTCTCTTCGCGATCCTGTTTTTCACCAGCCTGCCCTTGGTCGGGATTCTGCGAGGAACCTCCCCAACACCCAAGGAAGATCTGCACCCTGCATCGGCGGGTCCCGGCACGAGCTCGGTGGAGCCTGCGACAGCGGCCTCGACCGAACAACCGATTGACGAGGACATGGTGTCGATTCCGGCCGGACCATTCATTCGCGGCGCGGACGTGGGCGGGTTCGATGAGCAACCCCGCGACACGGTCTACGTGAGCGCCTTTGCGATTGATCGCCACGAGGTCACCTACCATCACTACACGCAGTTCGTGGCGGCGACCGGCCACCGGAAAGCCGGACCACCGGCGCGGTACGCCAAGAACCTGGGTCGCATGCGTGGCGCCAATCAACCCATCGTCTATGTCTCCTGGGCGGATGCGCAGCAGTATTGCGAGTGGAGGGGAAAACGCCTGCCGACCGAAGCGGAATGGGAGAAGGCCATGCGCGGGACCGACGGGCGGCTCTGGCCATGGGGAAATACCGATGAGCCCGGTGCCGCGAACCTGGCGCGTGTGAGCGACGGCTTCGACGTGTCGGCTCCGGTGGGATCGTTTACGCTGGATGTCAGCCCCTTTGGGGTCGCGGATGGAGTCGGCAACGTGATGGAGTGGGTCGCCGATTGGTACGGGGAGTCGTATTACCGGACGGGGCCCACGCGTGACCCCCAAGGACCGGCCCACGGGGTGTTCAAAGTCCTGCGCGGGGGCGGCTATACGAGTACAGGGTCGGACATCCGGATCACGAGTCGGAACAAAATGGTACCCGATTTCAGGGATGAAACGATCGGCTTTCGGTGCGCGATTTCGGGGGGTTCCGGGGGGTCAAAAAAGGGGGCCAAAAATCTCTAAAATCTACAGAAAATCAAAGTAGTAGAGGATCAGGAAGACCGCCAAAATTATATTGACAACCATACCAGCCAAAACTATAATGTCGAACAATTTTGAATCCTTACGCATCGATCTCGTCCCTTTTTGTCGGAAAAAAGCCGCAAGATCATTAACATACAGCAGGTGACGTGTCAATATATTGTGGCGTCAATTTGGTGACGGCGCTTCTTATTTTTAATCCTAAGGAGTGAGCATGGCGACTGCGGACAGTGACTTCAAGATCAAAATGGGCAAGATGATTTTTTACAGCACCGTCGCGGTGGGTCTCTGGTTCTTCTACTGGTTTGCCGGGATTCAGTGCCCCTGCTAAGTATTGATACGTTGATCGATGCAATCGCCGGACGCACATTCTGGATGATCGCCTCCCGATGACCCTCGCGGGAGCGCAATGAAAAGGGAGTAAGCGACATGGGCTTCATGCTGAATCCAACCTTCTGGTTGTTCCTCCTCCTCGCGGGGACCGCGGGCCTCGTCTGGCTCGTCTACACCAAAAAGCTCGATTTGTTGAACAATACCGTGGTGGCGGTCGCCATCTCAGTTGTCATCGCCTTGGCCTACTTCCACCTGGTGAATCACTATCTCATGGAAATGCAGGGCCTGGACTATTGGTACCTGTTCCGAGACTGACCGTAACGTTTCACGACTTTGCAATTCTAGTTTCTTACGATACGAGACGTGCTGAATCTAAGGAGGTAAGCCATGGGCGGTTTTGATACGAAGAAGACAATGGCGATCGTGGCGCTGGGTGCCATGGTTGGCCTCCTCTTCCTGCCGATCGTGCTCGCCGTCCCGGCTCTGGCCGGCGGTGGGGGCGGCGGCTCAGCCGGTGGCCCTCCCCCTGAAGTAGCCGCGGCACAGGCGGCGGCAGCAGCGGCGGCGGCCGAAGCGGGAGAGGGTGAGGCGACGGAGGTCAAGGTCGAAAAGGCGCGAGACGTTTATTACAAGACCGAAGGAGTCGTGGTGGGGGCTCCCGCGCCGAAGACCACCGACGGGCCCAAGGACTACCCGCGGTACAACTTCGAGAGCCGCGTGCTCCTCTGGTTCGCGAACCAGCAGCACCTCTATTACGGCAGCTTCGTGCTGGCCGTCCCGATCTTCTGCATGATCATCGAGTTCATGGGGGTGGTCACGAAGGATCGGGCCATGGGCAAGAAGTACGACCAGTTGGCCTATGACTTCGTGAAGATCAGCTTGACGGCCTACTCGCTCACCGCCATCCTGGGCGGCATTCTCATCTTCACCTTCCTCACGTTGTACCCCGCCTTCTTCGGCTATCTGTCGAGCATCTTCCGCCCGGTCATGCACATTTATGCGCTGCTGTTCGTGGCCGAGAGTGGAACGCTCTACATCTACTATTATGGCTGGGACAAGATGAAAGAGGGGTTCCTGAAGTGGATCCACCTCAGCATGTCCGTGGTCCTGAACGTGATCGGGACCGTGCTCATGTTCCTGGCCAACTCCTGGATCGGGTTCATGATGTCGCCGGCAGGAGTGGACGAGCA
>JBFISJ010000092.1:0-10448 GCA_041608595.1 Nitrospiraceae bacterium
AAGCTCTTCATGGGAGGACCCATCGCACCGGGCTACCAATGGGTGTCCTGGATCCACATCAAGGATCTGGTCGCCCTCATTGGGTGGGCCATTTGCAACGACGCGATTCGAGGACCCGTTAACGCCGTCTCCCCGAATCCGCTCACCATGTCGGAGTTCTGCCGGACATTGGCTCGCGTGCTGCGAAGGCCTTCGTGGTTGCCGGTTCCCGAATTCGCGCTACGCCTGAGGCTCGGGGAGCTGGCCTCGATGCTCACGACGGGCCAGCGCGCCGAGCCGCGAGTGGCGGCGAACGGAGGCTTTGTCTTCAAGTTCCCGAATGTCGCCATGGCCCTTCATGACTTGCTGGATCGACCGGTCGACGAGGCACATCAGTTCCGGCAGGTCGCTTGAGGGAACTGTCGTTGTCTATTAGATGGAGGCGATCGTGAAGACAGCCGCATTTATCCTCGCTATGGCCGTGGCGGCAGTACTGGTGGCACCGCAAAAGGCATTGACCGCTCAACCCAGAGGCGTCAACCCGACGAACGTGCTGCGCGTCGGCGCACGTCTGCCCGAAGCGACGATGATCGCGACCGACGGCCGGGCCGTTCGGCTGAGGGGCGAGTCCGGACGTGTCAGAATCCTCAGCGTCGTCCCACAGTTGAACACTCCGGTCTGCGACGAGCAGACGCATCGTTTCAGCGAGGACAACGGCGGTCTGGACCGGTTCGTGAAACTGATGACGCTCAGCACGAACACGCCCGATGATCAGGCCCGCTTCGCGAGGATGGCGGGTATCGCCAACATGACGTTTCTCTCCGATCAACCGTCCTTCGAGTTCGGGAAGCGAACCGGTTTGTTCATGCCGATGCTGAAGGCCTTGCATCGCGCGGTCATCGTGGTCGACGCCGGCAACGTGATTCGGTACGTCGAGATCGTCCCGCTGGGCCAGCTCCCGAACTTCAACGCTGCCTATGAGGCGGCAGGGAGGCTGCTCGAGCAAGGGTGACCGCCATGGATCTGGCCCAACCTATCCTGGGTTACACACATGCGCTGGCCGCATCGATTCTGATTGGCAAGGTGGTGCTGTTGTCGTTCGTCGTCGCTCCCGTCCTCGCCCAGGTGCTCGCACCCGCCTCGTTTGGGTCCGTCGTCCGGGCGATGTTTCCGGCCTACTATGCGCTCGGCATAGGGGCGGCGGGGCTCGGCCTTGTCTCGGTCACGGTGCTGTTGCTGGGCCAGCAGAAACAGACGACGGCGTTCTTCGCCCTGGCGCTGTGGGCAGGCGTCCTGGCAATCGAATGGTACTGTCGCACGCCCCTGACACCGACGATCAACGCCGTGAGCGATCGCCTCAAGGATCAGGCCATGTCGGGCCAGGCGGAGCCAGCGCTCCAGCGCACGTGGGATCGGTTGCACCGTCGGTCCGTCTGGCTGAACGGCACGGTCCTGGTCCTCGGCCTGTGTCTGGTGGGGCTGCCGTGAGTACCGTTGCTTTCACCTCGCGGTATCTCGATGACGGTCGCTTCGACCACGGGGGGGCGCCGCAACTCCGCACGACGCCTCTCAGCGGGGGCGGTGAGTCTCTTGAACGCCCGAGGGGCTCACCACCCTGCCCCAACAGGCAGGATGTTGAAAAAGGCCGCCAGCCGGGGGACCCGTTGCCTCCACTGTTGCAACGGGTCGATCGCGGCGCTCGAGGCCTCAGCGTACCCGAAACAGTACGCCTCGGCCTCTCGCTTGCCGAGTACCCGCCTTGCGGTTGCTGCTGGAAGGCCTTTTTGTACATCCTGCACACGATCACTCCGCGTTGTTGGTGTGAAGCGGTTCGAACTTGAATGTTCAGCTAATCAATGCTGATGAGCTTGGCATTCTGCGTGTCACGATTGAACAACACAGAATGGGGTAAACGATGCGGGGACTGATGTGGTTCCGACGCGATCTACGGGTGGCCGACCAACCCGCCCTGGCCGCCGCCCTGTCCGAATGCGACGAGGTGGTGGGGCTGTTTATTTTCGACGAGCCCTTGCTCCGCTCGAAGGAATTCGGATCGGCCTGCGTCGGCTTCATGCTGCACAGCCTGGACGAACTGTCGGGCTCGCTGGCAGAGAAGCAGGTGCCTTTTCTCTGGCGCCGGGGCATCCCGACCGAGGAGATCGTCAAAGCGGCGCGAGACGTACGAGCCGAGGCGGTTTATTGGAACCGGGACTACGAGCCATCAGCTCTCGAGCGAGACCGCATCGCACAGAAAGAGCTGGAGAAGCGCGGCGTCACCCCGCGCACCTTCAGGGATCACGTCGTCTTCGAGGGCGAGGAGATCCTCGGGTCCTCCGGAGATCCCCTGCAACGATACGGCGCCTACAAGGCACGCTGGTGGGAGCGATGGCGATCGGAGACTCCGGGCATTGTCGACGTTCCCAAGCAGGCCGGGCGAGCCGCAACGGTGGAGCCGAGCCGGGCTCTGCCGTCGAGCGCCGACCTCGGCTACGACCGGATTGATCCTGCCATTCCAGGTGGCGAGCGCGCCGCCATCACACGCCTTCACTGGTTCGTCAAGGGACCCTTGCAAGCCTACGGCACGGGACGGAATCGACCCGACGAGGACGGCACGTCCATGCTCTCTCCCCACTTTCGATTCGGCACGCTGTCGACGCGAACTGCGGCGCACACCGCCCTCGGGACGTTGCGTCAGCGTGGTGGCAGCTCGCGCAAGGACGTGCTCGCGTGGGTGGATGAGCTCGTGTGGCGTGATTTTTTTCAGCAGGTGCTGTTTCACTTCCCGCGCGTGGCCACCGAGCCGTTCCGTCCGAAAGCCCTGCCGGCCTGGCGCAAGAGCGAACGATTGTACGAGGCCTGGTGTGCCGGCAAGACGGGATTTCCCCTCGTCGATGCCGGCATGCGACAGTTGAACACGACCGGTTGGATGCACAACCGGGTCCGGATGGTCGTCGCCTCGTTTCTGGTCAAGGACCTCCGTCTGGATTGGCGGCTCGGGGAGCGCTATTTCATGCAGCACCTCCTCGATGCCGATCTGGCCGCGAACAACGGCAACTGGCAGTGGTGCGCGTCAACCGGAACGGACGCCATGCCGGGCTATCGCATCTTCAACCCGGCTCTGCAAGCCGGGAAATTCGACCCGGAAGGAGCATACATCCGACAATTTGTCCCGGAGCTGACCAAGCTGCCGACGAAGCACATTCATCAGCCGGACGCCATGACGCGGGAGGCACAGGACCAATTCGGGTGTCGGATCGGACACGACTACCCGAAGCCCGTCGTGGACCACAATCAGGCCCGCCAGGAATTCCTGGCCCAGGTACGACACAAGAAGTGAACCCATGCCCGTAGCCAGTTCAGAGAGATCGGCAGACGCGAAGCCGGCCGGCCAAGCCGTCCGCCCCCTGCGCCTCGGCGTCAGCCAATGCCTCCTTGGCTCGGAGGTCCGCTTCGACGGGGGACACAAGCGGGACAGCTTCCTCACCGATGTGTTGGGCCGATACGTCGAATGGGTCCCGGTCTGCCCGGAGGTCGAGGCCGGCTTCGGCGTGCCCCGTGAGACCATGCGCCTAACGGGCGACCCGGGAAGCCCCACTTTGATTACGATCAAGACCCATCGTGATCTTACGGAACCCATGGAGCGGTATTCGGAGCGCCGCGTGAGAGAGCTGGAGCCGCTGGAGCTCTCGGGCTACGTCTTTAAGAAGGATTCGCCGAGCTGCGGCGTGGAGCGGGTGCGCATTTACAACCAGCACGGCATGCCCAACCGCAACGGGATCGGGCTGTTCGCCAGGGCCTTCATCGAGCGTTTTCCCCTCATTCCCGTTGAGGAGGAAGGCCGGCTCTCCGATCCCGTGCTGCGGGAGAATTTCATCGAGCGACTCTTTTGCTACCGGCGGTGGCAGGACCTCATGCGCGAGCGGGTGACCCGAGGCTCGGTCGTCCAGTTTCACACGATCCACAAATTGCTCCTACTTGCCCACAGCCGGCCGCATTACGAGAAGCTGGGGCGGTTGGTCGCCAACGCCAAACGGTACACACCGACGGACCTCGCGACGAGCTACGGCACCCTGTTCATGGAAGGCCTCCAGGTCAAGGCGACGGCCAGGAAGCACGTCAACGTGCTGCACCACATCGTCGGGTATTTCAAGAGCAACATGGATCCCGAAGGCCGGAGCGAGCTCGAGCAGGTGATTCAGGATTACCATCGCGGGCTGACACCCCTGGTCGTTCCGCTGACGCTGATCAAGCACTATGTCCGCCTCTACGACGTCGAGTACGTCCGGGATCAGGTGTATCTCAATCCGCATCCCAAAGAACTGATGCTGCGCAATCGCGTCTGATCGCCGGGGAGGAAAGGGAGGACCGTGAGGACGAGCAGGGAACGCAAGGGCGTGATTCTCGTGGGACACGGGGGAGTTCCCAAGGACTTCCCCCGCGAAGATGTGGCGAAGCTCAAGCGTCTGGAGGGCCAGCGGCGCGCGTCCGGATCGCCGCCGAGCGCCGAAGAGTTGGCGCTTGATCAACGGATGCGGACATGGCCGAGAACGCCTGAAACAGACCCGTACCGGACCGGGCTCGAATCGCTCGCGGCGCGTCTCCATCCCTTGCTGGGCGGGGCGCTGTTCGCGATCGCGTACAACGAATTCTGCGCACCGACCCTGGAGGAGGCCGCGGAGGGGCTGATTAAGGAGGGCGCGACGGATATCGTCGTCGTGTCCTCGATGGCCACGCCGGGCGGCTCGCATTCGGAGATCGAAATCCCCGAAACCATCGACTGCCTGCGTGCGCGCCACCCGGGCACGAATTTCCGCTACGCCTGGCCGTTCGATCTTGATCTGATCGCGGGGCTGCTTGCGGAGCATGTCCGTCGGTTCGTGGAACCACCACGGTAGAGCGCATCGAGATTGTCATGCACATCGGCAACGCGACATGCTGGCTCCTGGCTTGGTCGGTCATGCTCGGCTGCGTCGAGACTCCCGACACGCTTTCGTTCGGCCTTGAGGAGCGCATCTCCGTCGAGTCTCCGGCAGATCAGAGTGCCTGGAACGTGACGACCTTTCCGCCGATCCGGGGCGTGGCTCGCACGATACGGCCGCCGGAACGGGTGACACTAGTGCTGCAACGCTCGGGTCGTGAGTTCTGGACCGGACAAGAGTGGTCCTCGCGCCCCGTTGAGTTGGCGCTCCCACTTGCGCCCGGACCGCGCGCGGGCGAAACCGCCTTTTCGCTGGAATCCCGATTGCCGGAACGATCGGATCTCCTTCAGGGTCCGTATTGGCTGCTGATCCGGACCTACGACGCGGGTGGAGCCGAGGTGTTCCAGAGTCTTGTGGTACGGGTGGACATCGACCGGACCAAGCCGATCGCCCTCATCACCTGGCCCTTGCCGCCGGTCGCGGGCGGCGGCGAAGGCCATGCGGTTCCCGACGCGGCCTATGTGAGCGCGACCGGCGAGTTTCCCGCCATCAGCGGCGAAGCGCGGGATTCGCAAAGCGGGCTCGACCGCGTCGAGGTCGCGGTCAAGCGACTGCGGGACGGCTCCTGGTGGACGGGACGGACTTGGGCGCAGGCGTATGCCGCCACCTGCACGCTTCGTACGACCGCATGGACCTGCTCACACAATTTTCCGGGCGGCATTCATATTCAATCCGGTCGATATCAGGTGCAGGCTCTGGCGCACGATAGGGCGGGGAACAAGGGGGCAAGCGTGTTGTATATCGAAATCAAGGTTCCGGAGGCCTGAGCGGGACAGCGGGTCCAGGGATCGGTGAGACAACGAGAGCGGTCGTAAACACCTTGCAGGTGGAGCACACGACATCGACACTGCCAGGCGCGGGGCGCGAAGCCCGCAGGGCGCGTGGGTGGCGAGCTATCAAGGCCGGATGGTGGAATCGCGCGATCGACATCCGCATGCTTGGTATCCTGTTTACCGTGTCCGGACTCATCGATCTGCTCTGGATTCTGTCCTATCCGAACTATGCCTTGAAAGTCTTCGGGACGACATTCAGCGGATGGGCCGGTGAGGCCGTCAAGCTCCAGCATCCGCTCATCCATCTGGCCATCGGCCTCGGATTTTTTCTGACGCGCCGATGGGCGTTCTGGGGCTACCTGGTTTATCTGGCGCTGGCCTGTGCCAGCGAGATCGTGACGCAAATCGTCCTGGGCTACCACCCTGTGCGCACGACCATGATCGCGATCAGCTTAGTTTTTGCGGTCTACATCGTGGCGCGGCGACAGGTGTTTCACTGAATGGACACATCTGAAAGAGGCATGACTTCTCATCCCGACGTCCTCGTGATCGGCGCCGGCGTCGCCGGGCTGGCCTGCGCCCGGCGACTCCTGCAACAGGGCCGCAGCTGCACCGTGCTCGAGGCGTCGGATGGAATCGGCGGCCGGGTGCGCACCGACAAGACGGACGGCTTCCTCCTCGATCGCGGGTTCCAGGTGCTCCTCTCCGCCTACCCGGAGGTCAGAGCCCAGCTCGACTTGCCAGCGCTGAACCTGATGCCCTTTTATCCCGGCGCGTTGATCCGGTTCGGGGGCCGCTTTCACCGCGTCGCCGACCCCCTGCGTCGTCCCCTGGCGGGGTTGCGTACCTTGTTCGCGCCGATCGGAGACTTCATGGACAAGCTCCGCATGGCACGCCTCGCGTCGCGCCTCACGGCGGGAACGCTGGAGCACGAGCTGGAGCCCTCTTGGACCGCGATTCACGTGTTGCGGTCGATGAACTTTTCGGACGCGATGATCGACAGTTTTTTTCGTCCGTTTCTCGGCGGGGTCTTTCTGGACAGGGATCTGCGGATTGCGGGACGGACATTTGCTTTCATCATGCGCATGTTCGCCACCGGAACTACTGCCTTGCCTGCCGCGGGCATTGCGGCCGTTCCGGAGCAAATGGCCAGTCGGCTGCCGCGGGGCACGGTTCGTCTCGGCATCTGCGTCACGGCGGTGGAGGAGGGAGTCGTGACATTGGCGTCCGGCGAGCGCCTGTCGGCACGGGCTGTCGTCCTCGCAACCGACGCCCAACAGGCAGCCCGCCTCTTGGGCCAACGGGATGCCGAGGCGGGGCGGGGCGCCACGTGTCTGTACTTTGCCGCCGACCGACCGCCGATCCACGGGCCATACCTCGTGCTGAATGGAACCGGCAGGGGACCGGTCAACAACCTCTGCGTGCCGAGTGAGGTGGCATCGAGCTACGCCCCGAGCGGACAGAGCCTGATCTCAGCGACGGTGATCGGCATCCCCGCTGGGGAGGACATGGAGCTGGAGCGAGCGGTCCGGGGGCAATTGATCGAATGGTTCGGCCCGCTCGTCCATGAGTGGCGACACCTCAAAACCTATCGGATCGCCAACGCCCAGCCGGCCTGCGTCGACGACCCGGCTTTGCGACAGGCGGCGCAGTCGAAAGGCGTCTTCCTCTGTGGTGACCACCGGGAGCAGCCCACGTTGGAAGGTGCGATGCGCTCGGGACGGTTCGTGGCGGAGTCGCTCGCACAGAAACACGCGTGATCGACGACGTGGTGACACCCGCGTGAATGGAGAAACGATGACCACAGAAAATGACTCGATGACCGTCGACTCGTGCGCGCGACCGTCAGCGCTCGCGACAACCTCCCGCCTCTTGACGACCTCCCGCCCCGTCCTCGCCCTCCTGCGCTGGTTCGACGCCCGGGCGGGTCAGGATCAGCTCGACCCCCAGGGAGCCAACCGTGTCGACTGGGCGCGTGTCGTGCCATTCATCATGCTGCACCTCATGTGCTTCGGAGTGATCTATGTCGGATGGAGCTGGACCGCGGTAGCCGTGGCTGCCGTCCTTTACGCCCTCCGGATGTTCGCAATCACAGGTTTTTATCACCGCTATTTTTCACACCGGGCCTTCAAGACCTCACGGGCCTGTCAATTCGCGTTTGCGCTTGTCGGTGCCTCCGCCGTGCAGCGGGGCCCCCTCTGGTGGGCCGCGCATCATCGCAATCACCACCGATACTCCGACCGGCCCGAAGACGTCCACAGCCCCCACCAGCACGGCCTTATCTGGAGCCACATGGGATGGTTCACCACGCCCACCAACTTTGCGACGCGGCTCAACCTGGTCAGAGACTTTCGCCGGTATCCGGAGCTGCAGTTTCTGGATCGCTTCGATATCCTCGTGCCCTTCGTGCTCGCCCTCGGTCTCTACGGGCTCGGGGCGACCCTCGCCGTTGCGGCCCCCGCTCTGGGAACCAGCGGGCCACAGATGCTCATCTGGGGGTTCTTCATCTCCACCGTGGTGCTCTTTCATGGCACGAATACAATCAACTCGCTCGCGCACCGGATCGGAACCCGGCGGTATGACACCCACGACAAGAGTCGTAACAACCTGCTCCTCGCACTGCTCACGATGGGGGAGGGGTGGCACAACAACCACCACCACTATCCGGCCTCGGCCCGACAGGGGTTTTATTGGTGGGAAATCGATGTGACGTATTACGGCCTGGTGCTGTTGTCCTGGTTGGGCCTGGTCTGGAATCTCAAGCCCGTCCCCGCGCACATCAGGGATCGCGGCTTGATCGCTTCGGGGGAATCCTCGTGCTCAAAGGCTCCGACATCGAGCGACACACGCACAGCAGCCTGACGGACGGCCGCCAGGCCGGAGCTCCGTTGTCCGGCCCCACAGGCAAGAATGGTCGACCTGATACGCATCGCGGTGGCGTCAGACGGGGACAGAGCCAATGAGGATCATTGTCATCGGAGCGGGCATTTCAGGTATGGTCGCCGCGTACCTTCTAAGTCGCGACCACCTGGTCACGGTCCTGGAGGCGGGGGACTACATCGGCGGCCATACCAACACGATCGATGTGGAGTGCGCCGGCCGGGTCTACCCCATCGATACGGGCTTCATCGTGTTCAATGAACGGACCTATCCGAATTTCATTCGTCTGCTTCGTGAGTTGAATGTCCCTTCTCATGCGACCGAGATGAGCTTCAGCGTGCGCTGCGACAAGACAGGGCTGGAATACAACGGGACGTCGCTCAACGCCCTCTTCGCCCAGCGCCGCAATCTGCTGCGTCCCTCCTTTTATCGCATGATCCGCGACATCCTCCGCTTCAACCGCGAGGCCGTGGAGTTGCTCGCACGCCCGGATGACGGGCTCACGCTCGGGGAGTATCTGGAGGCCCATCGCTACTCGGCCCCGTTCGTGACGCAGTACATCATTCCCATGGGCGCGGCCATCTGGTCCGCCAAGCCCGGGGCCCTGCGAGGGTTTCCCGCCCGCTCGTTCGTCCGCTTTTTTCACAACCATGGCATGTTGACCGTCAAGCAGCGACCGGTCTGGCGCGTCGTGACGGGAGGGTCGAAGGAATACGTGCGCGCGCTGACGCGACCGTTCAGGGACGGCGTGCACCTGCGAGCGCGTGTCCGTTCCGTTCATCGCGCGGCCACGCACGTGGCCGTGTCGGTCGAGCGACCGGATGGGCGGCACCAGATGCGCGCCGACCACGTCATCATGGCGACCCACAGCGATCAAGCGCTTGCGCTCCTCGCCGATCCGACGCCCCAGGAGCGCGAGATCCTTGGCGCCATGGCCTACCAGGAGAACGAGGCGGTGCTGCATACGGACCGCGCCCTGCTGCCGCGCCGCCGGCTGGCCTGGGCGAGCTGGAATTACCATCTCCTCGACCGGCCGCAGGAGCGTGTGGCCGTGACCTATCACATGAATACCCTGCAGAGATTGACGGCGCCCCGCGAGTTTTGCGTCACCCTCAATCATTCGGATGCCGTCGCGCCCCCCGCCGTCCTGCGCCGCATCGTGTACCACCACCCGGTCTACACGCCGGCCTCCATGGCCGCGCAGAGACGGCATCGGGAGATCAACGGCCTGTCCCGCACACACTATTGCGGCGCGTACTGGGGATTCGGCTTTCACGAAGACGGCGTCAACAGCGCGTTGGAGGTCTGTCGGGCCTTCCAGGCGGTGAGGGCGGCATGAACAGCTGCATCTACGAAGGCCTCGTGCGACATCGACGGTTCAGCCCGGCGCAGGTGTCCTATCAGTACTCTCTGTACATGATGTACCTGGACCTCGCCGAGCTGCCGCACCTGTTCAATCAATACTGGTTGTGGTCCTCCGACCGTCCGAACGTGGCCTGGTTCAATCGCCGGGACCATGCCGGCCCTGCCGACGTTCCGCTGGATCAGAGCATTCGCGATCTGGTTCGCAGCCAGACGGGCCGCGCGCCGGCGGGGCCCATCCGCCTGCTCACCCATCTCCGTTACTACGGGTACGGCTTCAACCCGGTGAGCTTCTACTTCTGCCTGGACGCGGGCGGCGAGCATGTCGACGCGATCGTGGCCGAGGTCAACAACACGCCGTGGGGGGAGCAACATTGCTACGTGCTGGGCCCCGAGATGAACGAGGGACGGGGCGGGCGGCACCGCTACCGGTTTCGAAAGGCCTTTCATGTCTCCCCCTTCATGGACATGGACG
>JBFISJ010000093.1:0-10378 GCA_041608595.1 Nitrospiraceae bacterium
CGATGGATGAGGGCAACCGGCTCTTTCGCGCGAAGCACTATGCGGAAGCCAGAGCGCAGTACGAATCGGCCTTAAGGGTCCAACCGACATTGGCGGAGGCCCATTACAATCTGGCGCGCTCCCTCGATTACCTCGGAGACCCCACGGGGGCCCGCAAGCATTACCTGGAAGCGGCGAACCTGGCGCCTGGGCACAAGGTCATTTGGGATTCCCCGCCGCTGAGCAAATATGGCCGAGAGGTCGAAACGATGCCGTCAGGCGACTCCAACGCGCCTCCCGTCATGCCGGCGCTCGGCGGACTGGGCGGCGGCGGCGGCGGGCCGGGCTATTGAAGAGTGAGGAGTGAAAAGTGAGGAGTCAGGAGTGATGAGATAGGAGTGAGAAATTGGCTGCGGTGCCGACGATGTAGAAGGTAGCTGCGCGCTCTTTGACTGAACGCTTTCCCGCTTGTCCTTGCCAGGTGCCCATTCCCTTCCCACGCAAGCGAGGGGACTTCGTGAATGGTGACCTATGAGCCGCTCCCCTCGTAAAAACGACGGCTCTCCCTGGTTGAGCCGCACGGAGTTCGAGGAGCTGGTCGCCAAGGCCCTCGATACGCTTCCCCGCAAATATCAATCACTCCTGAAGAACATCGCGGTCGTCGTTGAAGAGGAGCCCAGCGACGAGGTGTTGGAGGAGCTCGAGCTCGAATCCAAGGACGATCTGCTCGGCCTCTACACGGGCACTGCGGTTGGAAAGGAGTCGTTCTTCGATACCGGCATGCAACTCCCCGCGCGGGTGATCATCTATCGCGGGCCGATCCTGCGCCTCTGCGGGACCCGGGAGGAAGTCGTGGAGGAGGTGCGCGACACGGTCGTGCACGAGATCGGGCACCATTTTGGGTTGGAGGATGAGGAAATGCCGTATTAGGGAATTGAAAAATGAGGAGTGAAAAGTGAGGGGTCAGGAATGAGGAGACGAAAAGAAGGAAGGCGGTAGGCGGGCTGGTCCGCCGTAGCTTTGGCGAAGGCGGAAGGTCGGTCTGGAGAAAGAATCTTAGGAAGTGGGGCTCGCAAGAAAAAGAATTACGCAGGTGACGATTTCGGCTCCCGCAGGCGAAGGGCGAGCATGAAGGCGCCGAGGAGGATCATGGGGAGGCTGAGGAGCTGGCCCATGGTGAAGGGGCCGAGGATGAACCCCAGGTGCATGTCCGGCTGACGGAAGAACTCGACGACCAGCCGCGAAAGCCCGTAGCCGGTGATGAAGGTCCAGAAGAGCGTGCCCGGCGGAGGCGAAAACCGGCCGAGGGTCCAGATGATCGTGAAGAGTAGGACTCCTTCCAGCCCGAACTCATAGAGCTGCGAGGGATGGCGGCACTGCGGGCCGCCGGCTGGAAAGACCATGCACCAGGGCGCGTCTGTCGGGCGTCCATAGAGCTCGCCGTTGATGAAATTCCCGAGCCGCCCCAGTCCTAATCCGATGGGTGACGCCGTTGCGGCCACGTCGGCGACGGCATAAACGGGGAGGTTACGGCGTCGGCTGAACAGGTACAGCGCGATGGCCGTGCCGGCCAGGCCGCCGTGAAACGACATGCCTCCTTCCCAAACGGCGAAGACCTTGAGTGGGTTGTCGAGGTAATAAGGAAAGTTGTAGAAGAGACAGTATCCGAGCCGCCCGCCCAGGAAGACTCCCAGCGCTGCGTAGACGAGCAGATCGTAGATCTGCTCCTTCGCCAAATCGAGACCGTGAACCGCCGCCCGGCCCCTGATGACGAAATAGGCAGCCCCCAACCCGAGCAGATACATCAGGCCGTACCACCGGAACTGGAGCGGGCCGATGCTCCAAAAGACCGGATCTATGTGGGGGTAGGGGATTTCGAGCGGAAAAGGAATCATGGTTCCTGTCTGCGGGCCATCGAATTCCGCATGGTACGGTTTGGCGGGGTGATTTGCAAGCCGAGCGTCGTACCTCTGCGGAGCGCGCCCATGAAGCCTCCGCGTGAGGAGCGCGGGCGACATTGCAGGATGTGGTCGCACTTTTGAGGTCCCGCGAAAGCGGGACGCGAGGTGTCGATACACTGCATGTGGAATTTTTCAAACGTTTGAGAACTCGCTGTTGTAAAAAAGTGACGACATGGTCCGCTCTCTTCGACAACGAGACACGCGCGAGCCTGTGTTTACAGGGCTTTTCGCGTCTTCGGACGCGCGGCACGCTTTATGCTGACTACCGGAAGCGAATGTCGTGAGGCGCCGCCGAAGATAAAGACGGCGCCTTGATTGGATAGTTGTACGTAACAAGGAGGTCGTGGTATGTCTCACGGAATCGGCAAAGGAAAAGTTGCGGCGTTGGTGGCGGGAGCGGCGGTGGTCGGAGCCGGTGTCGGCTTGCTGTACTCGCCGCAGACGGGCGAGGAGACGCGTCGGCAGGTCCGGAATTATGCGACCCAGTATGCGAAGAAAATGAGGGTCGAGGCCGCCAAGCTCGGTGGCTCGGTCAAATCCGGTATCGACAGGGCGATGGAGTACGGCAAAGGCGCGTTGCCGAAACGCGAGAAGGTCTCGACCGCCGCTGCAGCCTGACCTCCCCGGACACGAGCCGTGTCGGCGTTTCATGCCGCCAGGACAAGAACGGCCTGCGGCTTCCCAGGCCCGGGCCGTTCACCTCTCCCTGGCGATCGTGATGCCCCGCTACAAAAATATCTTAGGGTCAAGCAAGAATTTGGCGACAGTCGCCCGGTCGCTTTCACATCCTGGGGGCACTGAGCAGGCTTGAGAGCCGTGACCTCCTGGGAAGGCGGGTGAAATCTTGACCGATCTGTCACCCGGTGCTAAGGTCTCGTTCCTTGGACTTTCGCACGCCGGAGTGGCGGAATTGGCAGACGCAAGGGACTTAAAATCCCTTGGACTCACAAGGTCCGTGCCGGTTCGATCCCGGCCTCCGGCACCATCGAATCCCCCCGCATTTCCCCAAGATCTCAGCGAGAACATTGGAGGCGGCTGCGGACCTGGACCGGCGCCCCGACGCGCTAGGCTGTAAAACGCTCGGTGAGCGCATTGTAGAGCCAGGCGAAGATGGCGCCGCCAATTGCGCCGTCGGCGCCCCCCCACGCGAGCCCGATGATACTCCCACCGGGCGAAATCGAGTACCCGCGATAGAGCTTTCCGATCAAGGTGGCTTCCCCGGTGGCGCCATCGAACATCATCACCCACCACGTCAGGAGAAAGAGCCCAAACCCCCAGATCAACCCACTCGCGAGAGCCAATGCCTTTACGTTGAGCTTCATGCGCGCCCTCCTTTCAGATCACACACCATCACTATGGTGCTCGCCCCGGGCTTAATCAATCAGGGGAGCCGCGCACAGGAGGGGGACCGAGAGCGCGTCAGGCCGTGGATCAGGGCAGCGAGTGGAGGCTGGTGGGAGTATTGCCGTTTTCGTCGAGGAACAGGAGGTGGGGGGAACCATCCTCCAGGACTTGAAGGACGGCCCGCAGCCTCCCGTCGTCGTCGTACAGGGCGAGGCCGGGGGCCCCCCTCTCATTCAAGCGCAAAGTCGCCCGTACGTTCCCGTCCTTGTCCACGATTCGAAACTCCTCGGCTTCGATCACCTCGGGAAGCTTCAGGGGGGCCGGCTTTTGCGGGCGCCTGACTTTTTTGGCGCGGGTCTGCTTTGAGCGCTTGCGCGTGATGCGCTTGCTCGACGTCGGCGTGCTCTTCCGATCCGCCTTTTCGACGGCGGCGGTCGGCCCGGTGGCTGGCGCCTGGAGCGCGTTGCACCCTTGGAGCGCGAGCCCTGCCGCCAGCGCGACGGAGAGGACGGATCGGAGTTGAGGGAGGACAGGTATCACGAAGACTCAGCCGTTTGTGCTGCAGGATAGCTGGTACCGATGAGGAGTCAAGGAAGATCGCAAGTGTTGCAGCAAGCCTCCCGGCGCGAGACCGGATGACCGGTGCGACGCCGGGACCCCGGAATAAGGTGCCGGTCATCGAACGACCCACGCTACGGGAGAACCGTGATGTAGTCCACACGCAGTTTTCGAGCATGCCGCAAGGCCTTCCGCTTCGCCTCTGTATAGCTCAGATGATTGACCCAATACACACCGGTCCGTTCGCCCATGGTAAACCCCCATGAGCGAACGCCTCGCGGCTCGTGACCGTGCACGACCTTGTAGAGGCGCGTGTTCACCTGAACGGGCTTCCCGGGAATAATTCCTCCCCATGTGCCGGCGCCGGGTTGACGGGTGGACCTGTCGAGGGAACGGCAGGCTCTCCTACCACGCGGGCCTCCGTCGAGGGTGTGAGCTAGGTCACAGGCTTCAGGGGAGGGATCGTCCGGGGAGAAGCAATCGGAAAGTACTGACTCTGATCATGCCGGTGGGCCGCATTTTGTTGGCGACACGCATCGGTCGGCATCTTGGGGCGTCGTGCGCCGGGCGGAGCCCGATACCTCTTCGGTAGGGCGCCTACGCCGTGCTGTTCATTGAGGTTTGTCTTTCCCGGTGCGTGTGCCTTTGTCGTGTTCCGTCATCTTGTTGCACGGGAGCTCCTACGCACGAGGACAGCGATGACCTACCTTCGAGTCAGGCGGGGTAGGGTGTGACCAGTTTCACCGTCTGCGAACCAGCCGACCGTTCACCCTATTGAGGGATGACGACACGTGATCGATGTGTCTGTTGTGTTCCGTCATTGGTGCGACCGACGATGGCACGCATCGTGCTCGGTTATGTGTACAGCGGCGAAGCGCGTGCTTCCCGATGTGATCTATGCCACGAGCACGAAACCAGCTGGGTGCAAGACGGAAGGCGAGACGCGCCGACGCGGCCGCGTCTCAGCGCAAGAAGGCTGCCGCCTTTGACCGCGAGCGTGCGCGCCGGCTGCAGGGCGAAAAATCTTTGCGAGAAATGAAGCAGCAGCTCGGCAAAATGGTCGGTGTGCAGAAGCGGAAGACCAAGGAGCTGGTCGACGGGCTGTTGCAGACCCTCTACGCCGTCGGACTCGGGCTCGAAGTCACGCGGACTCTCATTGAGGTCAGCCCCAGGCAGGCTTCAAACGAGCTCGTTCAGGCGACAACCACCCTCAACAATCTCATCCAGCGCCTGCGTTCGCACCTCACCGGTCTCGACCTCTCCGTGCAATAGAGACCGTCACCCCACGGGGGAGGCTCGTGAATGCGGCCGCTTGTCGTCCTTATTCTGGCCAGGGAGTGGTCAGCGGGCGATTTTCCAGAACGACCTGAATCGGCTGCTTCGAGTCAGAAGGAATGACGGGTTCGAGGTCGGCCTCGTTTTCGCGCAACCGCTTCTCTCTGATGACCGGGTCGAACTGATCCTCCCACAGCAGCCTGTTCGTCGGGTCTTCAAAAGTTCGCACCACGAGCGAGAAATCTCGCGGGCTGGGCTGGTCGTGGCTGGTCGATCCGGAGGCTTCTCCAGCCCTCAGGTCTTCCTCGGAAGGAAGGAACTCGTCCTGCCAGAGCACACGCCCAGACGCCTTATCCGTGGCGCGTACCGTGAACAAAGAGTGCGACTGAGGCTGGTCGAATGCCTGCATCAGCCAGGCTCTCGAGGGCTCCTCCTTCGTGCTCCTCGTTTGGTGGCGCGGGTTGGCGGCCGGGTTCAACTCGTCGATCCAGAGCAGGTCGCCGGTGCGCGCGTCGTACGCCCGGACAAGCAGGCTAAAGGTTCCGGCCGTTGTCAGGCCGCTGCCTATGGCGTAGACACGTCCTCCCCCGGCCGCGACGGCCTCCGCCGTGTCTGGATCGACCGAGAGGTCGAACTCGTCCTCCGAAATCAGATCTCCGGTCTTGGCCTCATAGGACCGCAAGATAAATGAGGAGACATCGGCGGTCTTTACGCCGAGACCGGCGGTGACCACGCGATCGTCGCCGAGATCGTCGAGGGCGGCAACCAAGTAATGGGACAGATGGGCTCGCTCGTTGGAGAAAGGCATGGCGTTCATGCCTTTGAATAGAACCGGTTGCGCGTATCCCGTCGGGCCGTACAGCGCGAGGGCGGCCAGAACCAGGAAGGTGCTCAGGTGCAACAGCGGGGACCGGGCCTGTCGAGTGATCGATGAGGGTCGCATGAAAGTCTCCTTCACAGCATGACAGGGCAATCATCTTCGTGAGCACCGTCGACCTGCCGGGGCAATCTTGAATCCCCCTTTCGCAGGGAGGCTCGAAGCTAAGTTGGCGCCATTTCATCGCTTTGGACACCTCCCTGTAAATGCCCCATAGGTAGGGAATCCCCCCCGGTGCCCATGTTCCGGGCGGCCAGATCACGCATCGTCGCTGGAGCCGGGAACGGAGGAGCCGGCTGTCGCCCGGACCGATGGCTCAGACTTCACCGGGGTCAGCTCGAACTGCGGCACCGATGGGCTGCAAGGGGGAAGGCTGGAGAAGAAGTGAAGGGGTTAGTATAAAATTTTCATGAGGGTCAACGCGTCATTGTTCCCCGGCATTTCTAGAAAACCTACACAGTTCCAGCCAGTTAGGTTGATGTGGCAGGTGATTCGGCCGATCGAGCAGGGAATCGATCGGCGCGATTCATTTGATTTTTTCGACTTTAATGCTACAAAAGTAGGGATAGGGTGAAACAGGGGTCCGTTCCTGCTGAATCCCCGGGGAGCCCGCCCGTGCTGTGAGTGCCACCAGGTAGGGAGACCACTAAGCCATGCCAGACACGCTTGTCATACCGGACATCATGCCGTATCTACTCGGCGTGCTAGGGCTCCTTTTGGTCTGGCAATTCTATAAGTTACAGGTGCTCGCCGGCCGTATCCAGGCGGTGGACTTCTGGGATCGGTCTGGAACCCGCATGTTCATCCATTCCACGGTCCAGGATGAGCATGCCTGTGCGTCCTGCCAAGAGGCGAACGGGAGTGCGTTCCTGCCTTCTCTTTCGACGAAGAAAAACTTCACGACGCTGCAGCAACCCTGCGCAAATTCTGCAGGCTGTCGCTGCATGGTCATCGGCATCTATGGCGCCTGGCGGGAAGCGCAGCGCCTCG
Organism: Nitrospiraceae bacterium; assembly: GCA_041608595.1. Classification (GTDB taxonomy): domain Bacteria; phylum Nitrospirota; class Nitrospiria; order Nitrospirales; family Nitrospiraceae; genus JBFGRM01. Next base: position 6,985 of record JBFISJ010000093.1, read on the forward strand.
TCGAATACCTGCGGAAACGGTCCAAGAGGGCGCCGTTGAAGCTGACCGACAGGGTAATCAAGGAGCTGCTCGAGGGTGACTGGGAAAAAACTATCAGCGCCGGCGCCGATCGTATTGCCATTCACATGCTCGAAGCGATGCGGATGGAAGGCAGTGATCAGGAGGCGGCCCTGTTTCGGTATCGGTTTGTGGTGTCGCAGGCCAGCTCGGCACGCGATTTGTACCTCGTCGTGCCGGCGTACGTCCGCTTGGTGGACCTGCTTGTGAAGCTCGAGCGGCACGAGGAGGCGCTTGAGGTCATCCAGGGTTTCGAGAAACGGTACGAGGGCAAGAAGCCGCTCCCCCCATTCCCCACGGAAGCGCAGAAGGGCGCGATGTCCGTGCACAAGTCCCGCCTGGTCATGATGATGCGTCAGGTCGGCGCGGTGGCCGCCACGACCTAATCGCCGAGCAGTCCGCCCGACAGGAGGAGGAAGAGTTAGAGGGATTTGAGGAGCTGCTTCAGCTTCTGCTGATCCCCGGGCGTGATTTGCAGAAAATCCAACCCGAAGCGGTCGGGAATGGCATAGCGGACCACCGCCACGTCAATCTTGATGAGGTCCTGTTCCCCGCGCATGTGAATTAGCAGCTCGAGAAATGCGCCCACCGTCACCTTCTGCGTGGTGAGGACGGCGCACCCGCCCTGCGAGAGATTACACACGTTTCCTTTTCCGACGATATTCTCGCCCGCAAAACTAATGGTAAGTTCCACGGGTTTTCGCTTGTGCTTTCGATACTCCATTCAGGTCTCCTTGCCAGCCTTCCCACGCTATGGTATCCCCACCTGGCCGGGTTCACAATCCTTTTTTGAATCGGCTCATGAGGGAAAATTGCGTTCGCGCAGGACCTTGACCCCGACATGCCCAGCCGTTACTGTTGGCCATGCCGCGGCTCCTGTGCATGCTCGGTGCGGTGTTCGGTCTCCTCAGCGTCGCGCTCGGCGCATTCGGCGCCCATGGGCTGAAAGGGGTGCTCTCCGACGATATGCTAGCCACCTTCGAGACGGGCGCGCGGTATCAAATGTATCACGCCGGCGCCTTGATCGCGGTGGGGTGGATTGGACGGACGGTGCGCAGTTCCTGGCTGTCCTGGGCCGGCTGGTCCTTCGTCGGTGGAATCCTGCTCTTCTCGGGCAGCCTGTACCTGCTCGCGCTGACGGGAACTCGATGGCTGGGCGCGGTCACGCCTCTGGGGGGACTGGCCTTCATAGTCGGGTGGTCGGCCTTAATCATGGGGCTGTGGAGGGAACAACGATAATCGAGGAGTCAGTCACGATCAGCAGCGGATCACGATCGATGCCTTGATACTCCGGGCATTGCACTCACGGCATTGCGCTGCATGGTTGGACTCTGCGCCCGGTGATCGCTCCGTAGGGACCACGCGAGTTGACGAAGGTCCCTTCAAGGCGCTGATCTTTTCCCGAGAACAGCAGACTGTCTTCTTGATACCCGCCGGGAAATTCCCATCGTAGATAGACACTGTCCCCCAGCACCACGATCGTGTTTGGGAGCGTCGGATCACTCGGTGTCAGGTCCGGCGGCGGGAACGTCACCACCATTTTGTGGTCCTGATGATTCTGGTGGTTGTGCACGATCCATGTCCACGTCCCGCAGAGGCGCACCCGGCCGCGGGCCGTGCTCCACTCTTGCCGCCATGATTGCAGCCGGTGGTACAGCTCGACCGCATGCTGTTGGGCTTCGGCCTCCGCCAGCAGGGCGGAGGCCGCCACTTGCGCGAGAAAGACGGGCCGGAGGCGGGTGTGGACATACCATTGCATGGCCTCCTCCGAGACCTGACCCCGGCCATCACGTTGCCAGTACTCGAGCATCCGCTGCCGGATGCCCGCGGTCCCCTCTTGCTCCGCCACCAGCACCCAGGATCGGGGTCCCGTTGCTAGGTCCGGGTAGGTCCCGTCCAGGTAGGCGGCCAGATCGAGATGGCCGGAGGTCCGCTGAACGGCGGACGCCGACGTCTCCTGAACGGCCGTGATCACCGCGGTCATGCGCAGCGCTCGCCCGAGCGATTGCGCCTTCGCGCCCTTCATGAGCCAGTCATCGCGGTCCCGCTCGCGTTGCTCGAGGCCGGCGAGCGCGGTGATCTCGCCGCCGTCGGCGGCCTCCCGGAGGGCTCGAGCCGTGCTCCACCGCGCGAGCTCTCTGACCAGGTGCTGGGCGGGATCCTTCAAGACAGGGGGCGGAACGGTGCCCGGCCGGAGGCGTCCTGTCCTTGTCGGCTCGAGGAGGGGAGTCGTGTCCTCGATGGCGAGCACCCGAGCCAGGTCCGACCGATAGTACGCGAGGGCGTCGTCCTCGGAGGCGAGGCCGCTGAGACGGTCCGCGTGCTGCCGCATCGCCGTCGCCAGGGGGCCGCCGCCGTGGTCGGTTTGCGTGCTGTTCGCGGACGCGACCCGGGGGGCCGGGGTCGGCGCGCCGGGGGCGGTCGACGTGACCGCCAGAAAAGCAATGGTGAGGCAGGGGAGGGAAAAGCGCGCAGACATCATGGACACATTGTGCGCGATGCGAAAGCAGGAACTCAATGGGGGGAACGGGAGCTTTCAACCCGGCCCGGCGCGGGGAAGGCCAAGCCTGCGGGCTTGGTTACGACTTCTTCAGACAACCGGCGAGAAATTCAGCGGTCGCAGTCCAGGCGGCGCGGGCGGCTTCGGGGTGGTGCGTCTCCTTGCGAACCTCATTGGCGAAGGCCTGGCGGGCTCCTTCGTAAGTGCGTATCTCGATGCGTTTGTCGTATTCCTTCGCAGCATCCCGAAGCCGTTCGACGTCCTCGGATGGCACCCAGTCGTCCGCCCCGGCTTGGTGATACAGGAGGGGGCAGCGAAGGTCACGCAGGCTCTCGGCGGGAGCCGGCACGCGGCCATAGAACGACACGGCCGCGCCCAAGCGTCGGCGAAGACAGGCGAACCGAATGGCCAGGGATCCGCCCATCCCGAGCCCGACCACCGCGTGCTCGTTGCGCTTGAGCAGGTCAAGCGTGTTGAGGTATTCGCAACATGAATTGATGTCTCCCAGCACGTCCTTCTCGGGGAGTCGTTCCATCAGCGTGCGGGCAAGCTCGGCGCTGGCCGTCACCATTCCGCCCAGTCGGCCGTACAGATTGGGAAGCATCACCGAGTAGCCCTCGCAGGCCAAACGGCGCGCGGTCTCTTTGATCTGCTCGTTGAGCCCCCACCACTCGTGCAAGAGAATGACCCCAGGGAACTTTTCGCTCTCCTGAGGCCAGATCATGATGCCCTCGACGTGCACGTCCTTCGAGATGCGTGTCAGTACGTAGGGATCGACCGCGGCATCGCTCCTCATCGGAATCGGCGCGCCGCTGGGGAAGCGAACGGTTCCAGTCC
>JBFISJ010000094.1:0-10296 GCA_041608595.1 Nitrospiraceae bacterium
ACGGGACCACGCGCGCCATTCGGACGCACCGCTGGGGGCCCTGCTGTTCAGTTGCTGCGCAAGGGGCCGGGGATTGTTCGGGCGCCCCGACCATGATGTCGGCGTCGTGAGAAAGGAACTGGGCGGGATCCCGCTCGCGGGTTTCTTCGCGCAGGGCGAAATCGGTCCGGTCGGAAGGAACAACTACCTCCACGGGTACACGGCGAGCCTTGCGCTATTCTGCCGCCCCAAGTGAGACGAGCATGAGTTCGGACGCAGAACGCAAAGGGGTGCGACGTCATGGTGTCATGCTTATCACGGGTTGAGCTGCATATGCGTCACAAGTCTTTGCGTCCGCTGGTGTTGATCGCGGCGATCTTGCTCGGCATCTCCCAGGCCCACGCGGGGCCAATTAAAACCGAGGCCGGTCAAGAGAAAGGGCACGCGGTCACGACGTCGTCCGGGCTTCGCTACATCGATCTCGTGGTGGGAGACGGGCGGAAAGCCGAAATCGGAGATACCGCGACGGTGCACTATACGGGCTGGCTCACCGATGGCACCAAGTTCGACAGCTCCGTCGATCGCAGCGAGCCCTTCTCCTTCAGGGTCGGGTCCGGTATGGTCATCAAAGGCTGGGATGAGGGCGTCAGCACCATGCGAAAGGGAGGCAAGCGCAAACTCATCATTCCCCCGCATCTCGCCTATGGGACGCGCGGCGTTGGCACTATCATTCCTCCCAACGCGACGCTGACGTTCGTTGTCGAGCTACTCGACCTACGCTAACGAGGCTGGACCCTATCGCCAATCGTCCACCACGCCGGGTTTGCCCTTCAATGAAACGCACACCACTCTATGAGGCACACGTGACGGCCGGCGCTAAGCTCGTCGACTTTGCCGGCTGGGAGATGCCCATCCAATACACCGGCGTCATCGACGAATATCACGCGGTCCGTGAGGCGGCCGGCCTCTTCGATGTCAGCCACATGGGCAGGATCGCCGTCCAGGGTTCTGGGGCGGCTCCCTACCTCCAGCATGTCACCACAAACGATGTCATGGCTTTGCAGACGCTGCAGTCGCAGTACTCAATGGTCTGCAATCCTGACGGCGGCATCAAAGACGACATCTTCGTCTACAAGCTCGATCCCGACGATTTTCTCGTCTGTGTCAATGCTTCCAACAGAGTTAAAATCGCCGCTTGGTTTCATGAGGAGGCGAGGAAGTTTCCGAACGTCAAGGTTGAAGACCGCTCTGATCGCCTCTCCCAGCTCGCGTTGCAAGGTCCCCGCTCCCGGGAGATCTTGATCGAGGTCGGCATTCCGCAGGTCGAATCGCTCAAGGCCCGCCATGGCCTGCAGGCCACACTAGATGACAGCTCGATGCTTATCACGAGGACGGGCTACACGGGTGAATTAGGCTACGAGGTATATCTGTCCGCATCCCATGCGTCCGCGATGTGGGGGCGCCTTCTGGCGCAGGGCAAGGCGTCGGGCCTGAAGCCCGCAGGATTGGGCTCCAGGGACCTGCTGAGGTTGGAGATGGCCTACCTGCTTTACGGCAATGACATCTCCGAGGACACCACGCCCCTGGAAGCAGGGGCCAGCTGGGTCGTCAGCTTCGACAAGGGGGAGTTCGTGGGCCGTGAGGTGCTGCAACGCCAGAAGGAGTCCGGAACCGGGCGGCGTCTCGTCGCCTTCGAGCTGCTGCAGAAGGGAGTTCCCCGACACGGTTTTCAACTCGTCACGAACAACGGTCGGCCAGAGCCGGTGGGAGAGGTCACCAGCGGCAATTTCTCCCCCCTCCTCCAGAAGGGCATCGGCCTTGCCTATGTCCAGACGGACGTGCATCTGGAGGGCAGCGCCCTCGCCGTCGACATTCGCGGCAAGATTGTCCCGGCCAAGATCGTCAAGCCGCCCTTTTACAAGAAGAAACGTGATGCGTGACGCGTAACATGACATCAAAGAGTATTTACAAAGGTCGCATCGTCACCTTGAATCTCGATTCGGTGATGCTGCCGAATGGCCAACGTGTCACCCTTGAGACGATCCGGCATCCGGGCGCGTCGGCTGTCGTCCCGTTGAGGGACGACGGGACGGTCGTCCTCATTCGCCAGTTTCGTCACGCGGCCGGTGGTTTCATCTACGAGATTCCTGCCGGGACCTTGAAGGACGGAGAGGCCCCCGAGGTCTGCGCGGCCCGCGAGTTGGAGGAGGAAATCGGGTACCGCGCCGCAGCGCTCGATCACCTAACCAGTATCCTTCCCGCACCTGGTTACACGGATGAAGTCATTCACATCTACAAAGGAACCAGCCTGACGAAGAGCGTCCAAAACCTGGATCACGACGAAGTGCTCGAGGTCGTCGAGATGCCGCTCGAGCAAGCCGTGGGAGAGATCGCGACGGGCCGGATTCGCGACAGCAAGACCATCATCGGGCTGCAAATCGTCTACATGAAGGGCAAGGGCGCGGGGCGAGCGGAAGGCGGCTAGTGGAAAGAACTCGGGGCTGGGGCATCAGGACTGAGCGTGCAAAGCAAGTCCGCGCTTGCCGACCATCATTTCAGAAGGAAGCCGGATCTGAGAGGGTCTGCCGGGTCGATGAAAAACTCGTGCTTACCCGTGAGATAGGCGGTGCCGCGAATTTCAGGAATCACCGCGGTTTGTGAGGCACAGTCGACGACCTTGTCGATCCGCCCCACAAAACGCGTCCCCAAAATACTCTCCACAACGAAATCCTGCCCCGGCTCCAACTGCCGACGGACGTGCTTGAGCGCAAGGTGGGCGCTGACGCCGGTCCCGGTCGGACAACGATCAAGCTGACCCTCTGCGAAAATGCACACGTGGCGGCAGGCCGCCCCCGCCGCTCCCGGCCCGCCTACGAAGACCGTCCCGTAGAGAAAGCTCAGGTCCGGCTCAATTGGATGCTTGACCTCGCACGTCTTGGACACCGCTTCTTTAATCGCCATGCCGACCTCGATAAGGCGTTCAACCGAGTCTGGCCGTAAACTCAGCCCCAGTTCCTCCGCAAGGCAAAAGGCATAGAAGGCACCTCCGAAGGCCACGTCGTATCGGACCCTCCCAAGTCCCTGGACGGACGTCTCCTGATCGAGCGCCGCTGCGAAAGAGGGGACGTTGAGAAAGGCCACGGAGGTCACGCGCTTTCCTTCGACTGTTCCCCGCGCGGTCACGACCCCGCTGGGCGTCTCGAGCTTCAGTGTGGTCTCGGGCCCCGTCACCGGAAACAGACCCTGCTCGAGAAGGACGGTGACCAGACCGATGATCCCGTGACCGCACATGGTGCTATACCCTTCATTGTGGAGAAACAACACACCGACGGCCGCCTCGTCGACCGACGGCGGGACGAGGACACATCCGTACATATTCGGATGCCCCCGTGGCTCCCGCATAAGCGCCGTGCGGAGGTGGTCGAACTGCTCCTGGGCGGCACGGCGCTTCTCAAGGATCGTCCGGCCCGGCAGCGGCGGGAATCCCTCGGTAATCACCCGGAGCGGTTCCCCGCCAACATGGACGTCAATGGCTTTGATCCGGTGCATGGAAAATCGGAGATAAGCGACCGCTGAATCGGCCAGCGTTGAGAAGGGGTTAGCGAGAATGCTCCGTCATGAACCACCCCGCGATGGACAGCCGTTTGTGCGAGCCGGCCAGCGGGTCGACGCGGCAGACCCGGTGAAAGCGCGGGACGGTAAAGAGAACCAGCGACCCCGGCCGAGGCGAGAGACACTCATTGACCTGGAGAATGCGCTCTCCCTGTTTGTGTCGGGCATCGTACACGATCAGCTCCCCCCCCCAGTCCGGTTGCCATTCCTCGTGAACATAGGTGGCCAGCGCAATCCGCCGGAGCGCCCGATACGGCTGGCGGTCGCGGGAATACGCTTCATCCGTGTCGTCATGCGTCGACAGGCAATCTCCCGCACCATAGGAATAGAAGCTGAAGCTCAGGTGCCGCTGCTTAATGTCCGAAAATGACTCGATGTAGTCGGCGATACAGGGCAAGGTGAGCTTGTCGAGGAACACCTTCGCCTCGGCTGGCGCCATTTCCGCTTTGAGCCAGTTGCCACAGTCGGGAAAGGCCGCGTTCACTTCAGGCATTTCGCTCAGCGATTTCCATTTTGAACAAGACATCGCTTCTCGAAACAGTTTTTGCTCTTCGGGAGACCAAAAGTCCTCGAGTACGAGGATCGGATCCTTATGAAAGGAGAATTTCTTTGGGCTGAACTCTGCGAAGCGAATCTTCATACGTGACGATGCCTTCAAGTCAGTAGGCCACACGAGACGAGACCTTGTCAATCTGGCTCAGCCTCACCCTCTGCCTCAAAAACGTATCTAACCAATTGTTTTTACACATTTTCATCACACGTCCGGCCGGACCGCGGGACGAAGCTATACTTAATCAGAGACCGCTCCAGCTCCTGACCTTTAAGGGACCTCGCGGTCATCCGGAAGCGTGCCAGAACGGGAGAGCAGGTCGTGGGCGTTACCTGTCCAAAATGTCACTTCCAGCAAGAGGGCGGCGAAGAATGCCTACGCTGCGGCATCATCTTCCGAAAGTACAAACCGCTTCCTCCTTCTTCGACCGCGGCGCCCTCATCCACGTCGAGTCCATTGGAAGATCCTCCCCCACAGGAGCCGCTGCGGCTCCAAGTCAACCAGGCGGAGGAGACACCGACGCCGGAGTATGACGAGCCGGGGGAGGAGGAGTTTCTCGAAAGCCCCCAAGCACGGCGTGGGTTCGGTTGGCTCAGGTTCGGGTTCCGTCTTTTCCCGTGGCTCTCACTCGCCGCAATGATCGGCGTGTTCTACTTGATCTTGCAGGAAGCGCCGCCCATGAAGATCCAGATGGATCCGCAGGCCCTGGCCCGAGTCGATTCCAAGATGCAGGAGCTCCAGGTTGCGGCCCAAACAGGTCAACCCTATACGCTGAATCTCGATGAGGCGGAGTTGAACGCCTGGCTGCAGGCCAACCTCGCCTTGAGCCAGGGGCGCTCACCACAGCAGGTCTCGGGGATGATGCCGCCAGCGCACGCACCGGTGGACGATCCCAGGTTTCAGGAGACGCAGGACGCGATGAAGGATCTTCGGGTCAACCTGGTGGGCGACAGCGTCCGGGCCTATGCCGTTTTCAGGGTCTACGGTCAGGACGTGTCGTTGATGCTCGAGGGTCAGGTGTTCGCGGAAAACGGCTATCTTCGCTTCAAACCGGCCGAGGTCAAGATCGGCTCTTTGCCCATTCCCAAGGCGACGCTCGACCGCGTCACCCAGCGCCTCTTCGATTCCCCGGAGTCTCGCGACTCCTTCCAACTCAGCCCGCACATCAGCAGCGTGGACATCCGCAGGGGTCGGTTGTTCGTCGCGTTTCGGTAGCGGCCGATCCGCAAGCGCCTGCTGGCTGCCGCCCCAACACAACGACCGATGGTCTCTGGAGGAGAAGGGGACCTTGTGACTGAGGAAGGGATTTATTGCGAGGGGCTCGGCCGCTTCAGCACACGTGACACGGTCCGATATAAGGGCACCGGACAGTCACCGATCCTCCGAGAAGTGACGCTCACCAAGCTCAGGCAGTCTGCTTACGTCTGATATTCCGTCATCGGCGGGCAGGTGCAGACGAAGTGCCGGTCTCCGTAGGCCTCGTCAATGCGACCGACGGCCGGCCAAAACTTCCGCTCACGAACCCAGGGGGCGGGGAAGGCAGCCTGCTCGCGGGTGTAGGGACGCGACCAGTCCGAGACGGTGACCGCTTCCACGGTGTGGGGGGCCTGATTGAGGACATTGTGATCGCGCGGCACGCGGCCGTCGATCACGTCCTGGATCTCACCGCGAATCGCAATCATCGCGTCACAGAACCGGTCGAGCTCCGCCTTGCTCTCGCTCTCCGTTGGCTCGATCATCAGGGTGCCGGGCACGGGAAATGACATGGTCGGCGCATGAAAGCCGAAATCCATCAGTCGCTTGGCGACATCCACGACCTCGACGCCCGCGGACTCCTTGAACGGCCGGACATCGACGATGAACTCGTGCGCCACGAGACCGTTCTTCCCGGTGTAGAGGATGGGAAAATGCTTCTCCAGCCGCTTCGCCATATAGTTGGCATTAAGCATGGCGACCTGGGTCGCCTTGGTGAGACCGCGGGCCCCCATCAGCGCGATGTAGACCCAGGAGATCACCAGAATGCTGGTGCTCCCATAGGGAGCCGCCGCGATCGGACCGATCGCCTGCTCGCCTCCCACCCGCCGGAGCGGGTGCCCGGGCAGGAAGGGCGCCAGGTGCGCCGCGACGCCGATGGGGCCCACCCCCGGTCCGCCTCCGCCGTGCGGGATGCAGAAGGTCTTGTGGAGGTTCAAGTGACAGACGTCCGCGCCGATGTCTCCCGGCCGGCATAGGCCCACCTGCGCGTTCATGTTGGCGCCGTCCATGTAGACTTGGCCGCCGTGCCGGTGGACGATCTCGCACATGCCACGGACGCGCGCCTCGAACACGCCATGGGTCGAGGGGTAGGTGATCATCAGCGCGGCGAGATTGGCCCCGTGCTCCTTCGCCTTGGCTTCCAGATCGGCCAAATCCACGTTGCCCTGAGCGTCGCAGGCCACCGTCACGACACGCAGCCCCGCCATGACCGCGCTCGCCGGATTGGTGCCGTGCGCCGAGACCGGTATCAAGCAGATGTTGCGGCGGCCCTCCCCGCGCCGCCGGTGGTACGCGCGGATGACGAGCAACCCCGCGTATTCTCCCTGAGACCCCGCATTTGGCTGCAGCGAGACCGCGGCAAAACCGGTAATTTCGGCGAGCCACCGTTCGAGCTGATCGCAGAGCGCCTGATAGCCGGCCGTCTGCTCGGCCGGCGCGAAGGGATGGATCCGGCTGAAGCCCTTCCAGGTGACCGGGATCATCTCCACGCTTGCATTGAGCTTCATCGTGCAGGAGCCCAGGGGGATCATAGAATGCACCAGAGACAGATCCCGGGACTGCAGTCGATACATGTACCGAAGCATCTCGTGCTCAGAGTGATACCGATGGAAGACCTCGTGCGTCAGATATTTTGAGGTTCGCTGGAGCTCTTGGGGAAAAGCCAGGGTCACGCTTTCGGCGAGATTTTCGACGCTGAACGCGACGTCTCGCTTGCCTGCGAAGACCTCCCAGAGGGTCATGATCTCGCTCGCGGTGGTGACCTCGTCCAGGGAGATACCGATCCACCCATCGTCGCATGCACGGAGATTGAGACCGCGATCACGGGCTGCCGCCAGCACGGTCTCCGCGGAGCCGCCGGCGGGCTGCACTCTGACGGTGTCGAAGAAGGCGCCTTCAGTCAGCCGGCAGCCGAGGCGACGGAGCCCCTCCGCCAGCACGGCGGTGAATCCGTGGACCCGCTCCGCAATGCGTCGCAATCCGTCCGGGCCATGGTAGACCGCGAACATCCCCGCCATGACCGCGAGCAGCACCTGCGCCGTGCAAATATTGCTCGTCGCCTTCTCCCGCCGGATGTGCTGCTCCCTGGTCTGGAGGGCCAAGCGGAAGGCCGGTTTTCCGTGCGCGTCCCGAGCCACCCCTACGATCCGGCCCGGCATCTGACGCTTGTGGTCTTCCTTGGTCGCGATAAAGGCGGCGTGCGGCCCGCCGAATCCCAGCGGCACACCGAAACGCTGACTGGATCCGATCGCGATATCGGCACCGAACTCGCCGGGCGGCCGGAGCAGTGTGAGCGCGAGCAGGTCCGTCGCCATCACGACCAGACAGCCCGCCGCATGGGCGCGTTCGATCACGGTACCGTCGCTCCGGACCGTCCCATGGGTCGTCGGGTATTGCAGCAGCAGGCCGAACGCGTTCAGTTTCGAGAAGTCGGCGGCCTCCGCGGGGCCCACGTGCAGGTGCACACCGATGGGCTCTGCACGGGTCCGCAGCACGGCGATAGTTTGGGGATGACAGGCCTCGTCGACAACAAAGGTCGTGCGTTCCTCACCGACCGCGGCGTGCCGGTGCGCAATCGCATAACACATGTGCATCGCCTCGGCCGCAGCCGTTGCCTCGTCCAGGAGGGAGGCGTTGGCCACCGGCAGCCCGGTCAGGTCCGCGACCATCGTCTGGAAATTCAGCAGGGCCTCCAGGCGTCCCTGCGCGATCTCGGCTTGATAGGGGGTGTACTGCGTGTACCACCCCGGATGCTCCAGGATGTTGCGCTGGATCACGGGCGGCGTGATGCAATCGTAGTAGCCCATGCCGATGAAGGATCGGTACACCTGGTTGCGATCATGAAGGCGGCGCAGCTCCGCCAGCGCTTGGAACTCACCGCACACCTCATTGAGCTTCAGTGGCGACCGGAGCCGGATATCCTCCGGAACCGCCGCATCGGCAAGGGCCTCCAGGGACTGCAAGCCGAGCGTGGCCAGCATCTCCTGGATATCGGGGTCGGTGAGCCCGATGTGCCGGTGGAGAAAGGTATCGGGAGGGCTCAAAAACTGCCGTGGGTCCATTCGGGAACTCCTCGGGGACGGCTGCGGGACAGGCAGACAGCAAGGTCAGAGGTACATTCAATTACATTGTGCACTCAGAAGTCATTTGACGCAAGCCGCGAAAATCCCTATCTTGCCTCCCTGGCTCCGCCTGCGTCATGATGAGTTTAACGATGCGCTGCAGTACGCACATTCCTTTTTCTAGCATGCTCGGAATTGGATTGCCAGGTTTCTTTGGGCCCTCTGCAAGCACAGTGAGTCGCCGTCAATGAAAGTGCACGACATTCTGATCGTTGGGGCGGGGCTGGCCGGGATGAGGGCGGCGGTGGCGGCCCAAACCCTGTACGGGCACCTGGACGTCGCCATCGTCAGCAAGGTCCATCCGGTCCGCAGCCATTCCGTCGCGGCACAGGGCGGCATCAACGCGGCGTTGGGTGAGAACGATTCGTGGGAAGCGCACGCCTTCGACACGACCAAGGGAGGAATTTACCTCGCGGATCAGGATGCGGTCGAGATCATGTGCCGGGAGGCAGCCGGCGACATCCTGGATCTGGAGCGCATGGGCGTCATCTTCAGTCGGGACGAGCGCGGGCGGATCGCGCAGCGGCCGTTCGGCGGGGCGGGATTTCCGCGCACCTGCTACGCGGCCGATCGCACCGGCCACGCCCTCCTCCACGCCATGTACGAGCAGCTCCTCAAGCGCAGCCTCAAGGTCTACGAAGAATGGTACGTCACCTCGCTTCTGACGGAGGACGGCGCGTGTCGCGGGGTCATTGCCTGGGACCTCCTCCGCGGCGGCCTGCAGGCCATCGGTGCCAAAGCGGTCATCCTGGCGACGGGCGGGTGCGGCCGGGTCTTCCTGACCAGCACGAATGCCGTGATCAACACGGGCGACGGAATGGCCTTGGCCTACCGCGCGGGCGTGCCGCTCGAGGACATGGAGTTCGTTCAGTTTCACCCCACCACGCTCAAGGACACCGGCATCCTGATCACCGAGGGCGCACGGGGCGAAGGCGGGTACCTGCTCAACACGCTGGGCGAGCGCTTCATGAGACAATACGCGCCCGAGCAGATGGAGCTCGCGCCGCGCTCGACGGTATCCCTCGCGATCGGTCAGGAAATTCTCGAGGGACGCGGCGTGGACGGGTGCATCCTCCTCGATCTCCGCCACCTGGGACGCGCCCGCATCCTCGAGCGACTGCCCCAGATCCGGGAGCTCGCCCGCGAGTTCGCCGGCGTGGATCCGATCGAATCGCCGATCCCGGTTCGTCCCGGAGCGCACTACCAAATGGGCGGCATCAAGACGACGGCGTGGGGTGAGACCGAGATGCCGGGGCTCTATGCGGCGGGCGAATGCGCCTGTGTCAGCGTGCACGGCGCCAACCGACTCGGCGGAAACTCGCTCTTGGAAACCATCGTGTTCGGACGCCGGGCGGGCACGCGCGCCGGGGAGTACGTGCGCACCCTTGGGCCCAAGGCCGTCTCCGATACCGCCCTGCGGGAGGATGAGCGTCGCCTCGGGCGCCTCATGCGGAACGGTCCTGGTCTGCGCGCCTGGCAGGTCCGGGACGATCTGGGCAAGCTCCTCAGCGTGAACCTCGGGATTTTCAGAACCAAGGAGTCCATGCTCAAGGCGCAGGCCGAGCTGCGGCAGCTCAAGGCACAGGCTGCACGGGTCCACATCGAAGACCGCGGCAAGATTTTCAACTCCGATCTGATCCAGGCGCTGGAGCTCGGCTCGCTGGCCGAGATAGCCGAGACGATCGTCGCGGGGGCCATCGCCCGGGAGGAGAGCCGCGGCGCCCACTATCGCGCCGACTTCCCCAAGCGGGACGACGCCAACTGGCTCAAGCACACCCT
>JBFISJ010000095.1:0-10250 GCA_041608595.1 Nitrospiraceae bacterium
GGTCTTGAAAACCGGAGTCCTGGCAACGGGACCGTGGGTTCGAATCCCACCCCCTCCGCCAATGGGTGTTAGACCCCGAACGTTTCTCACGCGACGGTGGCGATAGGCCTGCTTAGCAAGTGGGGTGGGATTCGAACGGGGGTTTTGAAGGGGGTGTGCCCCCTTCATGGGGTGACCGGAGCGCAGCGGAGGCACGAGGGGGCTTGGCCCCCTGGTGGGAGCGCGTGTGTTTCACACGCGCGACTTCAAATGCCCGCCCCCTCCGCCATTCGACTCGCGGCAGAGCCGCTCGCTCATGGCAGGCCACCGACAGGTCACGCGTTTCGTGCCACGAGTCGAATGGCGCCGCGAGCGAGCGCCCGCCGGGCGCGAGTCGAGAGGCTGCCACTTGATCGGGAGCCCACTCCATCGGGCTTTGGCGAATACAGAGTGGTGCTCGGGCAAGAGAGGTAGGCCCTGTCGAGCCGCCGGAGAAGCGCTGAGGCCGCAGGCAAAAGGTGGCGTCTCGAGCGACCCTGAGCGAGCGCAGCGAGTCGAAGGGGAGTCGAGGGGCTCCCACCTGCTTCTCCGGCTACTTTCCAGGTGTTGGCGGACAGGGAGTGGTAAATCAGGTAGATAGTAGATAATTGGGCAAAGCCGGGGACGTACTCAGCTCCCAACCGCTTGATTTTGCCTTTCAAGCGGTGTTACAGAAGAACTGTTCCTCAGCGTGGTCTCCTCCATCAACACGTCTGCGGATCTTCATCCTACCGACTCACGCGTGCCGAGGTAGCTCAGTTGGCAGAGCACAGCCCTGAAAAGGCTGGTGTCGACAGTTCGATTCTGTCCCTCGGCACCACTCTCTGCCAAGAGTCCGGCTGGGAGCACAGCCGGACTCTTGGCAGAGAGTGTCCGCCGAAGCTTTAGCGAAGGCGGACCAGATACCTCCACCCTCCCCTCTTCCTACGACCCTCGTTGAAGGTTCTTGAAGTAAAACATCGCGATCGCGCCCGAGGCGGCCACGTTGAGGGAGTCGACAGCGTGGGCCGTCGGGATGTGAAACCTCAGGGTCGCCTGTTGTGACGTTGACTTCGACAGTCCCCGGCTTTCGTTCCCGACCGCGATGGCGGCGCGGGTTGGGATCTGTGTCACCGAGGTGATGGGTTGGCTGTCCTGCCCCGCCGGCAGAGCGGCGAGGATCGCGCAGCCGTGTTCAGCAAAGAGGCTCGGTGATTCGATGGTGAAGATCGGCATGTGGAGCACCGTTCCCGCCGATGCGCGGACCACCTTGGGATTGAACGTGTCCGCGGAGTCTGTCGAGAGCCAGACCGCATCGAGTTGGAGAGCGGCAGCCGTGCGGATCATGGTTCCCACGTTCGTCGGATCCTGAAGGGCTTCGCCGAACAGCGCGAGCAACTCGGCGCGCTTCAGGACGGCGTCGACGTCCCATCGCGGCTGCGCCACCACGGCGAGAATCCCGACCGGCGTCACGACGTCGGCCAGCTTCTTGAACTGCCGCTCGCGACACACTCGAAGCACGTCGGATCGCGCTGCAAGTCGTCGCCGATCGTTGCCGCTGCATCGTTCGAGGTAGGTCGGGGTGACCACGATCGTGCGGACCATGTCCGCATCCCTGTCGAGGACCTCGCGGACCGGCTTGACGCCTTCAAGGACCAGGGCGCGCTCCGAGTCGCGCGCGCGCTTGTCATGAAGGAGATCTTTGATCCGGTCGGCTTGCGCGGTGGTGAGATCCGGAAATGGTTGTGTCGGCATGTGGTCACTCACTCGGGTTTCGGAGGTTGCGCCTTCGCGGCGGTTTCAGTAAGATCCCGCCATGCCAATTGGAGCGAACATCTGCGGATGGCGCCGATCGCGAGGTTTCTCGCTTGCGGCGCTCGCGTCTCAGATCGGCATCGACTCGACGCGCCTCGAGGCGATCGAATCGGAGGAAACCGACCCGTCCGTGTCGACACTCGACGCCATCGCCTCCGCGCTGCGCATCCCGACCTCCTGGCTCTACGGAAACCCCACGCAATTGGAGCTCTTGACCACCGACTCCGAGGGGGACATGCTCGCATCGCCCAATGAGGCGGCGGTCGATCCCGTTCTCGAGCAGGTGCTTGAGGCCACGCGACAACGACGAGATCTTTACGTCCTCCTCACCGCCGTGCTCCAAAGCGGCGATCCGAAACTGCTACTGGCTGCGGAAGCCAGCCTGAAGAGTCTCGCCAAGCAGGCTCGGCAGGCCTCTGTCCCCTGGCAGTCGCGGCCCTCGGGCCACTTCGAGCCGCCGAATGATTAGTGCGGCCTCGCTCCTGCTCTAAACAGGACCACGGCAATCAACCCCAGCACCAGCAATCCGGGCCAGGGGCCGAGCGGCGGGATCGCGAAGAGCTGCAGCGGGTCCTTGCCGAGGGCTGGCCAGACACCGGTGAGGGCAACCGGAACGGCGAGCAGAATGCCCATGAGCGCTTCGCCGGTGATGAGCCCGGCCGCGCAGAGCAACCCGAGGTCCATCCCGCTTGTACCACGAACGCGCCGTCGCGTGAATGCCGCCAGCACCGCGCCAGCCAGAATTGCCACTGAGAGCTTGAGCGGCAGGTAAAATCCCAAGGCGACTGCGAGCACGGGAAAACGCAGGGCCGACCCGCGAGCGGCTTGGATCCGATCGGCCCCAATCGTCACCAGCGCGACCCCGGCGCCCAGGCCGACCAGGTGCCATGGCAGGTTGCGCCCAAAGACGCCTTCGGCGATGCGCGCCATCAGCATGGCTTGTGGGGCGCTCAGCGGCTGCGGATGGTCAGGCGTTGCCTCTCCGATTCCATACTTGGCCTGGAGCAGGGACAGGACCGGGGCCATGATGAGCGCGGCCGTCACGACGCCGACCACCTGCATGATCTGTTGCTTCCACGGTGTCGCGCCCACCAGGTGCCCTGTTTTGAGGTCCTGCAAGTTGTCTCCCCCCATGGCGGCCGCGCAGCAGACCACGGCGGCGATTAATAGCGCGGCGGCAGGACCCGCCGGGTGGCCATGTCCCATGATGAGGACCAGGCACAAGGCGGCGAGCATCAGGGTGGCGATGGTCACGCCCGAGACGGGATTGCTCGAGCTTCCAACGATGCCCGACATGTAGGCGGCGACCGCAGAGAACAGAAAAGCCGCCATCAGCATGACGACCGTCATCGCCGCGGCGGGCAGAATCCGGCCGACCACCGAGAGATACAGGACAAACATCGCAAGGGCGCCACTTCCAAAGAGCGCCAGAATCCACGGCAGGCCGGCATCGCGATCCGTGCGCGGGATCCCCGCTCCTCCATCCATGACAGGAGGGATCAAACGCGCGCGGTAACTCTCGACCAGACGGCCCAGGCTCTCTACAACGGGGCCGTGCATCTGTGCGACGGTCCAGACCCCGCCGACGAGCATGCCGCCGATTCCCACGTAGCGGATCTGATCGCTCCAGATGGTCATCGCGGCCTCGATTGCCGTGCTTCCCCGCGGTGCGTCGTCCAGCATGCCCAGGATCGGCATGAGGATGAGCCAGCCCATCGCGCCACCGAGAAAGACGACGAGCGCGGTGTTCAGACCGATAATGAATCCCACTGCAATCAAGGCGGGAGAGAGGTTCATTCCGGCATAGAAAACCGAGTTCCCCCAAAAGGCGGCGCCCTCGATTGCCTCCACCCAGAGGCGCAGGCCGCTCTCGCCGAGCTTCGTCAGGCCGGCGAGCCCGGCCGCGCCCAGGAGCATCCGAAAGCCGGTCGCCGGGTCGCTCGCGGAGCGATCGGCCTGTTGCGGGGTCGTGGACCCGACCTTGAGCACCTCCGCGGTGGCCACGCCTTCCGGAAATCGCAGCCGCGCTCCCTCGATCAACGCGCGACGCAGCGGGATGGTGAACACGACACCCAGGATGCCTCCGACCGCGGCGATGGCAGTGGTCTGCCAGTAATCGAACGCGCCCCAGTACTTGATCAACACCAGGGCCGGGATCGTGAAGATCACCCCCGCCGCCAACGCTTCGCCGGCGGACGCGGCGGTCTGCACGATGTTGTTCTCCAGGATGTTGGACTGGCGGAAGAGCCGCAGCACTGCGAGCGAGACGACGGCAGCGGGGATGGACGCGGAGACGGTCATGCCCGCGAAGAGTCCCAGGTAAGCGTTGGCCCCGGCCAGGCTGGCTGAAAGGATGACCGAGAGCACGACGGCCTTGACGGTGATCTCGGGAAGGGAAACGGATGGGGGGACGGAGGGACCGGGCTCCGCTTCGGGACGCATCGTTCAGCCGCGCTCTTGGAGGCGCGCCAGGCTGGCCTCGGTCGTGGCACGCAACAACGGGTCGGACTCCGATTCGAGCAACCGGGGCAAGCGTGGGACGGAGCCGCGGTCTCCCACCTCCCCGATCGCCGCCAGGGCTGCATTGCGCTCCTGCCGGGTTGATCGCTCGGCCAGGTCCCACAACGTCTCGAGCCCACGTCGACGCTTCAGGCGACCCAGCTCTTCGATCGCCCCCCGCCGCGCCAATTCGTTCTCGGCCTGGCGGGCCGTCACGCGTGAGCCTTCTCCGTCTGTGGAGATCGTCAGCGGAGGCTCGCGTAACACCTGCGCGAAGACGTCGCCGGCACGTCGCCCGTCGGTGAGCCAACCCGACAGCAGCTCACCGAAAAAGTAATAATAAGGATTTTCCTCCAGGCGCTGCACCGCGTCACCCCACTTCCGTCTTCATCTTTACCGGAATCAGGGGAGGCCTCGCAAGTGCACCTCGCGTCATGTGCCCCTGTCGCGACGGCACGACGACCGAACCGAGCGAGCCGTTGACATGATGCAGGGTGAAAGACCGGAGGGAGACGGAAGAGCTTACCAGTGATCGCTCAAAGCCAGAAACTGGGGCACCGCGTCCGCGGCGAGCGGCTTGGAGAACAAGTGACCCTGCCCGTAGTCGCAACCCAGTTTCCTCAGAAGCGCGAGTTGGCTCGGCGATTCCACTCCTTCCGCGACGACCTTCCGATCCAGGTTGTGCGCCAGCGCGACGATGGTGCGCACAATCTCAAAGCTTTCTTGATTCGTCTCCATGCGGGTAATAAAGGAGTGGTCGACTTTGAGGGTATCGATGGGAAACCGCTGCAGGTAGCTGAGCGAAGAGTAACCCGTGCCGAAGTCGTCCATGTACGTTTCAATCTCTCGCCGTCGGAGCTGGTACAGGGTTTCGGTCGCCGATTCCGGATTCTCCATCATGACCGTCTCCGTAATCTCCAGCTTGAGGCTGTGGGGATCGAGACCGGATTCGACCAGCGTCTGGTCGATGATCGTGAGCAGGTCCAGTTGGAGGAATTGCTTGCACGAGAGATTGACCCCGACGCTCAGTGGCGGATCGGTCTTGAACTGCTCCTGCCACGCGCGTAGCGAGTGGCAGGCGGTTGTCAGCACCCATTGCCCGATTGGGACGAGCAGGCCGATCTCCTCGGCGACGGTGAGGAACTGGTCGGGCGTCAGGACCCCACGTTCGGGATGCCGCCAGCGGAGCAGCGCCTCGAACCCGACGACGGTGCCCTGGCCCAGGGAGACGATGGGCTGGTAGTACAGGTGAAACTCGTCCCGCGCGAGGGCGTGACGCAGGTCCGTCTCCAGTTTCAATCGGGCCATCGCCTGGGTATGCATGGTCGTGTCGAACATCACGAAACGGTTCTTCCCTAGGCCCTTGGCCCGCACCAGCGCCGTACCGGCGTCCCGCAAGGCGTCTTGCGGACGATCATACCCGGTGGTGCTGCAGGAGATGCCGATGCTCCCGCTCGTGAACACGTCGCGCCCATGGACGCTGAAAGCCTTCGTCAGCTCCTGCTGGATCCGATCCGCGACCCGCGTGGCGTTGCTGACAACCTTGATGTCTTCCAGCAGGACGGCGAATTCGTCCCCACCGAGACGGGCCACCGTATCCCCCGACCGGACGTGCTGGCACAGGCGCTGGGCCACCGCGACGAGCAATTGATCACCTGGATCGTGGCCAAGTCCGTCGTTGACCACTTTGAAGCCGTCGAGGTCCAGGAACAGGACGGCGAAGACGTAGCTTTCGTTTCGTCTTCCCTGCAGGACGCATCGGCTCAGGCGCTCCAATAAGAGCGCGCGGTTCGGAAGGTTGGTCAGCGTGTCGTGGAACGCCTCGTAGAGGAGTCGGTCCTCGGCCCGGCGTTTTTCCTCCTGCAGCCGCCTTTGATCCAAGGCCTGCTTGACGGCGGGGGCCAGACGCGCGAGGCGATCCTTGATCAAGTAATCGGTGGCGCCCTGCTTCATACAGTCCACCGCGACCTCTTCTCCAATGCATCCTGACACGATGATGAACGGCACCTCCGCGTGGTGATCCCTCAGCAGGCGGAGCGCACGGTGGGCGTCGAAACCGGGAAGCGAGTAATCGGCGAGGATGACGTCGGGACCTTTTTCCAGGTGGGCCATGTAATCCGCTTCGGTCTCGACGCGATCCCATCTCGGATCGAAGCCGCCATCACGCAGTGCCTCCACCATGAGCTCGGCATCCGCATGACTATCCTCAAGGATCAAGAGATGGAGCGGCGTTGCCATCCAGACCTTACCTGTTGGAGTTTTCGGGCAGGAATGATATGTGGAGGGACCTCCGGAACGGCTCGCAGCCCTCGGGAAAGCGGGCGCAAGGCTGGCACCACGAGCGGGAGCCCAGAGTGGGTGCACCAATCCACAAAGAACCCATCTTAACAACCTTATGCGATCCTACGGCCCTGTCAAGGCTGGTCACGGCCGAAAGACGCAGGAAATTCAGCAACTTCACATGAGCCGGCAGCAAAAAGCGTAGGGGGTCGCCACCAGCAGCATGGACTACCTCATCATCGTGCTGGCCGCCGCGTCCGCCGCCAGCCTGACATTCTTCTCAGGCTTTGGGCTGGGTACCCTCCTGCTTCCCGTTCTGGCCCTTTTTTTCTCCGTGGAGCTCGCGGTCGCGCTTACAGCGGTCGTCCATTTCCTGAGCAACCTGCTCAAATTGGCGTTGCTCGGCCGTCATGCCGACCGTCAGACTCTCATGGCGTTCGGGCTGCTCGCGATGGTTGGAGCCTACGCGGGCGCGCAGGTCTTGCTGTGGTTGGCCGGTCGTGACCCCCTTGTCAGCTATCGGCTCGGGCCACTCGAGTGCCAGGTCACACCGGTCAAGCTGACCGTGGCGTTCCTGCTGCTCGGGTTCACGCTCGGGGATGCCCTTCCGGAACGAAGCACCTGTGTGATGGGCCGGCGTCTGCTCATGGTGGGAGGCCTGCTCAGCGGATTCTTTGGAGGATTGTCAGGCCACCAAGGCGCCCTGCGCGGCGCGTTTCTCATTCGACTCGGCCTGACGAAGGAGCAGTTCCTGGGGACGAGCGTCGTCCTGGCCTGCCTGGTTGACCTCGCGAGGCTTTCCGTCTATGCCTCCGGGTTCTTGTGGGAGCGGCTTCTGGAGCGCCCCGACATCCTGGTCGCGGCGGTCGGTGGGGCGCTGCTCGGCACCCTCCTGGGCCATCGTCTCCTGCCGAAGGTCACCCTCCGCGGTATTCACCTGCTGGTCACGGTGCTGGTCGGGGCCCTTGCGGTGGGGTTGGGGCTTGGTGTCTTATGAGCGCCACCGGGACCGCACCATGACCTGATCGGAGGCGCCATGCCTGAGAACCCCCTCTGCGCGTATTGCAAGAAGGAAGTCGATATCATCGGTGGGTCCGAAGAGTATGTGATCACGAACAAGGATCGCGGTGTTCCGAAAGAGCAATGGGCCTACGCCCACCTGGACTGCCACGCCGACCAAAAGCGAGATCCCCTGCCCTGAGCGAGGCCCTATCCCTGGAGGGCCGAGTCGAAGCCCGAAGGGCAGGTTATTCACGCTCGTGAATAACCTGGGCTAGCCGCTTCCCTCCCCTTGACAGCCACGCGTTCTTGATGTAACCATTGGTTACATTCTCACCCGACGATTAGGAGCCGCAAAAACATAATCTTTTTGTTGAGGTATCTGCTGAGAGTATCTAGCAGTACAGAATTTATAGTCACATTGAATAAGCCATTTGGCCTCCGACGCGTGACGCGTCACCTGTCCCGCGTCACGGTTTTTTATGGATCGTCACATTATTTCCTTCGAAGTTCCCACAATGGGAATCGCCTTGGCTCGGTTGGCCGACCCGTCGCTCCGGAATCGCCCTGTGGCCTTGGCGCCCGCACCGACCTCGCCGCGGACCCTTCTTCACGAAGTCTCTCGTGAAGCTCGGGACGAGGGCCTCACCGCTGGCATGCCGGTCGCCCAAGCCCGCCGCCTCTGCCCCCCGCTCCGCATTCTTCCCCCCGATCCCGTTCGCCTGCGCCATGCGACGCGGTACCTCTATGAGGTCGCGGCGCGCTTCGCGCCGGTCTGGGAACCCTGGGGGCCCGGACATCTTTACTTGGATCTGACGGGAACGGGCCGGCTCTTTGGACCTGTGTCCGACACCGCCGCGCGCATCGAGCGTGAGGTGGCTGGATGCCATGGGCTGGCCGGTGTCGTGGGAGTCGCCAGCACGAAGCTGGTCTCCCATATCGCGGCCGGGCTGGTCGCGCCGCTGGAGCTGTGCGAAGTCTGGCCGGGATCGGAGCGGGCCTTCCTGGCTCCCCTCCCCGTTACGGCCCTGCCCGGCCTGGGTCGATTCCCCAAATCAACGGCCCTCGCGATGCTCGAAGACCTCAACATCGCCACGTTGGGAGAGCTGGGCGATGTTCCCCAGCCGCACCTCGAGCTCGTGCTGGGCGAGCAGGGCCTGCGCTTGCACGACTGGGCGCGCGGGCTCGATCCGTCCCCCGTCCTTCCTCCGCCTCGGCGGAGCCGGATTGGGGAATCCCTGGCCTTGACGCCGGACGAGCTGGACGAAGGCGTCATCCTGGGCGTGCTGTACGGCGGCCTGGAGCGTCTCTGTCGGGAATTGCGCGGACAGCGCCGGCTGTGCCGGCGTGTCGCGCTGACCTTGCGGCACAGCGATCAGGTCGTCGTCGAAGGAAGCTGCTCCTTGCCCCTCGCCACACAGTGGGAGGCCGAGCTGCTTCCTCCGCTCGAGGCGCTGTTCCGGCGCCGATTCCGACGCCGCGTGCGTCTTCGTTCCGTGACGCTCGGGCTGGAAGGTTTGGTCGCGGCGGAAACACAGCTCCCGCTGTTTCCTGAAGCCCCCGATGCATTGCGCGCGCGCCGCCTGGCCCTCGCGCTGGATCGCCTGCGCGCACGCTTCGGCGACCGCGTCGTCTCACTCGGCCGCACCATCTCTGGTTCCTTCTCCCGCTCCTCACCACTAACTCCTCACTCCTAACTGCATGGACTTTGTTCATTTGCATGTTCATTCGACGTACTCTCCGATGGAAGGCGCCTCCACGTTGGATGAGCTGTGCGAGGCGGCTCGCCGCCAGGGAGCGGACACACTCGCGCTGACCGACACCAACGGCCTGTACGGGGCGATTCGCTTCCTGGAGGAGGCGCGGCAGGCCGGGGTACGGCCGATCCTGGGAACGGAGCTGAGGCATGGGCGACATCGCGCCGTGCTCCTGGTCAAGACGGCGCAGGGCTACGCCAATCTCTGCCGGCTGCTCTCCGCCCGTCATTGCGATGCCGACTTCGATGTCGTTTCCGCGGTGGCCCGGCACCGCCACGGCTTGATCGTGCTGTCCGACGATGTACCGGCACTGACGGCATGGAGACAGGATACGAGCGAGGATCTCTATGTCGAGCTGACGCCGGGTGCCATGATGCACGAGGCCTTGGCGTTCAGCCGTCGGTCCGGGCTCCCCCCCGTCGCCACGACCCGCGCCCGGTTCGTCCGCCCCGATCAGTATCCGCTCCATCGCGTGCTCCGCGCCATGGCACGCAACACCACCCTGTCCCGCCTGCGACCCGAGGACTGTTGCACGCCGCAGAGCTGGCTGATGCCGCCCCCGGCGCTGGCTCGACAGTTCCCCCACGCTCCGCACGCCCTGGCCAACACCCGGCGTGTCGCCGAGGCCTGCCGCACGGACTGGGATTTCAAGGACACGATCTTTCCCGCCTTTCGCCGGTTGTCCGACCAAGACGCCTTCTCGCTTCTGCGGAAGAAAACCCATGCCGGCGCCGCGTGGCGCTACGGGCATCCGTCCCCGGTCGTCACGCAACGAATCGAGCGCGAGCTGGCGGTCATTCGCGACAAGCGCTACGCGCACTACTTCCTGGTTGTCGACGAGATCGTGCGGCAGGCGCCGAGAACGTGTGGCCGTGGATCGGCTGCGGCCTCGATCGTGTCGTA
>JBFISJ010000096.1:0-10045 GCA_041608595.1 Nitrospiraceae bacterium
CCGCGCGGACCAACATGAGCTCGAGCATGCGGTAGATCTCGGCCTTCTTGTCCGTGACCAGGGGCGAGGCCAGGATGTCGTAAGCGATCCCGTGGAACTGATGCAAGTTGTCGAAGATGTTGGCGGCCTCCGGGGCCATCTCCGTGAACCGCGGCATGACTTCGCGGGAGAGCAACATGCGATTCGGCGGCTGCGCGAGGACCTCCGCCCAGAAGACGCCGTCGATCTGGGCAACGGCAGTCGTCTGTTCGGCGTGGTAGAGGAGCTGCGTCTCGTAGACAGCGGGGTGCCACCAGTGGAACGCCCAGAACAGGTGCGCGGATTGCGGCCAGTCCCGGCGAAACGCCTTGAACCACGGTTGCGCCATGAGGTGCACCCGCTCGCGGACGATGACTTCCAGCGGGGCGGGGCTGAAGGCCAGGCCCGGCTCGCTCAGATAGTAGTCCGTCTCCAGCTCAATGGATCGGCGCCGCTCCGTCTCCGTCAGGGATGGATCCGCCATGATGTCGTACAGCGCCTCGTGGAGCGCGTGTGTCCAATCGATCACCTTGGGCGCCAGCGGGACCAGCCGCGCAAAGTCAGGACCCACGTCCGCCTGCTCCGGCTCCACCCGCGCGGGCCGACCGAGCACCGTCATCGCCTGATTAACGAAACGCGCATCGGCCAGGGCGGCCGCCTCGGGCTCTGGCGGCGTGTCTAGGAGCACGTCGCTGATCGAGCCATGCGCCCAGTGCGCCGCGGTGGTCAGCCCGTAGTTCTTGGGATGGCGATTGTAGAAGGCCCACAGGTACGGCGCCCGCCTCCGGTAGATCTCGTCACGCTGCTCGAGCGCGTCGACCGTCGTCGCGGCCGCACAGAGCCCCACCACGAAAAACGCTCCGCTGAGACCCAGGCCCCACCACGTTTGACGATCCATGACAACCTCAAGGCAACAATGAACACGCAGACGGAGAAAGGCGACGCATCACGCGGCGCCAGCCCTCAACAAGACACGGGGGGAGGCGCAGTTTAGAGTCGGAATGTGGTGAGGAGGAGATAGCGCGGAGGTCCATTGCAAATGGCTGGTGCGGCATCGACACGGTCAGTCGAGCGCAGGCCCGCCGGCTGCCTGGCGGCCGCTTCGTCACAGAGCGCACACGCCGCCGTGGGCTCCCATGCGGATGACGCCGCGGTCACCGAGTCGGGACAATGGTGGCCGCTCTCTGCCGTGCCATGACCGTGGCCTCCGTGCGCGCCGGCGGTCATCGGGCAGAGGAGGCTGAGCCCCATACAGGTCAGGAACAGGACCAGCGTACTGACGGCCAGCGCGTCGCGAGCAGGCAGAACGGCGTTCACCACGCAGGGATCATACGCCTCGGGCAGAAAGAGTGCAAATCCCCGCAGACGGAAAGCCTGCTGGCATCGAGCAGGAAAGTTTGATAGAGTAAGCTTCACACCAACGAATAGTCTGGAACCGATCGCCCTCCTCACCGTGATCCACTCGCGACCCCTTCCAGCCTATTTTGCCCACTACCTGAAATTCGGAGGACTCGCCCGATGACACTGCCTCGAACGCTGCGATGGAACCTCTGTGCCTCCGTCCTGCTCGCGCTGCTCGCTCCGGCGATCGCGTCAGCCGCGGGGGAGAAAGAGGGCATCAAGATGGTGTCGTCCGGCATGGAGGTGTCGCTCGAGTACACCCTCAAGCTGGCCGACGACAAGGTTGTCGACACGAACGTCGGACAGGACCCTCTGACTTACACACAGGGATCCGGCCAGCTCATCACCGGACTCGAGTCCAAGCTGGAGGGAATGGCGGTGGGAGAGACCAAGCACGTCACCGTCACCCCCGAGGACGGCTATGGCTCCGTAAACCCACAGGCTTTTCAGGAAGTGCCCAAGGAGAACATCCCCGCCGAAGCCATGAAAGTCGGCACGGAACTCGTCGGGCGTGACGCGCAGGGCCGCGTGGTTCGACCTCGGGTGTCCGAGATCAAGGACAAGACCGTCGTGCTGGATTTCAACCATCCTCTGGCGGGCAAGACTCTGTATTTCGACGTCAAAATCCTCGACGTGAAATAGCGCGTTGGCCGCCGCCTCGCGCATTGTCCCCGCGTCCCCGTCTTCACGTCAGATGGCGGGACGCCTGTATCGCACCCTACCGCTGAATTCTGCTCTCGAGAGGGTCTTCCCCGGTTCACGTTTCGCCGCCCTTGAACATTCGACACCTCATGACAAGGCTCGGCAGGTGCACGTCTCCGCCGACACCCAGCGACGAAAATCGTCCATCACCCCCAAGGCGCCAAGATTCCGGGGGTTCCAAAGGGGACCGATGGCACGTGCCTTGCCGTTTCGACCGCCCAGCAGGTTTCAGGCCTTCAGCTATACTTCTTTATCAAGCCGCATCCATCCACCACCCAGGTTTGATCAAGGAGATACCCATATGAAGCACTCGGCATGGCTTCTCGCCGCAGTCTGCACCGCACTGCTCACGGGCTGCGTGAGCACCCAGAAGTACCAGGATGCCGTCGGGGACCTCAAGGCCGCCCGGTCGGAGCATGAGGCCTACAAGGCCGAGGCGGAGAAGGCGCAGCAGACGCTGGAGGGGACGATCGCCCAGCTCCAGCGTGATATTGAGGAACAAAAACAAATCAACGCACAGCTGCAGGACGAGCGGAGCCAGGTTCTCTTGGAGCGGAACGCCCTGCAGCGCAAGGTCCAGGAGCTGGACGACCACGCCAAAGATTTGACGACCCGCCTGGCCGCCGAGCAGTCGCAGGTGGCCAAGCTGCGTGATGAGAAGCAGCGTCTCATGGCGGGGACGACCACTGCTCAGGAAGAGATCGAACGGATGCAGAAACGGATCGGGGAGCTCGAAATCGAGGAGGCGCGGGCACGGGACCTCGAGCAGCGCCTGAACGAGCGAGGCCAGGAGCTGCTGGCGATGAACGAGCGCCTGGGCGTGCTCGACGCGCAGGCGCAGGATCTCCATCGGCAGGTCTCCCAGCGCGACAATGAGCTCGAGCGGATGCGCCAGGAGATGCAAGGCCTCACGGCTGCGCTTGAGAGCAAAGAGGACATGCTGCGCGCCGAGGCGGCGGAAAAGGAGCGGCTAGAGGCAGAACGCCTGGCGAAGGAAGAGGAGATCCAGCGTCTCACGCAAACCCATGACGACCTGAGGAACTCCCTCGAGGCCGAGATCGCCAAGGGCGACATCCGAATCAAGCAGGTTCGCGACAAGCTGACGATCAACATGGTGGATCGCGTCCTCTTTGATTCCGGTCGGGCCTTCGTCAAGCCCGCGGGCTTGAAGGTCCTCAAGCAGATGAGCGACATCCTCAAGAGTGTGGATGACAAGCAGATCCGGATCGAGGGTCACACGGACAACGTGCCAATCGGGATCAAGCTCCAGGAGAGATTTCCCACGAACTGGGAGCTGTCAACCGCCCGCGCGACCAGCGTCGTCCGCTACCTGATCGAAAAGGGTGAGATCGTGCCGGATAATATCTCCGCCGTCGGGTACGCTGATACCCGGCCCATTGCCTCGAACGAGGAAGAAGCGGGCCGACAGGTGAACCGGCGGATCGAGATCGTGCTCTACCCGAAAGATCTAAAGGACCTCGCCAGCGAGATCGGCTCGAGCAACGAAAACTAGCCACGCGGGAGCGAGCCCGCATCGGAGGCCGAGGGCCCTGTCAGGTCATCCTGCAGGGCCCTCAGCTTTTTCTCTCATCCTCGTTTCTGGTTTCCCAGACTCGTCCCGCCTCGTGAGTTTTTCGCTCCAGGTGCCCCATCAAGAGTATGGGCAATGTGCATGTGGGACTTGAGGCCGGAGACCTGAAACTCTAAAAAAAAGCAGGACCCCTTCGTGAGAAGAGTTCCTGCTTCTTCCTAATACCATGCCGGGAGCAACCCCGGTGCTTCTAGTCGGTTACCATCTGCCGCGCTTGCCACCCCCGCCGCCACGGCCACCGCCACCAAAGCCCCCCCCCCCGCCGCCGCCGCCGCGGCCGCCCCGGTTCTCCTGGGGCCGGGCCTCGTTGACTGCCAGGGTTCGGCCTTCGAGCTGCGTCCCATTCAGCGCCGCAATTGCGGCGTTCGCCTCATCCGACGAGGCCATCTCCACGAACCCAAATCCTCGGGACTGACCGGTAAACCGGTCCGTGATGATGCGCACCGACTCCACAGTTCCGTGGGGCGTGAAGAGGTCAGTCAACTGCGCCTCGGTCGTCGAATAGGGTAAACCCCCGACATAGATCTTAGAGCTCATCTCGCTGCTCCTTGTGAATGGTGACGGTGTCTTGAACCTGGACCAGAAGGGGAGGGACCGGACCGAGGGCGCTTGGTTTCCTGGCGGCCTGGGGGGTCTGACTTCCGGCGCGAACTCCGGGGCAAAACAACGTCGGCTCAGGGCCGGACTTGCGGACAGCTCTTCCGACGGGCCCTCACCGGAAAAGCATCGGCAGCCTAGCATAGCTCCGGGGAGAAGGCAATCATGTCGAGAGAGCCTGCCAGCCGATCGAGTCAACCACCTCCCGCCTGTCGCGAGCAGAAGCGGACCGGCGCTCGGACGGTCGATTGTGCGTTCCTGCTGGCGCACGCCCCCGTCCTCTGCTAAATTCGGCCGAAAGGCGACCGCGACGATCGCGCACGACGCCTGAGCCGCGCCGGGCGGACCGAGCGGCCCGACTCGAGGGAGGACATCATGGTCACGAATGAGACCCAAAAAGACCTCGAAGCCCTCGCAGGATTCGTGCTGCCCCTTGCGGAGCAGCAGCTCAAGGCACAGCACGGCTTTCATCCCTACGGCGGCATCATGGCGGGCGACGGCACGATGAAGGGGTTCACGGCCGACGAGGAAGAGGGGGAAGAGCGCAAGTCACAGCAGACCGTCGACGCGCTCACAGACGCCTTTCGCAAGATGGGGCAGGAGGGGAGCGCCAAAGCCTCAGTCATCGTCTGCGATGTCCGCGTCACACCGCCAGGCACGAAAGCCGAGACCGACGCAGTCCTGCTGATCCTGGACCACGTCGACAACTATTCGGCCGAAATCTATATGCCGTATCACTTTGCCGCCAGCAGCGAGCTCGTCTTCGGCGAGATGTTCGGCACGCCGGGCCAGCGCGCGATTTTTTCCCTGTCGTAACGACGGGCCCGTGTGTGCATCATGCCACCTCGTGAGGCGCCAGCCCGGTTCGAAGGCCTACAGGCGGCTGGCGGATCAATGCGCACCGTCACCACCTAGGCAGGAGCACCGCGATGGGGGAATCGGCGAACTACTGCAGCACCTGTTACAACGCGCTCGGTAAGGGCGGTGTGCCGCATGACTCGCAAGTTCAGGCGGCCGAGGCAGCAGGCAAAACGCCCATGACCAAGAAGGGCACCTGTAGTAAATGCGGGAAGGCTACCGTCGTCGTTTACTACGACGCCTGACACCCGATCGTTAAGAACGGACCTCGTGTTCCCATTTTGGGGAGGAAGGGATAGGGAGGTCAACCTCTTCACCGCCCGCGCTTGGAAAACAAAACGGGCAGGACCCGCGTACAACGCGCGAGCGCCTGCCCGTCGTGCCTTCCCTCTATCCCGCGTCTACTCAGCTTCCCTAAACCCGATCCCTCGAGGGAGAGGGATCGGGAGGGGCCGTCAGCCTTGAATATTACCAGCGGCCCCGCTTCCCGCCGCCACCAAACCCACCGCCGCCGCCACCAAACCCGCCGCCGCCGCGGCTGCCGCGGTCCGGAGAGGGCTTCGCCTCGTCGACCTTCAGCGTGCGTCCATCGAGCTGCGTCCCGTTCAACGCCGTGATCGCCTGGCTCGCCTCTTCAGCCGAGCCCATTTCCACGAAGCCAAAGCCCCGTGACTGGCCCGTGAATCGGTCGGTCACGATCTGAACCGACTGCACCGTGCCGTGTGGCGAAAACAGACCTTCCAACTGCGACTCACTCGTCGCATAGGGCAAGCCGCCCACAAAAATCTTTGAACCCATTGTGGGGTTCCTCCTTTTATTGTATTGGGATATTGTCTTGGTTGTCGAACCGGCGGGGACGAACGGGCCGAAGTCGCGGGACCGCGGCTTGGTCAGCTTTCCGAGCACCGTTTGCGGTCAAAACAACACCGAACAAGGGCCTTCCGGAGAGCATTTTCATCGCAGGCCCCAAACGATGAAGCAGACCCACGATACCATGCGACCGTTGCTTAAGCAACTGGGCTGATGGTCGCCAAGCGCGAGCACTCCACCACACTTCCTCTCGAGGGGTTCCCTCACTCCTGCGGACCACACGAGACGGTGCGAGTACAGGCTGTCCCTCTCCCCCTTTCGCGACAAATGGAGAAGGTGCGGATCAAGCGCTTCCCTCGGCAGCGAGCACTGAGCTTGCCTTAAAAGAGCGGGGGCTGCGGGCCCCATTCGAGCCCGGCGAGATCCGGATCATCTCCGTCATCCCGTCGGGGCCGGGTCGCCTTCTCCTGCTGGCGTTGGACCCGGCGCGCCGCCTTTTCCTTCTGCTTGGCCATTCTGGCCCGCTCTCGGTCGCGCTTGGCGAGTGTGGTTTTGCCTGGTCTAGCGATAATGGTCTCCTCTCGTGCCTCGCCCCCTGGTGATCGACTCCACGGGCGCGGGCTCCGATCCCTGAAATCCCCGGCTGGGACGATGCGGACGGGAACGCCCGTGTTCCCGAACCGGCCGTGGTTCTGTATTGGGCTGGGTCTTCCTGACGGCACGCGGGACGGCGCGACCCAACAACCGCTCGATGGCTCGGATCTGGCGCGAATCCTCGGCGGTCACGAAGCTCGAGGCGCGCCCGAGGGCCTCCATGCGGGCGGTCCGGCCGATCCGGTGCACATAGTCCTCCGGGCAGTTGGGCAGGTCGTAGTTGATCACGTGCTCAATATTTGCCACATCGATGCCGCGGGCTGCAATATCCGTCGCGACCAGGATACGGTACCGTCCCCGGCGGAACCCCTCGAGCGCCCGGCGGCGTGCCGACAACCCGTGGTTCCCGTGGAGCACCGCCACCCGATGTCCGCGCTGCTCCAGCGTCCGTCCCACGCGATCCGCGCGGTGCTTCGTGCGCGTAAAGACCAGCACGCTGCCGTCCTGTTCCTGTAGGAGCCTGAGCAGCAGCGCCGTCTTGTCCTCGCTCGTCGTGTGATGCAGCATTTGCGTGACTCCCGCCACGGGCGTGGCCGGCTTGGCCACCATCACGCGGACGGGGTTTTTGACCGACACCCGGGCGAGATCGGCGAGATCCGTCGGCATGGTCGCGGAGAAGAGCAGAGTCTGACGCTCCTCCGGCAAGGCATCGAGGATCTGGTTGATTTGCGGCGCGAAACCCATATCGAGCATGCGGTCCGCCTCGTCGAGAACGAGGATCTGGAAGCCGTTCATGTTGATGTTCCCATTCCACATATGGTCTAGCAAGCGACCCGGTGTTGCCACGATGATGTCGGGTCGCTGACGCAGCGCGCGCACCTGCGCCTGCATGTCCGCACCCCCCACGATCGTGGTTGCGAAGACCCGGCGGCGCCGGCCGAGTTGGTCGACCGCCGTCTGGATCTGGAGCGCCAGTTCCCTCGTCGGGGCCAGGATCAGCCCGCGAGGCGGGCCCACCTGAACACCGGCCAGCCGTTCGACCATTGGAATGACGAAGGCGGCCGTCTTGCCGGTGCCAGTCTGCGCACAGCCTAGCACGTCACGTCCCTCGAGGCCCGGCGGAATCGCCTGCGCCTGGATCGGAGTCGGATTGGAAAAGCCCGCTCGGTCAATGTCCTGTAAAATGGCTTCGGACAGGTCAAGCGAGGAAAAAGTTAAAGGTGAGGATAGAGTTGGAGATACAGGTGTAGACACACAAGATCCTTTCTGAAGTGGATCGCATTGACACGTGGTCAGAAAACTGAGGGAAGCAGAATCAGGAGGGGAGTCCGCTGCCAGCAGGATCGACTCGCGATGCGATCGCGGGGTCCGAAGTATCTGTTTGCCACCGCCGCCGGACCGTCTCAGCGATAACTAGCATCACCATACAGGACGAAACACCTAATGTCAAACTCTGCGCGATTCCGCTCCCTGCGCATTGCGGAGCCCGCCCACGTCTAGAGGACGTCGGACAGATGTGGAGGGAGAGCGCCAAAGGACCGAATCAAGGGACCTCGCATCTCTTATACGGCCACAAACTTCTCCGCCTCATGGCGGCTGCGAAACCAGCCAGTCACCTCGCGACGGTAGGCCGCAGGCTGTTTGCCGATCATCATCAATCCTTCTCCGTCGGCCAGGATCAGCAGATCTGCCTCGGCGGCGAGCTTTCGGCACGGCTCACCCACGTGCACGCGATACTGCGTCCGGTGATCGGGGTTGAGCGTCGCGCCCTTCTCCACGATCTCCGTCAGGCCGTCGATGATGCCATCGTAGTTCTCGGTGCGGTGCCGCACTTTCGTCCCATCGGGCATCCGCAACCATTTCTGCTCCGTGCTCGTCGTCGTGCTCATGGCTGCTGTGTCGTCTTGCATGGTGCTGTTACCTCCGTGGATCAAGCCATCGTGATCAAATCGTCTCCTCGAGCATTCCTTCAAGCCCGCCGAGCCGCTTTGGCCTTTCCCTTAGCCTTGGCCTCAGCCCCCATCATCACGCCGCAGGGCAAGCGAGCACGGTTTTTTGCGGGGTTCTTCGGCGTCCGGCGGTTTCCCATGATGACCGGATCCAAGACCTCGCCGCACTGGAGGCAGCGCCAGCCGACCATCGGTTGCTGGTGGGTCGGACCGTCCACATCGTCCAAATTGACGGAAACCATCATCCCGTGACAGCGCGGGCAGGACACCAGGTCACCTCCAACAATGCCAGTTAAATGGCAGGAGAGCAGCGGTGACTTGGGAACCAATCGCGCGAGAGGCAGGCGGAAGCGCGAGGGATCGGAAAGACCGCAGACTCAAGTTAAAAGTATAACATAGTCATCCCGGCAAATGCGCGCCAAATCTAGCTCATTTCTCATTTGGCTTTCCCATGAAATCAGTAAGATTCCCGAGCAAGAGGCATTCAAGAAGTCGCATATCTGCGCCGCGCCAGCCAACGGGGAAGCATGACCAGGGGTGAGGCTGGGCACCCTCGACACAGAGGCCAAGTCGAAGCAGGCCGATATCGCAGCGGGCTCCTCACGGCGTGGAATGATTTTTCTTCGGACGGGTAAAACAAAACGGGCTCTCTCCCCAAAGAGGAGACAGCCCGTTCGTGGCGCTTGGGGCGCCGAAAATCAACGCCTCAGTTATGGAATAGACCCGCTTCGCGACGTTGGAGGCGGAGCTTCTGTCCCGTTGAGAACCGAGTGACCTAGATCCGTTTCCGCCGACTCAATTCGGCTGCGCCAAGATCCTTCCCCCCGTACTCTCCGTTCGTCTGCAGCGAACCGGTGCCGTCGGGCACGATCCCTATTTTTATTCGGGATGGGTGGGGGGATCGCTCGGCAAGTGACAGAAGACCCGCTTCGGCGAGGCCAATGGCGTCGCCAGCGGGCCGTGCTGGCCAGGTGGCGTTAGGTCTTCCATGGAAGGACCTCCCTTCTGGGCCACACCGCGGCAGTCAGATCACCTGCTCTGCCGCTGGAGGGTCCTGATCGGACCGCCAACGTTATTATGCTACGCTCGCCCTGCAGAGCTGTCAATCCCGAAAATATGCGGCCGGCAATAGAGAACGGCAAGGGCTTAGCGAGCCCAGCATACCTCAGGTTTGCCCATCGCATCTGGCCCACCCATCGCAAATGATGGTAGGATGCGCCTCTGTCAGGCATCTGACCCGGAGGGTGGCTCATGGATGTCGAAGCGTTTCGGCAGATGGTAGCCAGAATGCCGAATGGATTTCTGGGACGCTACGGTCTTGGGGACAAGCTCCTTCAGCAAGGGAAGCTCGACGAATCGGTGGAGCACCTACGCATTGCCGTCGAGCTCGACCCCCTGCACGTCGCGTCGCACTTTGCCCTGGGTCGGGCTCTGGCGGGTTTGCAGCGAAGTGACGAAGCCAAAGCCGTGCTTACCGCTGGCATCGACGCCGCCACATCCGGTCGCTCCAACGGGGGCGGGGATC
>JBFISJ010000097.1:0-9916 GCA_041608595.1 Nitrospiraceae bacterium
GGGGGAGCCGGGACCTACGTGATCAAGGACTACGACACCGCCCAGAAGATCTTTCGTCGCAAGGGGCGGGCGATCGAGGAAAGCGGGGCCGACGTGGTCGCCACGAGCTGTCCCGCCTGCCTGATCCAGCTCAAGAACGGCGTCGGCCAAGGCGTGGAGGTGAAGCACGTGGCGGAGCTCGCAGCAGCCGCGCTGGCCGACCAGGCGGCGAGCCCGCCCAAACCATGAACGTCACCCGCGTGGATATTCTGGTCGTCGTGGCCGCCATCGGCGTCGTGGTTTTCGTGGCGCTGCTGCCGTCGCCGCGGGACAACAATCCGGCGGTGCCGGACAGCGCGGAGCACCACGGGTTGCGATCCGAGCGCGACTGCCTCCGGTGTCACGCCGCCGAGGCGGTGCAGGCACTTCCGGCACAGCATCCTTCGCGGACCGACTGTTTTCGGTGTCACCGCGAGTCCCAGGGCAGGAGGCAAGATCAGCCGCCTGGGTTTGGAAGTGGTCAAGAGGACAGACTTCATTTCACCGAACAGATGGTGGCAAGGAGGGGCGTCAATGGTAAAGGTGCTCGTGATGGGACCCACGCTGCAGCAACTCGTCGAGGACCCTGAATTCGAGCTCGAGAACGACGGGCAAACGACGGTTCAGGCGTTGTTCGCCACGCATGAGGAGAAGCTGAGCGGGCTCCTGCCCCTCCTGCAGAAAGGCGAGATCTTGGTGACGGTCAATCGCAAGGTGGGAGCCCTCACGTCTGCCGTGAAGGACGGCGATACCATCAAGCTCACGCCGAACTTCAATCCAACCTTCGACGGCGCGATGTGGCAGAATCCATAGCGGAAGGGGCTA
Organism: Nitrospiraceae bacterium; assembly: GCA_041608595.1. Lineage (GTDB taxonomy): Bacteria > Nitrospirota > Nitrospiria > Nitrospirales > Nitrospiraceae > JBFGRM01. The sequence continues at coordinate 844 of JBFISJ010000097.1, forward strand.
GCGGCACGCGGGCAGGGATCAGCGGGATGACGTGAGGGAGGAGGCGTAAGGCGCAATGAGAAATCGGATTGTTCACGCTTGTTGGCCCCACACCTGACGCCTGAGCCCTCACGCTTATTTAGGATGCCATCTTTGGAATATCGCCAACGGTACCCATTTTCCGGTATTTTCCCGCGCGCTGGGCGACCAGGTCGTCCAGCGACGACTCCTCCAGCTGGCTGAGCTGCGTGGACAGCGACTTGGCCAGCCTCGTCGTGACGGCCTGGAAGTCACGATGCGCCCCGCCGAGCGGCTCCGCCACGATTTCATCGATGACGCCCAGCTCGAACAAATCCCTCGCGGTCATTTTGAGGGACGCCGCCGCATCCGGCGCTTTCGACGGATCATCCCAGAGAATTGCCGCGCAGCCCTCGGGTGAGATGACCGAATAGATGCCGTGCTCCAGCATGAGGACGCGATCCGCGACCCCGAGCGCGAGCGCTCCACCGCTGCCGCCTTCTCCGATGATGACCGAGAGGGTGGGCACCCGGAGCGTGGACATGACCATGAGGCTGCGCGCGATCGCCTCCGCCTGACCCCGTTCCTCCGCGCCTACGCCGGGGTACGCGCCAGGGGTATCGATGAAGATGAGGACCGGGCGGTTGAATTTTTCCGCCAGCTTCATGAGCCGCATGGCCTTGCGATAGCCCTCCGGATTCGGCATGCCGAAGTTCCGGTGCATGCGTTCCTTAAGAGACTTCCCTTTCTGTGTGCCGAGCACCATGACCGACCGTCCGCCGAACCGAGCGAATCCGCCGACGACGGCCTGATCATCTCCGAAAAGGCGGTCGCCATGGAGCTCGACGAACTCGCTGCACAGGGCCCCCACATAGTCGAGCACCGACGGACGTTGGGGATGGCGCGCCAGTTGCGTCCGCTGCCAGGGAGTCAGGCGGTGGTACACCTCGGCCTCGAGCTGGGCCAGGCGAGCCTTGAGCCGTCGCAGCTCCTCCTGCACGGAGCTGCGGGAGCCGCCGGAGCTTTGAATCTTCTCGATGCGCTCATCCAGCTCTTGGATGGGCTTTTCAAATTCCAAATAATCTCGCATGGCAATCCGCCTCCCCCGCATCATCGCGGCCGGGCGCGTCGCGCGCGACCTACAGAAGCGCTACGGTTCCTTTTCCCAGGACGCTTTCGACATCCGCCAGGAACGTCTCGCTGGGCGACACCGTCAAATCGGGGAGGGTGGCGGTGTCCGCTTCCAGATCCGGGGCGAGGCAAAATGTGAAGGTCAGTGTCGCCGGCCCCGGATGCCGGTGCAGAACCTCTTTCAGCCGGTTGAGGCGCGCGATGGCCTGGTCGCCGCCGGCCAGTCTGATATTGACACGAGACACACCGCGCGCTTGGAGATCCGTCAACGCCTCCACCTTGGTGCCTTTCACCCGCGTGCCTTTCTCGGCGCGATCCACGGTCCCGGAAACGCGAACCACGGTCTCGGGCTGGATCAGCTCGCCGGCATTCTTGTACAGGTCGGGAAACGCGATGACCTCGACCAGGCCACGCAGATCCTCCATCTGGAAGTAGGCCATGCGGTCGCCTTTTTTCGTGGTCATCACGCGGACCGTCGTGATGATGCCGCAGAGCTTCACTTCCTTGCTGTCCGCCACCTCCGCCAGGCCCTGGGTCGTGCTCGTGGCAAATCGGTCGATCGCCGCGGCAAACCGGTCCAGAGGGTGCGCGGTGATGTAAAATCCCGTCAGCTCGCGCTCGTACTTCAAGCGCTGCCCCTCATCCCATTCCGGAAGATCGGGGAGGTGGGGGGTCTGATCGTCGAGCGCCGCCCCCCCGTCCTGGGGTTCGCCAAAGATGCTCGTTTGACCTCGCTCGCGCTCCCGTTGGATCGCCGCCGCCTCGTCGAGCGCCGGCTCCATCACGGCCGTGAGCTGGGCCCGCCGGCACCCCATCGAATCAAAGGCGCCGACTTTGACCAGCCCCTCGACGACGCGCTTGTTGACTCGTTGCAGGTCGCTCCGACGGCAGAAATCAAAGAAGGAGCCGAACCGCCCGCCGTCCTCCCGGGCGGCGATGATGGACTCGACCGCGCCCTCGCCGACGTTCTTGATCGCGGCCAGGCCGAACCGAATGCCCTCCTCGACCACGGTGAAGATCTTGTCGCTCTCGTTCACGTCGGGCGGCAGCACGCGGATGCCCAGCTCCCGGCATTCGGCGAAGTAGCCGACCATCTTGTCGGCATTTCCCATTTCACTCGTGAGCAGCGCCGCCATGAATTCGGTTGGGTGGTGCGCCTTGAGGTACGCGGTCTCATACGTCACCTGCGCATAGGCCGCGCTGTGCGATTTATTGAATCCGTATCCGGCAAAGTAGGCCATGAGGTCGAACAGCTTTTCGGCCTTCTTCTCGGACAAGTGGTTCTTCTTGGCTCCCTGGATGAACAGGGCCTTTTGCTTCTCCATTTCCTCGGGCTTCTTCTTGCCCATCGCGCGGCGGAGCAGGTCGGCTTGGCCCAGCGAGAAGCCCGCGAGGCGGTTCGCGATCGCCATGACCTGCTCCTGGTAGACGATCACGCCGTAGGTGTCACGGAGGATGGGCTCGAGCGCAGGCGGGTCGTAGGTCACCTGGGAGGGATCGCGCTTCCGCTTGATGAAATCGTCGACCATGCCGCTTTCGAGCGGTCCCGGCCGGTACAGCGCCAGGATGGCGATGAGATCTTCGAAGCGCTCCGGCTTGATCCGCACCAGGAGATTGCGCATGCCCGGGCTTTCGAGCTGGAAGATGCCGGTCGTCCGACCGGAGGACAGCAGCGCGTAGGTCGCCGGGTCGTCCAGGGGAATCGTCGCGATGTCCAGGACAGGAGGCGCCTCGGCCGAGCGCCCTCGTCGCTCGTTGACCAGCTTCACGGCGCCGTGAATCATGGTCAAGGTCTTCAGCCCGAGGAAATCGAACTTGACCAGGCCGATCTTTTCTACGTCCCCCATGGAGTACTGGGTCGTGATTTCGTCGTTGGCGCCCTTGTAGAGCGGGACGTGGTTCGTGAGCGGCTCGTCGGAGATCACGACACCTGCGGCGTGGGTCGAGGCGTGTCGGGCGAGGCCCTCGAGCGCGCGGGCGGTCGCCATGAGCTCCCCGATCTTGGGATCGGTCTCGGTCAGCTCCTGCAGGCGGGGCTCCTGGAGCAGCGCGTCATCCAGGGTAATGTTGAGCTGGGTGGGGACGAGCTTGGCCACCCGATCCACCTCCGCATAGGGGATCTCCATCACCCGCCCGACGTCGCGGATCGCCGCCTTGGCGCCGAGCGTGCCGAAGGTGATGATCTGGCACACGTGATCCGCCCCGTATTTGTCGATCACATAGTTAATGACTTCGCCCCGGCGATCCATGCAAAAGTCCATATCGATGTCGGGCATCGTCACGCGCTCGGGGTTCAGAAATCGCTCGAAGAGGAGCTGGTACTCGAGGGGGTCAATGTCGGTGATGCGGAGCGCGTAGGCGACCAGGCTGCCCGCGGCGGACCCGCGTCCGGGGCCGACGGGAATGCCACGTGACCGGGCGAACTTGATGATGTCCCACACGATCAGAAAATACCCCGCGTAGCCCATGGACGTAATCGTCAGCAGCTCTTCCCGGAGACGCAGCTCGTAGGCCTCGGTGGGGTGACGGTGCGCCTGGCTCTGAAACCGCTGCTTCAGACCCTCCGTGGACAATTTCTCAAGGTAACTTTCGCGCGTGTATCCCTCCGGCACCCGATACTGCGGCAGGTAGGAGGTCTTAAAGGCCAGGTCCAGGTCGCACTCGTCCGCCACGCGGCAGGTGTTCCGGATGGCCTCCGGCAGCTCGTGGAACTCCGAGGCCATCTCCTCGGTGGACTTGACGTAGAGCTGGTCCGTATCGAACCGCATACGATTGGCGTCGTGGATCGTCTTGCCGGTCTGGAGGCAGAGCATGACGTCGTGCGGCCGGGCGTCCCCCTTTTTCAAATAGTGGCAGTCGTTGGTCCCGACGAGGGGGATGCCGAGCTTGTTGTGAATTTCTACCAGCCCGCGGTTGGCGACACGCTGGTGCTCCAGCCCGTTGGCCTGGACCTCCAGGTAGTACCGCCCCTTGCCGAAAATCTCTTGATATTCGCCGGCGGCCCGCAGCGCGCCCTCCTGGTCGCGTTGGCCGATCAGGTGGGGCACCTCCCCGCTGAGACAGCCGGAGAGCCCGATGAGCCCCTCGTGGTGCTCGGCCAGGAGTGCCTTGTCCATGCGCGGCTTGTAATAGAAACCTTCCAGGTACGCCTTGCTGACCAGCTTGATGAGGTTCTGGTAGCCCGTCCGGCTCGCGGCCAGCAAAATCAAATGGTAGTAGTCGTTGTGTGCAAGGAGGCCCTCCTTCGAGTGGCGACTCCCCGGTGCCATGTAGGCCTCACAGCCCAGAATCGGCTTCACCCCGGCCCCCTGGGCTTTCTGGTAAAAGTCGATCGCCCCGAACATATTGCCGTGGTCCGTCACGGCGACCGCAGGCATGCCGAACTCCTTGACCTGCTGGATCAACGGGCCGATGCGGTTCGCCCCGTCCAGCAGGCTGTATTCGGTGTGGAGGTGAAGATGAACGAATTGCGAGCGGGAAGGCACAGTGGGGGACCTCGGCGACCGATTGTACGGGCACCCCGGGGGGTTGTCAACGAAATCGCCGCCCTGCGCCGGGCGGGGCCAACCGGCCCTGAGGAGTGCCCCGCCAGGACCCAGCGGGCTCCGTGACGCGGCCCTGGACGCGGGAATGCTGCCTTGCAACGCCCGGCCCCATTTGCTATGCTTCGCTCTCTTTTTCTCCCGCACCCCTGTCTTCCCCCAGGAGCGTCGATATGGCCACGATCAAGCGGGCGCTGATCAGCGTCTCGGACAAGACCGGCGTCGTCGAGCTGGCCAAGGGCGTGGCGGCCCTCGGCGCCGAGATCCTCTCCACGGGCGGAACCGCCAAGGCGCTGCGGGAGGCGGGGGTGTCCGTCGTAGATGTGGCCGCCTACACGGGCTCGCCGGAAATCCTGGACGGACGGGTCAAGACGCTGCACCCCAAGGTTCACGGGGGCCTACTCGGACGTCGGGCTGACCCGCAACACGCCGCGGAAATGGCCGACCAGGGTATCGGCCCGATCGATCTCGTGGTCGTCAACCTTTATCCGTTCGAGGCGACCATCGCCAAGCCCGACGCCACGTTCCAGGATGCGATCGAGAACATTGATATCGGTGGCCCGTCCATGCTGCGCAGCGCAGCGAAGAACCACGAGGATGTCCTGGTCGTCGTGGATCCCAGGGATTACCACCGCGTCCTGGAGGCCCTGCGGGGCGACGCCGTTCCCCTCGAGCTGCGCCGGGATCTTGCCCGCAAGGTGTTTCACCACACGGCACGCTACGACAGTCTCATCGCCGGTTACCTGGAACGCCAGGCACAAGGATTGGAGGGGAGCAAGTTCCCGCCGTTCCTGTCGCTGCAATACGAACGTGTGGAGACTCTGCGCTACGGGGAAAATCCCCACCAGCAGGGGGCGTTCTACCGGGATCCGGCCGCGCAGGAGCCCTCGGTCTCACGTGCCACGACCCTGCACGGGAAGGCGATGTCCTACAATAACTTCCTCGATGCCAACAGCGCGCTGGAGCTCGTCAAGGAGTTCGGCGACGAGGTGGCGGCCGTCATCATCAAGCACAACAATCCCTGCGGCGCCGCGCTCGGCTCGACCCTCGTGGAGGCCTACGTCCGCGCGCGCGAGACCGACCCCCTCTCCGCCTTCGGCGGGGTGATCGCGTTCAATCGTCCCGTCGATCTGGCCACCGCCAAGGAGATCACCTCCACCTTCGTCGAGGTCGTAATCGCCCCCGGCTACCACGACGACGCCCTCGCCGAGCTCCGGCGGAAGAAGGATCTCCGTCTCCTCGACATCGGCCCCCTGGCGGAGGGATCGCGCGACGGGCTGGATCTGAAGAAGCTGGTCGGCGGCCTTATCCTGCAGGATCGCGATCTCGGCCACTTGCCGGATCTCAAACAGCTCGCCGTGCCCACCAAGCGGAGGCCGACCGAGGAGGAATATGCCGCCTGCGCCTTCGCGTGGAAGGTGTGCAAGCACGTCAAATCCAACGCGATTGTGTACGCACGTCCCGGCCAGACTGTCGGCATCGGCGCCGGTCAGATGAGCCGGGTCGACTCCGTCAAGCTAGCGGGGATGAAAGCCCAGCTACCCGTCAAGGGCTGCGTCATGGCCTCCGACGCCTTCTTTCCGTTCCGCGACGGCATCGACGCCGCCGCGCAGGCGGGGATCACGGCGATCATCCAGCCGGGCGGATCCATCCGGGACAAGGATGTGGTTCAGGCCGCGGACGAGCACCAGTTGGCCATGATCATGACCGGCATGCGGCACTTTCGACATTGATTCACTCCACCGTGTGCCTGTCTGCTCACATTTCCCCCTTTATTGCATTTCCTCTCTCGATTCCCGTCCAGGTCGCGAGATGGTCAGCCGGTGCTGAGCGCGTCCCGGTGAGCGCGCCATGAAAATCCTCGTCGTCGGCAGCGGCGGCCGCGAACATGCCCTCGCCTGGAAGCTCTCCCGGAGCCCGCGCGTGTCCGCCCTCTACTGCGCGCCGGGGAACGCCGGCATCGAGCAGCTCGCGCGCTGCATCCCAATCCCGGCCACGGACATCGCCGCGCTCAAACGTTTTGTCCTCTCCGAGGGAATCGACCTAACCGTGGTCGGTCCGGAGGCGCCGCTGGCGCTCGGGCTCGTGAACGAGTTTCGCAAGGCCAAGCTCAAGGTTTTCGGGCCGACCCAGGGTGCCGCGCAGATCGAGGCGAGCAAGGCCTTTGCCAAGGAGTTGATGCGGCGGCATCGTATTCCCACGCCGCAGGCGCGGACCTTCGACCGGTTGGACCAGGCACGTGCCTATATCGAGAAGCATCCTGTCCCTCTCGTCGTGAAGGCCGACGGCCTCGCACAGGGCAAGGGGGTCATCGTCGCGGCGTCGGTCGAGGAGGCGTGGCAGGCACTGTCGGCCTTGATGGATCAGCAGACTCTGGGAGAAGCGGGGCAGCGGGTCGTCATCGAGGAGTTTCTGGACGGGGAAGAGCTGACGGTCATGGCGTTCACGGACGGCAAGACCGTCGTGCCCATGGTGCCCGCCCAGGACCACAAAAGAGTCGGGGACGGGGACACCGGGCCGAACACGGGCGGCATGGGCGCCTATGCGCCCGCACCCCTTGCGGTCCCGTCGCTTCAGAAGGTCGTCCGCGATGAGATCCTGCAGCCCACGGTGGATGCGCTCGCGCAGGTCGGACGGCCCTTTCATGGCGTCCTGTATGCCGGGCTGATGATCGTCGACGGGAAGCCCTCCGTGCTCGAGTTCAACGCGCGGTTTGGGGATCCGGAAACCCAGGTGGTCCTTCCGCTCCTGGAAACGGACCTCGTTGACATCATGGAGGTGGTCGTTGAGCATCGTCTGGACCAGGTCCGCATCGACTGGTCCTCGCAGGCCGCGGTCTGCGTCGTGCTCACCTCAGGCGGGTATCCCGGGTCCTACGCGACCGGTGTCCCGATCAAGGGATTGCCGGTGGAGGGCGAGCGGGAGCTGCTCGTGTTTCACGCGGGGACGTCGCGAAAGGACGGGGACCTGGTCACTGCCGGAGGACGAGTGCTTGGCGTGACCGGCGTCGCACCCAACCTCGGGGGGGCGAGGGACCGCGCCTACGAGGCCGCACGAGTGATCACCTTCGACGGCTGCCACTACCGATCGGATATTGCCACTCGCGCACTCCAACGCACGTCCTAGCATTACTCGCGACCGCCCGCCATGCCTCGGATCCTGCCGCTTCACTCCACGCCGACCCAAGCCGTCATCGAGAGCGCCTGCCAGGCTCTCGCCGAAGCCGGCGTGCTCGCCATACCCACCGAATCGTTCTACGCGCTCGCGGCCTCGGCCGGACAGCCCGCCGGCCTGCATCGCGTCAACGAGATCAAGGGGAGGCCGGCCGGCAAGCCCCTGCTGCTCCTGATCGGCGAAACCTCGCAATTGCGTGACCTCGTCAGTGATATCCCTGCTGCCGCCCAGGTCCTCATTCAACGGCTCTGGCCCGGTCCGCTCACACTGATCTTTCCGGCGTTGTCCCGCCTGTCCCCGGAGCTGACCGCGGGGACCGGAACGATTGGAGTCCGCCAGCCCGATATTCCTGCGCTGCTTCCGCTGCTCACATCAGCCGGACCTCTGACGGGGACGAGCGCAAATCGTTCTGGCGAAGCCCCCGTGACCACCGCCGAGGAGGTTGCACGAACGCTTGGGGATTCGGTCGACGTCATTCTCGATGGTGGCGCCACCGCCGGAGGATCGCTCTCGACGCTGGTCGACACCCGTGGGCCGATCCGCCTTCTGCGCGACGGCGCGGTCGCGCGCGCCCGGATCGAGGCCGTCTTGCAGGAGGCGGGGATGGCGCTGTCGCCCTGAGGACTTCCGCCATGGGGCTGGCCTGCTTGGAAAAGAGGAGCGGGGGAAGGGGAGCGTTTACTTTTCGCAGCCTAACTAACTCTCCGTATTTTTGTGTTCAGAGGCGAAGGGCACTCACAAGCAGAAGCAGCCTGACTCCGAAGTCTTTGAGGGAAAGGATCGCGCCGTTGAGGTCGACGAGCCCTTGGCGATAGCGCGCTGTGAGCCGGTATCGCTCGCCGTCCACCGTGAGAATATTGGCTTGCCAGATGGGATCGAGCTTCGCGGGGTCGAGGACGGCCGGTGAGAAGAATATGGTGATGAGCCACTCCGAAGGAAGACGATGCGGGGGCGCGCCGGCCTTAAGCGCGGCAAGGCTCGACGCCAGTGACATATCCCCCGTCCCTTCAATGACACCGTCGGTCGTGGTCAGCTTGAGCCGCGTCTCGAAACGTGGTGATCGCGAAATGATCTTCGCCAGCGCCTGAACGAATTGCGGCGCCAGCCGGGTCTGACGCCCGGCGGCGGTCCGACTCGCGCTTTCGAGCGAGCGGAGCGCCTGGTAGTCCAGCTCCTGACAGACCACGTGCCACTCCCCCCCTTGAATCCGGCTCGTCCATCCCCGCACC
>JBFISJ010000098.1:0-9677 GCA_041608595.1 Nitrospiraceae bacterium
GGCGTGGGCGAGCGCACCCGCGAGGGGAACGACCTCTGGCACGAAATGCAGGAATCCAAGGTTATCGACCCCAAGGACTTCACGAAATCGAAGGCCGCGCTCGTCTATGGCCAGATGAACGAGCCGCCGGGAGCGCGGTTGCGCGTGGGGCTGACGGGTCTGACGGTCGCAGAGTACTTCCGTGACGAAGAGAACCAGGATGTCCTGCTGTTCATCGACAATATCTTTCGATTCACTCAGGCCGGCTCCGAGGTCTCGGCCTTGCTCGGACGGATGCCATCTGCGGTGGGCTATCAGCCGACTCTGAGCACGGAGATGGGAACCTTGCAGGAGCGTATTACGTCGACGCGAAGAGGCTCGATCACCTCCGTCCAGGCGATTTACGTCCCCGCCGACGACCTGACCGACCCGGCGCCGGCCACAGCCTTCACGCACCTGGATGCCACCACCGTGCTTTCCCGCGGCTTGGCCGAATTGGGCATCTATCCCGCGGTCGATCCGCTCGATTCGACCTCACGCATCCTGGACCCCCAGGTCGTCGGCGAGGAGCACTACAAGGTGGCGCGGGAGGTCCAGCGGGTCCTGCAGAAGTATAAGGATCTGCAGGACATCATCGCGATTCTGGGCATGGACGAATTGTCCGAGGACGACAAGCTCCTCGTCGCGCGCGCCCGGAAGATGCAGCGCTTCCTGTCGCAGCCGTTCCACGTAGCCGAGGCCTTCACCGGGTCGCCCGGAAAGTACGTGAAGCTGAAAGACACCGTGCGAAGCTTCAAGGACATCGTCGAAGGAAAGTATGACGACCTTCCGGAGCAGGCGTTCTATATGGTCGGCCCCATCGAGGAAGTCGTCGCCAAAGGGGAGAAGCTGGGATACAAGAGAAGTTGACGCCACGGGGGCACTACAGGGGTATCTAGGTAAGTGGGTAATTGCGGGAAGGTACAATTACTAAATTACCCTCTTACCCACTTACGAGACGACGGCAGGAAAAAATGGCAGGAAAAATACTTCTTGAGGTGGTGACACCCGAACGGCTCCTGATCAGCCAGGAGGTCGACGAGGTCACGGCGCCCGGCGTCGAGGGAGACTTCGGAGTCCTGCCGGGTCACTGCCACTTCATGTCGACGCTGAGAATTGGCGAGCTTCGCTACCGCGTCGGCGAAGACAACAGCTTCATGTCCGTGCTGTGGGGGTTCGCCCAAGTCACGCCCAGAAACGTCACCATCCTTGCCGAGATTGCGGAGAAGGCGGAGGACATCGACGTCGGACGAGCCGAAACGGCTGTCGCCGAGGCGGAGCGACGAGTGGAGGTGGGCGGGCTCCCTTCGGAAGTAGAGGCGGCCAGGGTCAGCCTAGAGAAGGCTCGCCTGCGCAAAAAGATCGCGGAACGTGCCCGGCGCGAGCGCGCCCTCCCCGGCGGGCCCGCTTGATTCCCTCTCCCCCTCTCTCAGGCCCCCGACAGCGTGATCCGCGGTGCATGCCCAGATACCAACAAGAGACCGAGGTCATCGTCACGGCCGGAGAGAATCCGAAGCGCCTCGATCTCTTTCTCGCCGGTCGGGAGCCGGCCCTGTCGCGCGCCGCGGTTCAGCGCCTTATCGACGAAGGCAAGATTCGCGTCAACGCGGAGGTCGTCAAAGCCAGCTATAGGATCCGGCCCGGCGACCGCATCACCCTCCTCGTTCCTCGCGCCGAGCCCCTCGACATCCGCCCCGAGGCGATCCCCCTGGAGGTTCTCTTCGAGGACACCTCCGTGCTGGTGCTAAACAAACCGGCCGGCCTCGTCGTCCATCCCGCGCCCGGCCATTGGTCGGGAACGCTCGTAAATGCCCTGCTGCACCACTTCACAACCCCAGAGGGAAGTCTGTCCACCATCGGCGGCAAGGAGCGTCCAGGTCTGGTCCATCGCCTGGACAAGGAAACCTCAGGCGTGATGGTGGTGGCGAAGAGCGACAGCGCGCATCGCGCACTGGCCGCCCAGTTCAAGCACCACACTATTACCCGGGTCTACGAGGCGCTGGTGTGGGGACGTATGAAGAAGTCGGCAGGCCTCATCGAGCTCGCGATCGGGCGGGACATGAAGGAGCGGAAAAAATTCTCGGCGCGCACCGCTCGCGGGAGAGCCTCCGCGACACAGTACCGCGTGCGAGAGCGATTTCGGCTGGAGGCGACCTTGGTGGAGGTGACACCGCGGACGGGACGCACCCACCAAATCCGCGTCCATCTGGCCGCCATCGGTCATCCGATCTTGGGCGATCCGACCTACGGGGGCAGGCGCGTGCGAGAGCTCGCGGGGCTCGTCGTGCCCCGCGTCATGCTGCATGCGAGGACACTGGGGTTCGCGCATCCGGAGACGGATCAGTACGCGGAGTTCTCGGCGCCCCGGCCAGACGACATGGACCGCGTCTGCGACGCGCTGCGCGCGGCGTCGCTGGTCTGAGCCTCGCCCGGACGCATGCTTGACAGGCTCCCTGCCGCGCGTTATGTCTCAGTCATTCGGGGGAGTCAAGGCATGGAAATGACACAGGTGCTCGACACGGTTGGGAGCCTTGTCGCCCAGCTCAAGACTTACAGCGCCAAGGTCCCGACGGTGGTATTCCTGCAGGCGGTCCCGGGTGGGCTGAAGCCGACGCCGGAGGCCATCGACGCCTTCGAGGAGACGATTTCCCGATTTCGGCGGCAGGCCACGGCCTCACACTATCGCCGGCTGACCGAGATTCTCGTGGAGACTCTGGAGGCCTTCGAGACCGGTGCCGTGCTCTCGGCGGTGCAAGACCTGCTGATGGCCCTGGATCAGGTCGAGCGCATGGAGCGCGAGCTTGCGAGCAAGATGGGCACGTCGGACGAGACGCGTTTGAAGGAGTACCGGGTCGCGCTCCACAAGATCCTCCCGGGCAAGGACCCCGAGCTCAAGGGAGCAGGACGGGGGATGGAATAAGTCAGTGGCCCATTTTGGGGCCGATGGCGTTGGTCCCCTCGGAAACGAGCTTGAACCGGACGGTCTCCTGGCAATGCGGGCACTTAAAGCGGATGGTGTTCTCGTCCGGATGCTCGATGTCCTCATCCTTGACCCACATCAACTGAAAACATTTCGGGCAGGTCCGCACCTGAGTCGCCATTCAGCCACCCTCGGTCATGGTTCTGGAGTGCTCACTATTCGTATCACCCGTTCAATGACCTATAAATAATACAGGACTCGTCAAGTCTCAAGCCCATGGTCACATTTTCCGAGCGAAAAGATTTCGATCTCAGGGCCCTTCTGGAGCTTTATGACTACGCCCCGTGGGCCAAAGGACGCAGCATCGGCGACATCCGGGAGATGCTGGCAAACTCCGATCTGGCTCTCTCTGCCTGGGATGGGGAGCGTATGGTGGGATTTGGCCGGGTGCTGACCGATTCTGTATACCGTGCCTCGATCTGGGACGTGATCGTCGATCCGGCCTACCAGGGGCAGGACATCGGATCGAAGATCATGCATCAGATCCTGCACCATCCATCCCTGAAGCGGGTTGAGCTATTCTGGCTGTGCACGCGGGACAAGCAGGCCTTCTACGAGAAGCTGGGCTTCTCGGCGAAGGAGCAGACCGGCATGGTCTGGGAGAGGGCAAAGCACGCGCGGCCAACGGATTAAGGACCACGCCGCTTTGATCCCCGGCCAGGCCATGTTAGGCCGAGTGATCGAGATGAACCGATCTGACCAGTCACGCCTCATGGGGCGCTTGATCGTATGAAGGTGATCGGGCTGATGTCCGGGACATCAGGCGACGGCATCGATGCCGCGCTCGTCGAGATCCGCGGACAAGGGCCATCTCTTCGGGTTCGGATGTTGTCCCACGTCACGGTGCCCTACCCCCGCTCGCTCTCTCGCCGCCTGCTCGCCGTCGCGTCCTCCGGCACCGTCGCCGAGGTGTGCCATCTGAACGTGGTGGTTGGCGAGCTGTTCGCCAGAGCGGCCCTTCGGGTGATGCAGCAATCACGCATATCCCCGCAGGCCGTGAAGTTGATCGGCTCGCACGGGCAGACCGTGCACCACCTCCCCAACGTCCGCGTCGAGCCCGGCGTGGGCCGGATTCGTTCCACGCTGCAGATCGGCGAGCCGGCCGTCATCGCGGAGCGAACGGGGGTCGCAACCGTGGCGAACTTTCGCACCCGCGATCTTGCAGTCGGAGGCGAGGGTGCGCCGCTGGCGCCCTACGCCCACTACGTGTTGTTTCGTCATCCCCAGCGGGCACGCCTGATCGTGAACCTCGGCGGCATCGCCAACGTGACCTACCTGCCAGCGCGTCCGTCCTTGCGCACAGTCCGGGCTTTCGACACCGGACCAGCGAACATGGTACTCGACGCGCTGGTACGGCACTACTCGCGGGGCCGCGAGTTGATGGACCGGGGCGGCCGCAGGGCCGCCCGGGGCACGGCTGATGTCCGGTTGCTCGCCAAGCTCACCGCGCATCCCTTCTTCCGGCGTCGCCCACCCAAGTCGACGGGCCGCGAGGAGTTCGGCGAGGCCTTTGTCCTCCGGGTCCTCGCGGAGGCGAGGCGGCGCGGGCTCAGGCCGGAGCACGTCCTGGCAACCTGTTCACGACTTACCGCCTGGTCGGTCGCGGACGCGACCCGATGGATTCGGAGCCAGGTCGGGGAAGTGGTCGTTGGGGGCGGCGGCGCATTGAACCGCACCCTGATGCGCGACCTCCGGGAGGAGTTCGCGCCGACGCCGGTCTACACCCTGGAAGACCTGGGGTGGTATAGCAAATCGCTCGAGGCGGTGGCCTTCGCGATCCTCGCCTACGAGACCTGGCACGGTCGATGCGCGAATGTCCCGGCCGTGACCGGGGCCAAGGCGGCGGTCATCCTGGGGGTGCTGGCCCCGGGACGGCATCGACATCCAAAAACTCCATCGGCAGGAGCGCGACGCTGACCAAGGAGGCGATATGGTTGAAACACTTGCCCTCATGGCAGTGATCATCATGGCAGCGGCTGTGGCCTGGTATCTCTGGTCCGGAACGACCCGCCGGGACTCGCCACCGGACGAGCCCCGCCTTCCCGACGGGCTCTCTCTACAGCCACGAGAAATGTTCACGAAGGAGGAAGCCGCGTTCTACAATGTGCTGCGGCTGGCGGTCCAAGAGCAGTACCTCGTGTTCGCCAAGGTTCCCCTGAGCCGTGTGCTCCTGGTGCAGGCCGACGATCCCGAGGACCACGCCCTTGCGGCCTGGGTGCTTCGCCGAATCTCGATGATCTGTGTGGACTTCGTGCTGGTCCATCCCGGGACATTGACGGTCGCCAAAGTCATTGAGCTGGAAGGCTTGCCGCAGCGCGTTCGGCCCCGGCCGATCCGAGCGCAGCTTGCGCAGTTGGCCATGACCGCGGCCGGCTTGGACATCGTGCGCGTCGACATCCACCAGCCCTTTACCATCCCTGGGCTGGCCGCGATGCTCGGCCTCGAGGTCCGTGACTAGGCCACAGGCACCAGCCTTGACAAGCTCGGGCAGGCATTAAAATATACTCGCCCCGCGGCTCGTCCCCGTGCGTGGAGGTGGACCCATGGGACCCGGCGAATCGGAGCAGCATGAAGGCGAGCGCCGGCGGTATGAGCTGGACGCCGTCGACCTGGGGGAGACCGAGCTCACCGAGCCGCCGACGAATCCCCTCGGCGGGCGGACGCTCGTCGTCGACAGCCGAGATGCGGACGCGTACGTGCGCCCCAGCGCGGCCCTCAAGGACGCACAGCCCGAAGACCAGGTGTTCATCAGGCCGGGCGTGTACGAGGACAAGATCTTCGTGACAGGACGATCGATCCGGCTGGTCGGAGCCGGGCGAGACCGGGTGCAGATTTTTTCCCGTCGTGGCGGGCCCCTCTACCTGCAGCAAGTCACGGGAGGGCGCATCTCGGGCGTGACGTTTCGCTATGTCGGAAGCGATCAGAACTCGGCGATCAACATCCTCGACTCCAACTGCACCATTGCCGGTTGTCGCGCCACGGAGGGACTGTTGTCAGGTGTCGTGCTCTATGGCCCGAACTGCCGTCCCTCACTCATCGGGAACGAGGTGTGCCACAACCGGGAATCGGGGATTTTCTCGTTTGCGGGCGCCCGACCCTACCTGGCCCAGAATGTCTGCTATGCCAACCACCACTTCGGGATCGCGGCGCGCGATCCGGAGACCTGTCCCGACTTGGTCCGCAACACCTGCCGCAACAATCTGATGAGCGGCATGTTGCTCTTTCATCACGCCGAGGCCCTCCTGGTCGAAAATGTCTGTCAAGACAACTGGCATTGGGGCCTCGTCACGACGCCGGAATGCCACACCACTCCGCCCCGGGAGCGTCTGAACGAGTCCAATTCCCTCGGGTCCAATCCCCGAGGCGCCGTCTTCGTGACGGACGCCCCCCTCGCGGAAATCGGCCGGTAGACAATCACAATCTTCCATTGCTTTAATAGCTTAGCGGTACCCATACATGTGCGGGAACCTGAGGGAGGAGGAAGGGTCGGCTTCCGCTCGAAGCGGATCAGCGGTTCGTCATCGGCGTAAGGACCACGCCGTAGGTTTGCATCTTCTTGAAGAACTCGCCCTCGACCAGGATCTGGCCCTGGTCGTTGATCCCGCGGGGCGTTCTCAGGAACACTTGGTTCGCGAGCGGATCGTCTGGATCGAGGAAATCGTGAAGGTCGCGAACCTCATGCCCTTCCTGCCAGATGAACGCGTGCTGCTCCGCCTCCTCAGGCAGCGTCGAGTCGCCAACCACTGCCCCTGCTTCATTGATCCCCGTCGCGGCGGCGGTCTTGCCGCCGAGTGTGCCGAGGTCCTTCACCGGCTGGCCCGGCTTCCATAGGATGGCGTGCAAGGCGCCTTCGACCGTGTGCGACGAGCCGACGACGTGACCGGCATTGTTGATCGCGCGCGCGTAGCTGTTCTTTCCTCCCAGCGTTCCGAGATCCTTCATCTTCCGGCCCGGCTCCCACAGAAAGGCATGGGACGGCGCCTGCCCCTGTGTGCCCGGGAGGTCGGAGTTGCCGATCACCTGGCCCTTGTCGTTGACATCGACTGCGCAGCTATACTTGCCCCCGAGTGTGCCGAGGTCCTTCATGCCGTCCTTCGGGTCCCAGAAGAAGGCGTGGTAACCGTCATAGCCGTGGAAGGTCGCGCAGCCGACGACCTGGCCCACATTGTTGATCCCGACCGGCGAGATCCCCTCGACCCAGCGCCCGGGGATCAGCTTCGTCATGCTGAGCATCCCCAACCGCGCCCTCCAGATGAACCCATCCGATGTTTGGTACTTTGAATACTTCGCCTGGCGACCCGGTGGGAGATCGGCAATGCCGACGACGAGACCGTCCTCGTTGATGTCCTGCGCCCGGCTTGAGAGGCCACCCAGCGTGCCGAGATCCGCCGAGCCCTTGCCAGGCTCCCAGAACGACGCATGGAGCAGGGGCTCACTGCCCTTGCGCTGTGTCTGGATCTCCAACACCCCGGCCACTTGTCCGCGGTTGTTGATGGCCCAGCCCATCACGCAGGGATGGCAGACCTCGGTGATGCGGTAGACCACGCGAGTGCGCAGTTTCTCGATGTAGAGCCACAGCTGGTAGCCGCCGCCTCCGACGACCGCCACCATCACGATCAGGACCAACACCCGCTTCATACGCTGCCCTCCCTCCAAAGCTTCTTGGGGTCCGATTCCCCCAGAAATGAGAATCGGACATAGAGAAGCGTAGCGCGAGAACCGAATACCGGCAACCTTTACTGTGGTTTAGGCTTTCAAATTACCCCTGGGACTCTCACAAGCGTGCTCGGAGGTGACAATTTTGCGACAATTTCACCTTGGCCAGCGGGAAGGCGGGGTACGAGGCGGGCGAAACCAAGAGGGTGCGGCCGAGAACATCGATTTGCCCCATGAGTCTGGAGGCCGTTCGAAGGGGGCTTTTCGGCGCGACGGGATTGTGCTAAAAGACAGCGGCAAGAGTGCGAGGTTCAAGCCGCGGCTGATCCACGAGGCAAGATTTTTTTCCATTATCAATCTGACCTCTGATCCTCCCAACGTCAGGCACCACGGGGAGCCGCCCCTGGCCTCGCCCTGCTTGTACCTCCCGAGAGAGTCATTACAGAGCTGCTGAGAAGCCAGGAGGATCCCCTGACGACGATCGGTGTCTGGGAAGCCATACAGGATATCCCCGGAATTCTACTGGTTGCAGCCGTCCTGGCTGTGGCTGTCATCGTGACGCTCTCTGCTCTCGTCCTTCTTCTCAACCGCGCCAGCCTGGTAGCACAAATCAAGCAAGCTGAATTCGAATTGAAAGGCGCCCGAGATCACGCGCGAGCGGATGACGGACGCGCCGAGACGCCACTGCACGCGGTCATCGTCAAAACTCATGACTGCTTGGTGAAGTCTCGACAGGCCCTTCGGCAGACTAATGAATACCTGAGAGTCTCGCGCTTCATTCTCGTTCCTCTTCTGGCGGGTAGCTTCCTGGGAGTCGGGTATACGATGGCGACACTTTACGAGTTGGATCACAGCGAGCAGATGACCGCACAATTCCAAAAGTTGAAACAGCAGCTCGACGATTGGAGAGTGAAGGGACGGTCGAAAGAGGAAGAGTTTGCGCTGCAGGCAACCCTGAACGCCCGGATGGCAGAAGAGGTGGAGAAACAGGCCCAAGAAAAGGAAACGCTACAGGATCGCTTGACGACAGTGGAGAAACTTCTGGCCCGTGAGAAAAAGGAGAGAATTGAGCTGGAAGTGTTGGTCGGGAAGGCGGAGCAGCGGTTGGCCCTCATCGAAGAATCCAATACTCAAAAGAAGGCCGAGCCCGATTCGTTCCTTTCCATCAAAGAAGCGTCAAGGTCCTTGGAGGACACCACTGAACCCGACTCGACACTTGAGGTTTCTCCTGAAGGATCCCTCGAGGAATCCGATTTGTCTGCCGACAATCGGATGCCCTTGCTAAATGAAGCAACGAGTCTTTATACCGGAAGGCTCAAAGGACAGATCGCATTTGACCGCCGGCAGCGCCAGTCCCTGGCCAATTGGCGTCGGCATCATATCTATGTCTTGGTGCGATGGGGTGAGTCGAGCTGGATCGTCACGGAGGGCCGTGCAAAGGTGAATTCAGCAGGGGCCGTGGAAGGAGCCTTCAAAGTGATCCTGCCAATCGGCACCATCCGGACGTTGGATGTGACCGCCATTGCCACGGACAAGGTGTACCGGCGGTATCAGCACGTCAGGCTCCCGGATCATAAGTGGAAAGCTTCGACCGCCACGATCGCGGTTCATCGGTCCTAGCCCGGCATCATTTCGAGAGCTCTCATTCCCGGGACCGATGAAGAATGCGGGGCGGGCGGCTCCCCACGGCTTGACACCCGTAACTTCCTGCCAAAACGGGTGAGACGGGAGGGCCTCGATGGTCTAACCACAATGAACTTAAGGGTTTTTTTGAGTTCGCTGCCGGGGGCGCATTCACGGAAATCAATCGACCTCAGCCGGAATGTTGCGGAGGGGAAAGCTCTCTGGTAGGATTCTGCTCCTTCCGATCCCAGCCCTGTCGGTGACGCATGCCCCGCAAAAGAAGCTCGCCAGTCGACCCCCAGGTGTTCCTCACGAAAGTTACCGGCGGAAAACGCCTTCTAGCCTGTGCAAAGGATCACATTGTCTTCTCGCAAGGGGAACCGGCTGACGCCGTGTTCTA
>JBFISJ010000099.1:0-9664 GCA_041608595.1 Nitrospiraceae bacterium
CGAACTCGGCTCGATCCTTGTCGTCGATCAGCACGTCGGTCAGGCTGATGAACAACCGCTGCTCGTCGTTGATCGCATCGGAGATCCTGTTGCGCATCGGGGGAATCAAAAAGTCCCCCACGTAGCTGGAATTGACGGTTCGGACCTTTATGCGTACCTTTTTCCCCTCTGCCACGCCAACCTCCCGTCCCTCTCCGGGGTCCGCTTAACTTCTCCGACGCAAAAACTTTTGCCGTCTGCGCAGCTTCTTGTATTTGTGCTTTCGCATCTTTTTTCGGCGCTTCTTGAGAACACTCGACATAGTGCAATCCCCGCTCGAAAGTCTAGTAGGGTTTCTAAGTGAAAGCAAGCAACAAGCAGTTTTGCGACCGCGGTTCGCGCGGTGCCGGGGTAAGATAGACGCGTTGCGGGCGTCTGTCAAGGAAGGAGCGGGCGGCGGTCCTCAGAACGTCGTGCGCAGGCCCGGCTTGATTCTCCAGGCGGCAGCTCCCTATACTGCCGCATGCGCACGCGTATTCAGCAAGTCATCCGGATTCTGGCCGCCGTGGCCCTTGTGGCGCCGACCGCGATGTCGTGCAGCAAGAAGGAGTTGCGTTATCCGGAAGACCACGCGCGGTTCGTCCGTATCGACCGTGCCGTGGAGGACCTGAGAACCGCCTATGTCGAGAAGGACAGCGAGGCGCTCAAGGAACTCCTGTTGCCGTTCGAGCCCCTGGCGCAGCTGAGCCAGGACATCCGAACGGACTTCAAGACATTCCAAACCATCGACGTGGAATTCACGATTGACCGCGTCATCATCGATGGCGATGAAATCGACGTCTACCTGCATTGGCAGGGATTCTGGAAGCGCGCCCCGGAGGACGTCGGAATCAGGGAACGTGGTCACGGAATGCTCCGCTGGATGGGCACGCAATCGATCCTGCTGAAGGAGGTCCAGGGCGACCTTCCATTCGGGATGGCCACGCGTGTCCTTCTCTCCCAAGCCGGGCCGATCCTTTCGTCCTAGGCCCAACCCTGTGTGATCACCGTGAAGAAGCGGTCGGGTCCAGAAGCGGAGTTCCTGGTTGTGGGAAGCGGGGTCGCGGGTCTCCGTGCGGCCATGGAGCTGAGCCGACGCGGTCGCGTCCTCATTCTCACCAAAGGCAACCCGCTGGAGAGCAGCAGCAGCTACGCGCAAGGAGGCGTCGCCGTCGCGATGAGCGAAGAGGATGATGTCTCCATCCATTTGCTCGACACACTCAAGGCCGGGCATGGGCTCTGCCGCCGCGAGGCCGTGCAGGTGTTAGTGGAAGAGGGGCCCGCACGGATCCAGGAGCTCATCAACTGGGGAGCCGCCTTCGACAAGGTCGGTGAGCAGTTTGCGTTCGCGCGTGAGGCCGCGCATAGCCGGAGTCGCATACTCCGCGCACGGGGGGATGCGACCGGCAATGAAATGGTGCGCGTCCTGATGGCGCACGCACGCCGGCGCAAGACGATCGGCTGGCTGGATCACCATTTCACCGTTGATGTGGTGGTCGTGGACGGCGTCTGCCGCGGGGTCCTGGTGATCGACGAGGAACTGGGCACCCGTGCCGTCATTCCCGCGCACGCCGTGCTGCTGGCTACCGGCGGAGCGGGGCAGGTCTATGCGCGCACGACGAATCCCACGAATGCAACCGGCGACGGCATGGCGATGGGCTATCGTGCCGGCGCCGTGCTCCGCGACATGGAATTTGTGCAATTCCATCCGACCTCCCTCTATCTGCCGTCGAGCCCGCCCTTCCTGCTGTCGGAAGCGATCCGCGGGGAGGGGGGACAGCTCCGCAACATCAAGGGTGAGCTCTTCATGCATCGCTATCACCCGGCGGGCGCGCTGGCTCCCCGCGATATTGTCGCGCGAGCGATCTGGGCGGAGATGGCTGCGACCCGGTCACGGCACGTCTATCTGGACCTGACGCACTTGGGCGCCGCCTTCGTCAAGCACCGATTCCCCACGATCTATGCGACCTGCCTGCGTTACGACATCGACATCACGGAAGAATGGGTGCCGGTGTCGCCGAGCGCGCATTACATGATGGGGGGTGTGGAAGCGAACCTCTCGGGGGCGACGACGTTGCCCGGCCTCTTTGCGGCCGGGGAAGTGGCGTTCTCCGGCGTCCACGGGGCGAATCGGCTGGCGAGCAATTCGTTGCTGGAGGGACTGGTTTTCGGCAAGCGGGCGGCGGACTCCGCCATCCAATTTGCCGAGAGCAGGCGCGCGACCCCGCTGCTCCCCTCGGTCCGGGAGTTATCCGGCGGGCCGCTGGGGCGATTGGAAGACGCGGAAAAGTTGCGGAGCTCCTTGCGCCGCCTCATGTGGGGCAAGGTCGGGCTGATCCGCACGCGGGATTCGCTGGTGAGCGCCGTCGCGCAACTGTCGCGGTGGGAACGTCTGGTCGACCGGCCGTTCCGGATGCGGCGTGACCTGGAGGTGAAGAATCTCATCCAGGTGGCCCGGTGCATCGCCGAGGCGGCCCTGTGGAGGGAGAACAGCGTGGGGGCGCATCACCGGGCGGATTTTCCCGGCAAGCCAGCCGGATGGCGTCAGCACAGCACCTCGCGGCCGGTCAGCGCGTCGGACGTGCGGAAGAGACCAGCGGCCGTTGTGGGGTTGAAGTCCAGAAAGGTGTGAGCGCGCGACGCGAGGCGGCGGCCGAGATCGCCAGAAACTGCCGATAATTTCGGAGCACCTTTTGCACGAAACGGCGCGTCTCGCGGTAGGGTGGCAGCGCGTTGTATCGCTCGACGGCGGTGATGCCGGCGTTGTATGCCCCCAGGGCCAGCGTCAGGTTCCCCTCGAATCGATCCAGCAGCGCCCGCAGATGGGCTGAGCCCCCACGCACGTTTTGCTCGGGGTCGAACGGGTTGCGCACGTTCAGAGTCAGCGCGGTTTGCGGCATCAACTGCATGAGGCCCATCGCCCCTGCGCGTGACACGGCGACCGGGTTGAAGTCCGATTCCGTCTTGATGACGGCGCGCAGCAGGGCCGGGGGCAGGTCATGCCGCCGCGCATAGCGCGCGACGAGACGATTGACCTCGGCGGGGGCAAGGCGGGGAGCCCGGCGGCTCGGTGGAGGCGACACTCTGCGGTAGCGAGGGTCTGAGGGCACGTTCGAGAGGTGGACGGTTCCGTTCTCGTCGGTGTACCGATAGATTTCCGCTCCTGATGGCTGCGGGTTCAGTATGACCAGGGGGAGCCAGAGGAGCGGGGCGAGTAGCCTCGCGTTGCGTCCGTGATGTCCCGTGGGGTTCAGCATGGATAGAGCTCTCAGCCTTGTCCGAGGCTAGCACCCGGTCCGGAAACTGTCAAAAGAACTCGATCTCTCCAAACTCTTCCCTCCGGCTCCGGACGGAGCCTAACTCAAAATAGGTCATCTCGTGCCAGGTCCCAAGCACCACCTCCCAGGTGGAAAACACCTCCGAGAACGTGGGACCTGGGACTTGAGAGTTTGTACGAGATGCTCTGCTAGGTGAGAAATCGCGGCAGGTTCCGGCGGAACGAATCGCGCAGCGTGGCTGTGATAGGCCCCGGAATTCCCTTGCCGATCTTCTTGCCGTCCACTTCCGAGACCGGCATGATCTCCATGGAGGTGTTCGTGATGAAGCACTCGTCGGCCTCCAGCAGGGCGGCCGGTGGGAAGGCTCCTTCCTCGACGGGGATGTCGCACTCGGCGGCCAGTTGAATCACGACGCCACGGGTGACGCCCTCCAGAATGCCGCACGTCAGCGATGGCGTGTGAAGGCGCTGGTGCCGCGCGAAGAAGACGTTGCTCACCGTGCACTCCGTCACGACCCCTTCATTGTTCAACATCAGGGCGTCGAACGCGCCCGCGCGAGTGGCCTCCCTCTTAGCGAGGATGTTGTTGAGAAAGTTCAACGACTTGATTTGCGGCGGCAGCGCCGCGGTGGAGTTCCGTCTGACCGAGACCAGCTTGAGCCCCACCCCCTGCTCGTAGAGCCGCCCCGGCGGAGGTGACAGCGGCTTGGTCAAGATGACGACGGTGGGACGCGGGCACAGCTCGGGGTCGAGGCCGAGCTCCCCTTCTCCCCGTGAGATCGTGACGCGAACATAGCCGTCGGCCGGCTCCGCTCCTCCAGCCGTCGCCCCCCGCGCGAGCCCGTTCCGGTGCAGCCCCTCTTCCAAGACCCCTGTCCAGTCCTGCTCGGCGAGGGGGATCTTCAGATCGATCAGCTCCGCCGACCGGTACAGCCGTTTGATGTGCTGGGCAAGAAGAAAGAACCGGCCCGCGTAGGACCGCAGCGTTTCGTACACGCCGTCTCCATAAAGAAAACCATGGTCGAGGACGGAGATCCGTGCGTCCTCCTTGGACACGAAGCGATCGTTGAGGTAAATCCACATGCTCAATACCCCCGCAGCACCTCGAAGAAGGCCTGCGCCTTGTGCAGCGTCTCGTCGTATTCCTTTATGGGGTCGGAGTCCGCGACGATCCCCGCACCAACCTGCAGGTGCCCGCGCCCCCCGGTCAGGAGGAGCGTCCGGATGATGATGTTGAGATCCAGATCCCCGCTCCAGCTGAGATACCCCAGGGCACCCGTGTACGGACCACGCCGGACCGGCTCCAACGATTCAAGAATATTCATGCATCGAATCTTCGGCACGCCCGTGATCGTACCGCCGGGGAAGACCGCCCGGACCACGTCGAAGGCATCGACGTCGTCGCGCAGCGTCCCCGTCACGTTCGACACGATATGGCTGACGTGGGAATAGCGTTCGATCACCATGAATTCATCAACACGCACGGATCCGAACCGGCACACCCGTCCGAGGTCGTTTCGCTCGAGGTCCACGAGCATGATGTGCTCGGCACGTTCCTTGGGGTTGGTTAAGAGCTCCTCCGCCAGCCGGCGATCCTCCTGCACCAGAGCGCCGCGAGGCCTGGTGCCCGCGATGGGGCGCGAGTCGACACGGCGACCCTGAAGCTGGACAAGCCGTTCCGGCGAACAGCTGACCAGGGTGAGGTCGCCGAGCTCCAGGAGCGCGGAAAACGGCGAGGGATTCACGCGGCGGAGGCGGCTGTAGATTCCGCGGGCTAGGGCGTTCTCCTGCCCCGGCGTCCATGCCCCGCGACCTGATCCCGATTCCGTCGGTGTGATCGTAAATCGGTGGGAGACATTTGCCTGGTAGATATCACCGGCCGCGATGTACGCCTTGCACTGCCCCACCCGCTCCACATAGTCGGCCCTGGTTTGATCCGGGGTAACCGCGAAGGCTTCCAGCTCCGCCTGGGTCACGGCCGTCCGGGGGGTGGCGAGCCGCGCTTCCATCTCCGCCAGCCGATCACATCCTTCGCGGTACAGTTTTTCGCGGGGCTCGCCAAGGAGCCGCTCGAGCGGCGGCGCGAACGTGAGATCCAGCGTCCGGTTCGTATGATCGACCGTCGCGACGAGATCGACGAAGGCGAAGAACAGATCCGGGAGGCCCTGATCGTCTTGGGCAATGGTGGGGATGGTTTCGAACCTCCGCACCAGGTCGTACCCGAAGTATCCGATGGCGCCGCCGAAGAATGGGGGGAAGCCCTCCGGCCTGGGCATGCGCGAGGCTCTGACCCGTTGCGCGAGGATCTGGAAAGGGTCTCCCACGCCGGTTTCGACGCCGTCCCGCGTGCGAAGCAGGTAGGCGTTGTCCTTGCCTGACAGGGTGAGGTAGGGGTCCGAGCACAGAAAGGAGTAGCGTGCGGTCCGCGCGCCGCCGCCCCCGCTCTCCAGGAGGAACGAAGGGGCCTGCGAGGCCAGGCGCCGATAGAGCTCGAAGGCGTCCGCGGCCGGAATCGGCAGCGACAGCACAAGCGGCTCCGGCTGCTCGGCCATGAGAAATCGCGCGCGGGAAGGACGGATCATGTGGGTGTTTCTAGCACATCATGCGCGAGACGCGCCAGATCACCACGCGCGCATCAGCCTGCAAGTCTTCCGCGTCTCCGGCTCGCCTCGTTGTCTCTGGACCGGACCGTTCGGCACACGAGGCTCCGTGTCTCGCACCCCTCCGGCGGCGCTTGTCCTTGAC
The DNA here is from genome assembly GCA_041608595.1 of Nitrospiraceae bacterium. Classification (GTDB taxonomy): domain Bacteria; phylum Nitrospirota; class Nitrospiria; order Nitrospirales; family Nitrospiraceae; genus JBFGRM01. The sequence continues at coordinate 6,041 of JBFISJ010000099.1, forward strand.
ATTCGCCAGACGATTTTGCTTGAATGGCGCGTTAATGTCCCGCGCTGGACGCATTGATGAACGATGAAGCGGACGTGCTGCGTCGTTCCTCGCTCCGCGCATCGTGCTCACCACATCGTGCCCCCTTCGAATGACCCGTTCTACGCAGGCCTGGGACAGGCGGTTCGCATCGGAACCGAGCTGCTGGCCTCGCTGATCGTCGGAGGCGGACTCGGGTGGCTGATCGATTCCTACCTCCTCGGCTCGAGTCCCTGGGGAATCGTGATCGGTCTCGTGCTCGGCGTCATCGCCGGGATTCGAAATGCCTACCGGAGGGCGCAACAGTGGCCGAACGAATAGGGAGGAACGTTGAGCGCTGAACACGACACGGGGAAAATGTTTCTTCCCGCGCATCGTTCATCGCTCCTCGCTCATCGTTAGGTTCTTATGGAAGATCCACTTCACGCATTCGAGCTCCATTGCTACGTCGACCTGCCGTTGTTCGGCTACAACCTCTGCATCAACAAGGCGGTGGTCATGATGTGGGTGGTGGTCGGGCTCGTCGCGTTCCTCCTGATCGCGGCCGGTGCCAGGAAGGGGTTGGTCCCCAGCAAATTGCAGAGCATGGCTGAGCTCCTGGTGGATTTCATTCGCAGCATGATTATGGACACCATGGGCAAGGAGGGCATGAAGTTCTTTCCTTTCGTCGCGACCCTCTTCGTCTTCATCCTGTTCTGCAATTTGCTCGGCATGATTCCCGGCTCGTACACCGTGACCAGCCAGATCGTGGTGACCGGCCTGGGTGCCTTGTTCGTCTACGGCATGAGCCTGGTCGTTGGCATCATGAAGCACGGCGCAAAGTTTTTCGGCATTCTGGTGCCCGAAGGAACGCCGGCATGGCTGCTTCCGCTCATGGTGCCCATCGAGGTCATCAGCCAGCTCGCACGGCCGCTGTCCCTGGCCGTTCGACTGTTCGCGAATATGACGGCCGGCCATACGGTTCTGGCTGTGCTGTTCGGGATGTCCCTGTCGCTTCCGCTGTTGGTCGGTTGGCTCCCGTTCGTGTTCACGATCGCCATCAACGGGCTCGAGATCGCCATCGCCTTCATTCAAGCGTATATCTTTACGGTGTTGACCTGCGTCTATATGGGAGACGCACTCAATCTACACGGGCACGTCGAACACGCGCATTAGCGGAGAAAACAATTTATGAGTGTTGAGTTTTCAGTGGGAAGTCATAGCGGACAGTCCTAACTCAAAGCTCAAAACTGTTTTTTTGAGATTGGAGGTTGAACGACGATGGAATCCGCAGCAGCAGCGCTGGTTGGAATGGGTTTGGCGGCCGCCGGTTTTGCCGGCGCCGGCGTCGGCATCGGCTATATCTTCGGCAAGATGATCGAAGCCGTGGCCCGGCAGCCGGAAGCCGAAGGACGCGTGGGCAAGTATATGTGGATCGGCTTCGCCCTGGTCGAGGCGATCGCGCTTTACGGGCTCGTCATCGCGTTCATCATCATGGGACTCAGAAAGTAAGGCAATATATTGAGTCGGTTGGGTCCGTTTGGTCGGTTAGGTCAGGTCAGTCAGTTGGTCGGCTCACACACCAAACTGACGCAACTGACCAAACTGACGTAACTGACATAACTGTAGGTCTTGTATGCCACAGTTCGACACACATTTTTTCTCATCGCTCATTTTCTGGGAGGTCGTCTCCTTTGCGGTGCTGTTTTTCCTGCTGTACAAGTTCGCCTTCCCGCCGATCCTCGAGGCTCTGGAGACGCGGGAGCGCAAGATCAAGGAGAGTCTGGACCAGGCGGAGCGGCATCGCGCTGAAGCCGAACGAAAAATGAAGGAGTACGAGGCCAAGATCGCCGCGGCCTCCCGGGAGGCGGAAGGGATACTCGCGCAGGCCAAAGAACGCGCGCAGCGGGTGTTGGAGGAAAACGAGCAGCGCCTGCAGGCGGAGTCGGATCGGATCAAGGCCGAAACGGCCAGGGAGATCGATCACGAACGGCGGAAGGCGATTCAGCAGATCCGCTCGGAGACCACGGAATTGGCGCTCCAGGTCGCGGAAAAGATCGTCGAGCGAAGCCTCACTGACGCCGACCATCGTCGCTTCGCCGACGAGGCCATCGAAGCCATCACCCAGAGTAGGAAGACATAACGCGTCACGGTTTGTTAGAGCTGCCCGTTCGATATCCTTCCAGATCGAGCGTGACGAATCGAAAGCCGGCTTGCTTGATGCCGGCGACGACCCGCTCCCGCGTGCCGGGCTCCAGCATGGCGGCGAGCTCGTTCGCCCCCACTTCGATGCGGGCGCAGTCGCCCTGTTCGCGGACGCGCACCTGCCTAAACCCTTCCTCCAACAGCAGCGCCTCCGCCCGTTCGACCCGTGTCAGCTTCTCTCGTGTGATGGCAATACCTCTGGGGATGCGCGATGAGAGGCACGCGGCCGCCGGTTTGTCCCACGTGGAGATCCCCAGCGTCCTCGCCAACGCGCGAATATCTTCCTTTGAGCACTGTGCGTCAACCAGCGGGCTGCGGACCTCCCACTGGCGGGCGGCGGTGATGCCGGGGCGGTCGTCGCCGAGGTCGTCGACATTGGTTCCGTCCGCGATCGCGGCCAGCCCGGCTTGGTCCTTGATCGTGGTCAGGGCCTGGTACAGATCCGCTTTGCAATGATAGCAGCGGGAGGCGTCGTTGCGCGTGAAGGCGGGCAGCGCGAGCTGGTCCGTGTCGATCACCAGGTGCCGTCCGCCGATCTCCGCCGCGACACGCCGGGCAATGTCCAGCTCGACCGCCGGAAAGGTTGGAGAGACCGCCGTCACGGCCAGGGCGCGGTCGCCGATCGCGTCGTGGGCCACTTTATAGACCAGCGTGCTGTCGATACCTCCCGAGAAGGCCACGAGCACGGAGCCCATGTCTTCGAAGAGCTGATGCAATCGGTCGAGCTTTTCTGTCTGGGAAGGCGTGAGTGTCTCAGTCATGACGATCCACGAGCCGGTGGGTCCCCTCCAAGGCGATCCGGGCTTCGTCCAGCTTCCCCACCAACACGAGGACATAGCGGTCCGGATCTAGATGCGCTCGGGCGACCCGCAGCACGTCCTCGCGCGTGACCGCCTCGATCCAGGCGGGGTAGTGGGTGAAGTATTCGAGACCCAACCCGTAGAACTCGACAAGGGTCAGCACCCGCGCCAGATCGGAGACCGTGTCGAGACGCAGGGGGAAGCTTCCAATCAGATACGCTTTCGTCTCCTCCAGCTCCTGTTCGCTGACGGGCTCTTCGCGGATCCCTCTGATCTCGTTGCGCACGGCCTCGATGGCCTGATTCGCGGCTTGGTTCCGCGTCTGCAAGCTCACCAGAAAGGCGCCGGGCATCAGGTTCGCCTCGAACGTGCTCCCCACGCCATAGGCCAGGCCCTGGCGGTCGCGGATGGCGTCCATCAGCCGGGAGGAAAATCCACCCGCGCCCAGGATGTAGTTCATGACGCTGACGGCGTAGTAGTCCGGATGAGTGCGACTCACCCCCCCGTGCCCCAGCACGATCGTCGACTGCGTGAGGTCCTGATCGATGAGTTGCACCGTGGGGGTCTGCACCGGCTTGGGAGCCGGGTAGGCCCGCGTCCCATGGGCGCGGCGCTCCCAGGC
>JBFISJ010000100.1:0-9618 GCA_041608595.1 Nitrospiraceae bacterium
ATCAGAACAGCCCACGGGCCGAGCGGCCGTTCATCGCCATCAACTGCGCCGTGCTCTCCGAGCCGCTGCTCGAGAGCGAGCTGTTCGGCCACGAGCGGGGCGCGTTCACCGGCGCGGTGTCACAGAAGCGCGGCAAGCCCTTCGTTGCGGTCGACTGCGGGACGCTTGCGGAGAGCCTGCTGGAGACCGAGCTGTTCGGCCACGAGCGGGGCGCGTTCACAGGCGCGGTCGGTCAGCGCAAGGGGCTGCTCGAGCAGGCCCACCAAGGCACCTGTTTCCTCGACGAGATCGCCGACATCTCACCGACCTTGCAGGGCAAGCTCCTTCGTGTGCTTCAGGAACGCGAGATCCGACGGGTAGGAGGGAGCGCCTCCATCGAGGTGGACGTCAGAGTTCTGGCGGCCACCAACAAGGACCTGGGGCAGCTCGTCGCGCAGGACACGTTTCGGGAAGATCTCTTTTACCGACTAAACGTCGTGACAATCACGCTGCCTCCGTTGCGCGATCGCCCGGAGGATATTCCCGTCCTTGCCCAGCACTTCTTGCAGCGCTACGGAGACACGGGGACGAAGCGGGTGCTGAGCATCGCGGCCGAGGCCGTAACCCTGTTGTCCCGCTATCCGTGGCCGGGCAATGTGCGGGAGCTGGAGCACACGATCAGACGCGCGGTCGTGCTCACTCCCCACAGCATGATCCTCCCCGAGGACCTCCCCACGACCATCCAGCACCCGTCGGAGCCATCCGGCGGGTCGACGGGCTCGGCTGGCAAGACGTTGGAGCAATTGGAGCGCGAGCACATCCTTCGGGTGCTCGACGCCAATCAGGGCGATCAGGACGCTGCCGCGCGGGCGCTCGGGATCCACCGGAAGACCTTGCTCCGCAAGCTCCGTCGGTACGGACGCGCCTAGGACCGTCGGGCAGACGCGGGCGCAAGAAGCCCGGTGGCATCGCTTTTGCTCTCCTGCTGTGACGGTAAGAATCGTCAGCAGTCCAACGGGGAGGCATCATGAATTGCCAACGTTGCTCGGGCTATATGATCGAAGAGTGCCTCTATGTGCCGGATGAGATCGAGATGACCGTCCACGGGTGGCGATGCTTGAACTGTGGGGAAGTCATCGACGGTACGATTCTCCATAACCGGCGGACGGCTCCGCTGGGGCCGCCACGCCTCTTTTGCCGTCGAGGCGATGTCGGCGCTCCGATTCCTGTTCGACTCTCTCCGCTTCCAAGCCGGCCCCCTCGGTTGCGTCTCTCCAGCCGTGCACGCCGCCGAAGACGTCCCCTTGCGCGCACCCGTTGACCGGTCCTTCCCTCATCCCAGACCCGGACAAGTCGCCCACCGGCGAGACAACTTGTCCGCGTCGGTTGGAGACTGCCACGGTTTCCGCCATCCTCCCCGACCCCACAGTCGACGGATTGTTCCGTGCTCATGCTCGATTTGTCGGCCTGTTTTGAACTGAGCCATCGTCGATCTTCTCGTGATGTGTGATATCGGGAACCTCCCAAGCCTCGGGTATGGTACTTGCTGACCTTGGCCAACAGCGATCCGTTGCGTCCTCTACTGAGTCGCGACGACATCGAGGTTGGAATGGGCCGCCACCACACCGGGGCGCGCAGGCGGAGGGCGGCGAGACCTCGGACTGGAGATACGACGATGAAGATCTCTGTTACGATTTCAATGCTTTCGCTCGTCATGCTCACAGCGGCGGGGCCGACATCGGCGACCGAGCCGATCGCGACCCAGGCTGGGGAAGAGCTGAACGCACCAAGTTCGTTCCTCGTGATCGGCCGCATCACACAGATCGACGCTCAAGGCCTCCTCGTGCAAGATGATGGAGAGGCTCCCGTCCGTGTCGAAGTCACACCGGACACGGACAGTCCCGGAAGCCTCATGGTTGGAGATCAGGTGATGGTTTCACTGAACCAGCACGGCAAGGCGGCGGTGATCACGAGGGGGCGCATCGAGGCAGAGACTTCGCTTCTGGACGAAAGTGTTCGGGACGCGCGATAACGAGGTGTGAGTCGTCAGTAGTGATCCGCTCAAGGAGCAAGGTCCTGCCAAGCTGCCTTGTGGATAGCCGTGAAGCCGACATCCCTCCCGCAACGTCTGAAACAGGTCGGGTATATCGGTCTCGCGATACTCGTGCCCGGCGGAATCATCGTCCTCATGTTCGTCTCACTGCTCCGCCTCGGAAAAGCAAGGGCGCTAGCCAAGCACGCTGAGGCCTTGCGAGCGGCGTGACACGGATCATCGTTCTGCTCTCAGACTATTTGCACCTCATCGGAAGAGTCAAATTTCTCTGACGCTTATGTCGGCAGCCAGGCGATCATGGAGAAACAAACGACAGCGACAGGCCTCAAAGTCCTCTCCGGAACGATTGAAAAACTGGACTTCGCGAGGCGAGAAATCTCGCTCCGCGTGGGGCACGAGATCACGACTTTGCGGTCGCGAAAGCCCTTGAACCTCCCCGGCATCCGCCTCGGCGACACCATCCACGTCGCCTTGGACGACGATGGCGCCGTCTTCGTCGGCAAGCCCCGCGCCTAGCGAATCCATTCCATAAAAGAGTAGAGGATCGTCCCATCACCAATTGAAAGGAGGTGAGGCTCATGGAGAAAAGGCAGGAGCAGAAAAAAGACACCCGGCCGAAGCCTGGCCAACCGACACAGCCCGGCCAACCGGCACCCAAGCACTAAGCCGGCCGTGCGGAGCATCCACCCGAGGCCCGTTGGCTGCTGAGCGGGTATCGCTCACAGCCAACGTCCGGGTTCGCTCCGGTGACACCGCCGTCGACTGGGTTGAGCCCACTCCAAGGAACGGCCCCACCAGACAGCATTGACAGCGCCACTTCGCTTTCTGTACCAATTCCACCATCGGGAAGCATCGTCGTGTTATCACCCGGCTAATGCTCGATTTATGGCCGGCTTTGTCGTATGCTCATCCGGCGACCGGATGCGCGTCCAATGCTTGAGGCGTCAAGACATTTGCGCGCCGGCGTCGTGGTTCTTCAGGCGGCCGTAGCCCAACGACAGGCGACCTATGTTCAAACTTGATAACCTTCCGGAAATCGTCACCGTTCTCGTCGATAATCTCCCGCTCACGCTCGTCCTGGTCAGTGTCGTCGTCCTGCTCAATATTTTGCTCGTCCGGCTCATCTTCCGGAATCGGCGGCTGAGCGCCGAGGCCCGGCGGCGCTGGGTCTGGACAACTCGCAACGCCTTGCTGGCCGTCTTCATCCTGGGCATCGTGCTCATCTGGGCTCCCCAATTGCGCACGTTCGCCGCCGCGCTCATCGCCATCGCTCTGGCAATCGTACTGGCGACCAAGGAGCTCATCTCCTGTGTGACGGGCGCGATTCTCCGCGTCAGCACGAACGCATACGGAATCGGTGATCGGATCGAGATTGGGAGCGTTCGCGGAAACGTGGTCGATCACAACTGGTTGACGACAACCGTGCTCGAGATGGGTCCTGGACAGACCACCAATCAATACACTGGACGGGCGATGGTGGTTCCGAACAGCCTGCTCCTCACCACCCCCGTGACCAATGAGACCTATACAAAGAAATACGTCCTGCACCTCACCAGAATCCCGCTGAAGACGTTCGATGACTGGCAAACCGCCGAGAAGATTTTGCTCGAAGCGGCGTGGCAGCACTGCGGCCCCTACCTCGAGACCGCGAAGAAGTATATGAAGGACCTGGAAGGGCGGCATTGGCTGGACTCGCCCTCCGTCGAGCCCCGCGTGACGATCCAGCTCAGAGACGCCGACCATGTGGATCTGCTCTTGCGTGTTCCCTGTCCCCCTGAGGACACAGCGCGATTCGAGCAAGCAGTCCTGCGACAGTTTCTCACGAGCTTCAAGTACCAGCAGCTTCCTTCCCTGCAGGTCCCCCCATCGGGCTAGCCCACTCGCAGCATGACCGCGCCAGCTGGCAGGCTCGCGCGAGCGGGGACAGATTGTCCCGCCCCGCGCAGCCTGTCCCCGTCCCCACATCCCATCCCATCCTGTGTGTGTAGAACCGGGCAACTGCGGAGGCATCACTTTCCCGCCGTTTGCGGCTCCCTTGAGCCGGAGGATTGCCAAACCACCCTCTCCGATCGGCAGCCCATGGGACCTGGCATCCGTCTTGCTCGGTTGTCTCCACGAGCAGGCCGTCCCTCGGGTGTCGGTGACGATGTTCATCCCTCCACCACACACACCGCCAACTACGACCTCCAACGCGACCGGTGGCCGCCCTCCGTGATGGCACATCCCAACCCCGCCAAAGGGTGCTGGTACGGACCCCGACACGCCGCGATGCCGGCATGAGCCGACCACCATCACGGCCAGTACGATCGCGCGCACGCGCCGAGCAACGTGACCGAGCAGGAGGAGGTCAGCATGAGATCCGTGCTTCTTCTGAGTCTGGCGGCGCTCTTGGCAATGGGGATGGGTTGTAGCAGCAGCATGTGCGAGACGCTCGACTCGGCCGAGAAGGCCGTGCTCGCGGCCCGGGCTGCAGGGGCGCCGCAGTACCTCGCCGACGAGTTCGCGAGTCTGGAAGCGGCGCTTTCACAGCTGTGGCGTGAGAGGGACCGGGAGGGCAGGAAACTCGTTTTACTCCGTGACTACAAGCGTGCCACGGAGCACGGCAGGTGGGTGGAGGCGGAGGCCGCGCGCCTGATCGCGGCGACGGCCGAGAAGAAGCAGCGGGCCAGGGCACTGTCGCTCGCGGCGCTCGAGCGCGCCCGGCAATCGGTGCAAGAGACGCACGCACTCGCTTCGGGGGCAACCCACCGCGAGCTCCGTTACTGGGCCGAAGCGGTCAGGGAAGATTGCCTCGTTATGATGGATTCTCTGGAACGCGTGGAAAAGGTCATTGCGGCCGGCGACTACGACGCGGCGATACTGAAAACCGAAGCCATCGAGGAAGCCAGCCGCCTATTGAGGCACACCGTCAAAACGGCCTCTTCAACAATGGCCGCCGCGTCCAGGGAAAAATCCGCCCGCGGCGCCGTCCGCACCGCCCCGACACAAGAGTGACCACGGGCCACGTCAGACGGAATGAGACCCAGGACCCGCTATCGGCAGGCGGAGGGTGAAGGTCGTGCCGACGCCTTCCTGGCTATCAACTTCGATCGTGCCACCGTGCGCCTCGACGACGTCTTTGACGATCTTGGTCCCCAACCCCGTGCCCCCGGACTTTCGGCTGACCGCGCCGTATCCGAACAGGCTCTCACGGACCTCGGGCGGCATGCCGCGACCCGTGTCCACGACCGAGACCACGACCGACTGACTCTCTGCGTCTTCCTGTCCTCGGACCGTGACCGATCCGCCGGCCGGCACTTCGGGGACGGCGTTATTGACCAGATTGTAGAGCGCGTTGAACAGCCGTCGCTCGTCCGCGCGGATCGTGGGCAGCTTGTCCAGCCCGACCGCTTGCAACGAGACCCCGCGCTCCTGGGCGAAACGGCCCAGGGTTACCAGCACACCCTCCGCCAGCCGAGCGAGGTCGCACGGGGCGAAGGACAGCGGCGCCGTCCGCCCCTTGACGGCGTCGGCGATCTCCCGCACACGCTCCTGAATCCGTCGACTGCTGTTCCGCGTCATCTCCAGCACGTCCCGGCTGAGGTCACGCGTGCCCTTGGCCTTCGCGGCCTCCGACTGGGACAGGCTCGAGAAGTGCTCCGTGAGACCCTCGTTGAGCAGCTCCGCCCCGCTGATGATCGGCATCAGCATGTTCTTGACGTCGTGCCCGATGTCGCCCAGCAGCCGCGCAATTTCCGCCAACTTGGCCTCTTCCATCAACCGGTGCTCCAGGTGGCGCCGCTCGTTTAGATCGCGTCGAATCCTCAGGATGCTCGCCACTGCCAACACGATAAACAGCACCAGCGCCGCCGTCAGGGCCAGAACGGTCACGGCCGCTGTCTCGTGTGCGTGATCATGCTGCTCTTTGAGCAGCGTCATGTCCTCGAGCTCGAGCTCCAACATGAGCTCCCGGATTTGAATCCTGATGGCGGCGCCCTGGCCCGCACGCACGATCTCAAGGGCTGCCTCCACGCCCCGCTCCAAGCGTCGGTCGATGACCTGCTGGAGTAGCTTCAGGCGCTTCGCCGCCAGGGTCTGCATCTCCTGCAACCGCGCGGATGCTGCCGCATCGGCAGAGACGAGGCCCTCCATATCTTGAAGCCGTTCACCGACTCGCGTCACCGCGACTTGATAAGGAACAAGATGCCGAACGTCCCCGGTGAGCAAATACTCCCGCTGCCAGTCCTCCGCATCCTTGATGTCGGCGAAGAGGCGCAGGTACTGGTCGAAGATCTCCTCCTTATGGATCACCTGTTCGAACCCCCTCAACGCAAGAAGGAAGTTCCAGTAGGAAAACCCGAAGATGCCGAGCAGCGCGACAAATGCCGCGACAAGCCCGACGTACGGCAAGGCGGTGGACCTCGGTTCTGTCGGGTCGTGCCCGCTAGCGTCCATACAAACTCCGGCGCACCCGGCCCGTTCCAGGGCCGTCAAACTCTACTTTGACAGTTCACCCCAGGTGGCGCAAGTCTCGCGGCCTCATGGTGTCGCGCACGAGAGAGCGCGGCGCGGTGGTCGTATAAAGTACCGCGCTATCGTCATGAGTCAACTCCTTCGCCGTGACGTAGTTGCTTCACTGTCGGCCCTTGTCCCCACTTCCAGGAGACCTGCATGGCGCGGCCGCGAAGGAGTATGCTAAGAATAGCTGCAGATGCTGGCCCATCAGCGGAGGCGCACCATGGCGAATATGAGCATGTGGAAACGGATTGCATTCCTGGCCTCGTTCTGCCTGTTCACGGGTCTCCTGGGAAACATCGCGGCCGACCCGGTTCTGGCCGCTCCGCAGGACAAGGAGCGATGGGACAGAAAGTACGCTGATGAAAAATATATCTTCGGCAAACAGCCCATTGCGTTTCTCGTCGAGCATCTCGATCTGCTGCCGAAGGGCCAGGCTCTCGACATCGCCATGGGAGAGGGCCGGAACGGCGTGTACCTCGCGACGAAGGGATTCGACGTCACCGGCCTCGACATCTCGGAAAAGGGTCTGGACAAAGCAAGAAAGCTGGCGGCCGAGCACGGTGTCTCCATCACGACGCAGGTCGTGGATCTCCAACAGCACCGGCTGGAGCAGAACGCCTACGATGTCGTGCTTTGCACCTACTACCTGCAGCGCGACCTCTTTGCGCAGATCAAGGCTGCGCTGAAGTCGGGAGGCGTGGCGGTGGTCGAGACCTACACCCTGGAGCACCGCCGGTACCGTCCGCGCTTCCGCGAAGAGTACCTGCTTCGCACGAACGAGTTGCTGGAGCTTTTTCAAGACATGGAGATCCTGCGGTATCAGTTCGTCGATGACGGAAACGCCGCCTACGCGAGCATCATCGCCCGGAAGCCCTGAGCATGCGGGACCTCCCACCCGGCCCAGGGCACGCCGGTTCCAGCGACCGGATAGGCGACCCCCTGCAGCCCACACAGACGAGGTCACCGACTCGGCGCCCGCGTGGCCGCCGATTGTCACGCCGAGCCCCTTCCGCCGAAACCGACTTTCCCGCCCCCTTCCTCCTCACACATGCGTCGCAAGACAATGGCCTCGGACATGACCGGCGCTGAAGGGAAGTCCCAGGTCTTCCGTCGCGTGACCGGCTTCACCGCCGCCTGCGTGCTCGTGAGCAATGTCATCGGCAGCGGCATCTTCACCACCACGGGGTTCATGGCCCGGGACCTTGGCGACGCCGGGACCATCCTGGCGCTTTGGATCGCCGGCGCCCTGCTCGCGCTGACCGGCGCCATCTCCTACAGCGAGCTCGGCGCCGCGCTGCCGCAAGCCGGCGGGGAGTACGTGTACCTGAGCCGCGCCTACGGCCCGTTCCTCGGCTTTCTCAGCGGGTGGGTCTCCTTCACAGTTGGATTCAGCGCGGCGATCGCCGCGGCGGCAGTCAGCTTCGCGTCCTACTTTCTCCAGCTCCTTCCGATCGGCACGGAAACGGGGATCGGCGGCAAGGCGCTCGCCGTGGGCCTCGTGTGGCTGATGACCGCGGTGCACCTGACCGGGGTCGGCGCGGGAGGTCTGCTCCAGCGAATTCTGACGATCGTGAAAGTCGGAGCCGTGTTCCTGTTGATCCTGGCGGCCCTGACCGTCGGACAGGGCCAGTGGGCCAACCTCGCGCTCCACGGCACGCCGAGTCCCGCGATCGGGACGATCGTGGTCTCCCTGATCTTCGTGATCTACGCGTACTCGGGGTGGAATGTCGCGGGCTACCTCGCCGGGGAGATCAGCGATCCGGGACGCAACATTCCCCGCATTATGATCCTCGGGACCCTGTTCGTCGGCGCCGTCTATGTCTTGCTGAATCTGGTCTATTTTTACGCGCTTCCGATCCGGGACCTGGCGTCCGAGCCGATCCTGCCGGTCGCGGAGAAGGCCGCGAAGGCGCTGTTCGGCACCGCGGCCGCCCACCTCGTGGCGGGCATGCTGTGCCTGTCGATCGCCGGCGCGGTCAGCGCGATGGTCTGGGCGGGACCGCGCGTGTATTACGCGATGGCCCGGGATGGACTGCTGCCCGCGCTCTTTGCCGAGACGGGGGCGAAGGGCGGGGCGCCGGTCAAAGCGATCTGGCTTCAGAGCATCTGGGCGACGGTGCTGATTCTGACAGGGACGTTCGAGCAGCTCGTCATCTACAGTGGGTTCGTCCTCACGATCTTCAGCGCGATTGCGGTGACGTCGGTCGTGGTGCTTCGTCGGTTGGAACCGGACCTGCCGCGGCCCTTCCGCGTGCCGTGGTATCCGCTTCCCCCGTGTCTCTACCTGGCCTTCGCCGGTATCATCGTTGCCTATACGCTGACCGAGCGACCCTTCGAATCCTTCTATGCCATCATCACGGTCCTGGCCGGTGCCCCATTGTATTGGCTTTTGGGCAGGCCCCCGGCGCAACACCGACTCGAGAGGCTCGACTGATGGGGCGGAAGAAAAAGCCACCTTTGCAGGACGCGCCGTGTGACCTTTCCGCAGTCACGCACAAGGCCTTCCGGCGCATGGCCTTCATCTTTGCGAACCTGGTCTGCGGAATCTGGGTGATCCTGCTCGCGGCGACCGCCGCGGTCGATGAGCGACCGCCTGACGCCGTCTGGCTGGCGGCGCTGGTCGTCATCGGTGCTCCTGTGGCCTACGCGATTCCTTACACGTTGGTGCGGCTGATCGGCTTCGTGGTCGTCGCCGTCAAGAGAGAACGTCGGGGCTGACGCGTCACGTGCTCCCTTCGCTTGTCATATGGTATTCACCGCCAGATAGGCGCTGACGAAGCGCGCCATCTGGTCCGCGAGAAACCGCCGGACCTCCTGCAGCTGCTCCGCATCGATGATGCCGATCTCTTCCGGCGCTGCCCAGGTGGGGACCTGCACGGGCGCCAGCTCCAGGTACCGCTCGAGCTTGACGCGCTGCAGCAATTGCACCTCGATGTGGTACGCGTACCGCGGACCACTCTTGGCCAAGCTGACGCGCACGTAGAGAAACGGCTTTCCCGGCGTGCGCGACCATTCGGCTTCGGACATGATGTGAATGCCCGCTCGCCTGAGCTGAAACTCGATGTCCTGGCGGATCTGATCGGTCCTGA
>JBFISJ010000101.1:0-9598 GCA_041608595.1 Nitrospiraceae bacterium
CAACCTTTCCACGGGGGGCTGTGCGTTCGAGTGCGAGACCCTGTTTCAAAAGGGTGATTACCTTGGGCTGCGAATGTATTTGCAGGATCAGGACCTGCCCGTGGAGGTGGACCTAGCGGCGATTCGCTGGTCGAGCGGCCGTGAATACGGGTTGGAGTTCATCAGGGTTCGCGAAGACGTGCAGAAGCGTCTCCGCTCCCTCCTGACCGCAAAAAAGACTCTTTAGGATCCCCTCGCCTCTCCGGCCCCGTGGTCGTCTCATCCGACACGGGAGCGTCGGAGAGAACTTGTCGCCCCACCTGACTGCCCTTCGGTGAAGGCCCAAGGCTGAATCCTCAGCCTTGGGCCTTCTTCTTTCATGGGCTCGGCGAAGGATCCTGTTTGAACTTCAGAACCGGCTGGCCGCAGCGAAAGCCGGTGAAGCTGTTTCTCGTATCGGGAGGCAGCTTAAATCGCGAATAGCTGAGCAGGTAGTTGGGGAGATCGGACCATGCGCCCCCACGCAGGACCTTCAGCTCACCCGTCTCGGGCCCCGGGGGGTTGATGGCCGGGCTCCTCGCGTAGTAGGAGGCGTCGTACCAGTCCAGCACCCACTCCCACACATTTCCGGCCATGTCGGAGACGCCAAAGGGACTCTTGGCGCCTGTATAGTGACCGACCGGCATCAGGGCCTGGTCATAGCTGAAACGTGCGCCGATTGCGAAGTTCGCCAGCAAGGCCGTGGGCATCTGATTACCCCATGGGTAGCGCCGCTCGTCCGTCCCCCGCGCCGCCTTCTCCCACTCCGCTTCGGTCGGGAGTCGCTTTCCGGCCCAGCGACAAAACGCATCCGCATCATTCCAGGTCACACCGATCACCGGGCGATCGGCGTGCACCTCCAGGTCCACCGAGCCCCAGAGCCAGGGCGGGGTACGACGGGTGGCCGCGAGGAAATTGGCGTACCGTTCCGTGGTGACTTCATACGCGTCGATGTAGTACGCGTCCAGCCAGACCTCGTGGCGGGGGCTTTCATCCTCGAGCCCGATCCCGCGCTCAGCGCCCATCCAGAAGGGTCCCTCAGGAATCAGAACCATGGGCGCGTCGTCGACGTAGGTCGACCGTTTCTCCTCTGCGTCCTTCCGGAGCTTGCGCAAGTCTCCGACCTGCCCTAGGCTCGGGACCGTTGCGAGGAGACCGACCAGCAGCCCCATCGCGGCACACCGCAGACCCCATTGGGTAATCTTGCATGAAGACATGTTCCCTGTTTTCACGTGCCCCTCTTCTTAAGCCGTCCCTTCTTCCTCGCGCCTTCCCTGAGCCAGGCTCGGTCAGGGGCCGAGTCGAAGGGCATCACGCCTTACGATACCAATCCCGCCGCGATCCAATGACGGTCGTCGATCCGTTCGACCGTCAGCGACCCGAGACCTCGATCGGCCAATTGCCCCCGGACCTCGTCCTCGGAAAAGGCAGCCAGCAGCGAGTTGTAGAAGTCGCGACGCAGGATCGGGAGTGCGCCGGCAGCGTAGCGCTCGACGATGTCCTGCGCGTCGGCCGCTGACCTCGGACGAGTCAGATCCATGACCAGAACCACGCCTCCCGGCCTCCCACATCGCTTGATCCCATCCCAGAACTGTAGCGGGTTCGGGATATGATGCAAGAGACTGTTGGAAATGATCCCATCGGCCGGCTCGTCACATTCCAGGTCCTGGAGCCGCCGACACCACAGCGCGATTCGATGTTCTAGTCCCGCGGCCTTCACCGCCTCTTCGCCCAGACGAATCATGGCCGGTGATCCGTCGATGGCCGTCACCCGGCAGTCGGGAAGAGCGCGAACGAATCGTATCGGAATGTCCGCGGGCCCACAGCCCAGGTCGAGCACGCGCCCCTCGAGGAAGCGCGGGAACCGCGATCGAAAGAGGTCGACGAAGGTCTGGTTCTCGAGTGCAAAGTCAGCGTTGGCATAGGCCAAGGCCTGCTCGGGATCGTCCATCAACTCGGGCTCGAGTACACGTTCCATCACCAGGCGACTTCACTCGGGCACGGGGCTCGAGGCTCGGGGCAAGGGCCAGAAAGGAAAGGACGCTATCACCCTAATTCCTCCTCAATGACCTCGAGGTTGTGTCTCGACCGCTGGCCGCGCGCCCCTCGCCCCAAGGCCGGATTTTTCTCAACGAAGCCTTGATCCCCATATTTTACATCTTCCGCTTGCACGACCCGCGCGTAGAAGCGACTCCGCGCGGCATCGTGCTTGTGGGAGATGCGGCGAACATCTCCATCCGTGAACCAGCGCGCGTTGTGCTCGCTGGGTACCGTACAGCTGGTGAGCTCCAGCACGACATCGCCACCAATCCGGAGACGATCGCCAGCGACCCCCTCCGCGTCGATGCGAGCCTCCTGAACGGGTCGCTTGGGCACGCCGCCGCGAGACATGCTGACCGGATGGACCCGGGGCCGAGCAGAGATCAGTGTTCGCACGCCCCGGCCGTGAGGATCTCCAGCGCGAGCCATCCCTCACGACCATGCACGGCATGGAGCACGCCGCCGGCCTGCACAAAGACCCGTGTGATCGCATCGCGATCTTCTTCCAGAATGCCGGAGACCAGAAGCCGTCCACCAGGCTCGAGCCGGCGGATGAGCTCGCAGCCGGCTCGCAGGAAGGTCTGCCCGTCGAGGTTCGCCACGACAAGGTCTGCGCCCTGAGATTCCGCCCCGCATACCTCCTCCAGCGCCGCCACCCTGAGCTCCAGCTCGGGGCCAAAACCGTTCACCGTCGCCGTGTCGCGGGCGCACGCGATGGCGATGGGGTCGACATCGATGCCGAGCGCGGTTGCGGCGCCAAGGCGCAGGCCGATCATGGCCAGAATACCGGACCCCGTCCCCACGTCCAGAACGTGCTCGCCGCCGCGAATCACCGATTCGAGGCGCTCCGCCAGGAGCTGGGTCGTGGCATGGTGACCCGTTCCGAAGGCCTGTTTGGGGTCGATGACCAGATCAATGAGACCGTCCTCACGTACGGGGTCCGCCCAACTCGGCCTGATGACGATGCGGCGGCCCGCACGCACGGGCTGCACCGTCCGCGCCCAAGCCGCATTCCAATCCCGATCTTTGAGCGAAAGAACGTCGATCGAAGGATTCTGGACTCCTGTCAGCGTGGCGAACCGCGCTCGTAGCCGCTCGACCACCTCCGGATTCCACTGGCCCGCCGGCCAGTACAAGTGAAGCATCGCACCATCGTACCAGCCGCCCCGGCACGCGGGATCGTCAATGAGCCCCACGACCTCGGCAGGATCGGAGAGCGTATCGATTCTCACTTCAACCCAATCCTGCGACATGCTCGAAGAAGCACCCTCGCAAAAACGTTTCAGGTTCCACGTTCCAGGTTCCACGCGGGAGGAAAAGCTGCGCAAGAGATGACGACCACAGTGAAGATACTCCCGTGGAAACTGAAACCTGGAGCGACTTCTAGCCTTCCCAGCGCGCGGGCTTTTCCCGTGTTATTGACGAGGCAGCCGTAAGCAGGTAAGGTCGAATGCACGATGTCGCCCCCTGATCTCGTCCCATCGGTGAGAACAAAGGATCAGACCCTTTCCCGGCTGATGACGCGCCTCGACCGCTTCCTGAGCCGGGGCGGCGAGACGAGCGCCCGATTCTCGCGCTGGCGCATGGCCGTCTTCCTCACGGGTCTGGCGTCCTGCATCGTGCTGTACAACCGCGAGCACTATCACCTCGGCAACGGCGCCCTCGCCCTGTTCATCCTCATCTTCGTCGTCATCGCCTCGTATCATAACAGGCTCGAAGGTCGCTTGCATCGACTTCGCATTTGGCGCGCGATCAAGCAGGCCCACCTGGCGCGTCTCCGACTCGACTGGCAGTCGATCCCGAAAACGGAGAGCCCGAGCGTCGAGGCGCACCCCTACGCCGCCGACGTGGACCTCATCGGACCCCATTCATTGTTCACCCTGTTGAATACGACGTTGTCGTCGAACGGACGCACACGCCTGGCCGGCTGGCTGCTCGACCAGAACACCCACCCACCGGGAGTTGAAACGTGGCGCAGCCGTCAAGGGCTGGTGAAGGAATTGTCGAGGCTGCCTCTGCTCCGTGACCGCTTGACCCTGGAGGCCTCGCTGGTGGACGAGGGGGGAATCGACGGCGACCGCTTGATCCGCATTCTTCAAGCGCCGGCGGGGTTCGCCGGTCTCGTGGGAGTGCTGCTGGTCCAAACCAGCCTGGCCGCCTGTACGATTTCCTTGGGGCTCGCCGCCGCATTCGGACTGATTCCTGCTTACTGGACGCTGTCCTTTGCGGTCTACGCCATCGTCTTTCTTCTGATGTCCGGCCGTGCCGCCCCGGCCTTCGGTCGGGCGCTGTCGATCCACAAGGAGCTGGAGAAGGTGGGCGCGATCTATCGCTACCTCCGCCGTCGCTCTTTCGACCGGACCCCGATCCTGCGCGGGCTCGTCGCGCGGGTCCTCGATGCGGCAGCGCCACCCGAGACGTACATCAAGCGCTTCGCGCGCGTGTCCCATGCGCTCAGCATTCGCGCGCACCATCTGGTCCACCTCGGGCTGAACGCGCTCGTCCCCTGGGATTTTTGGTGCGCGTTCCGGCTGGAGCGGCTCCAGCGTGCCGTCCTGCCCGAGATTCCCGCATGGATCGACACCCTGGCCGAGCTCGAGGCGGCGGCGGCCTTGGGCAATTTCGCGTACCTTAATCCGACCTACGCATGGCCGACGCTCGCACCTCCCGGGGACAATGGCCAGAGCGCCGTGTTCGTGGCCCAACGTTTGGGGCACCCGCTCATTCCACACAGTCAGCGGGTGTCGAACGACGTGGAGCTCAAGGGGCGCGGCCGGATTCTCCTGATCACCGGGTCGAACATGTCCGGCAAGAGCACGTTCCTGCGGACGTTCGGCATCAACGTGTGCCTCGCGCAGGCGGGCGCCCCCGTTTGTGCGGAGTGGCTCGAGACCAGTTGGGTGCGCCTGTACTGTTGCATTCGCGTCGACGACTCACTGGAGGCCGGGCTGTCCTTCTTCTACGCCGAGGTCAAACGGCTCAAAAGTGTCCTCGACGCGGCACAGAATCACTCGGCCCCACCGGTGCTGTTCCTTATCGACGAGATCTTTAAAGGCACCAACAATCGCGAGCGGGTCATCGGCAGCCGCGCCTTCATCCAGGCCCTCGCGGCGAGCAACGGGTTCGGCCTGGTGACGACCCACGACCTGGAGCTGGCGGAGCTGGAAAAGGACACGCCCGCGCTGAGCAACGCGCATTTTCAGGAGACGGTGGCGGCCAAATCGCTGACCTTTGATTATCGGCTTCGCCCCGGCCCCTGCCCGACCACCAACGCGCTCAGAATCATGGCGTTGGAAGGGCTTCCCGTTCCAAAGGCGGACACGTAATCTCCTGCCTCGAAAGTTTCTTCGACTCTTCACCCTCCGATCCCCCTCTTCCCCGTGTGGGGAAGGGGCCAGGTTACGGGGGTGCAATTTGTTTGACCTCACCGCCCCCTTTCTCCAAGATAAGCCTACCGAGTCGGAGTGCCCCCCTTCGGTCGACCCATGAACCCATCACTACGCGGCCTCCTTATCTCGCAGTTCTGCGGCGCGTTCAACGACAACGCGTGGAAGCTCATCGTCGCGCTGCTGGCGATCCGGCACGTCGGCCAAGAGCTGCAGCCTGGCGCGGCGTTCGAGGCCGCGTCCCAGTCCCAGACCACCCTCGCCTTCGTCATCTTCACGCTGCCGCTCGTGCTAATCTCCCCCTTTGCCGGGATCCTGTCGGACCGCCGCAGCAAGCGCGCCGTCATTATCGGGCTCAAGGCCGTGGAGGTCGGGCTGATGCTGGCCGCCACGCTGACGCTCTTCGTCGATTCCTCCGGCGGCACGCTGCCCCTCGTGGTCCTCGGTCTCATGGGCGTCCAGACCGCGCTCTTCAGCCCGGCCAAGTACGGCATCCTGCCCGAGCTGGTCCCCCACGAACGGTTGTCCGCGGGGAACGGTCTCCTGGAGCTGTGGACCTTCGTCGCCATCATCGCCGGGACCGCGGCTGCAGGCCCACTGCTGGACGCGACCCACGGCGCCACCTGGCTCGCCGGCCTGGCCCTCACGGCGGTCGCGGCCATCGGGCTCGCCGCTTCCCGGACGATTCCGCCCGTGCGGGTCGCGCGCAGCGAAGGCGGGTTCGGCGCCTCCCTCGGGGCGGCCTTCGCCGCCGTCCGCGGGGACCGCGTCCTCCGACTGGCGATCCTGGGCGCGGCTTCGTACTGGACCCTGGCCAGCCTGGTCGGCCAGGACATCCTGATCTATACGAAATCCGTC
This sequence comes from Nitrospiraceae bacterium, assembly GCA_041608595.1. Classification (GTDB taxonomy): domain Bacteria; phylum Nitrospirota; class Nitrospiria; order Nitrospirales; family Nitrospiraceae; genus JBFGRM01. Next base: position 6,303 of record JBFISJ010000101.1, read on the forward strand.
CTCCATCTCTCGGACAGCACGTCGGGGCTCCCCCTCGCGGTCCTGGCCGGCGGCATCGGCATCGGCGCGGCCCTCGCGGGAAAGCTGTCCGCGTCGAAGGTGGAGTACGGGCTGATTCCGCTGGGGGCAACCGGTCTGGCCGTGAGCCTGCTGGCCCTCGGCATCGTGTCCCCCGCCCTGACGGGCACGATGGTCGGCATGAGCCTGCTCGGCCTGTCCAGCGGATTCATCCTGGTGCCCGTCAACGCCCTCATTCAATGGCGGTCCCCGGGCGAGTTCCGCGGCGCCGTGATCGCCCTGTCCAACACCTTCGTGTTCGGCGGCATTCTCCTGGGCTCGCTGGCCAGCGGAGCCTTGGCGCAGCTCGGCCTTTCGGCCAGTCAGATTCTCGTGGCCGCCGGCCTGGTCACTATCCTTTTGACCGGCTGGGCCTTGTGGCTCCTGCCGAACGCCTTTCTGCGTCTCCTGCTCGTGCTCCTGACCCACACGTTCTACCGCCTCCGCGTGGTGGGGCGGGCGCACGTACCGCTCGAGGGCGGAGCCCTGCTGATCCCCAACCACGTCTCCTTCGTGGACGCCCTGCTGCTGATCGCCAGCGTGGACCGGCCGATCCGTTTTCTCGTCCACGCGGCGTACTACCACCATCCCATCTTCAAGCCGCTGGCCCGTTTCTCCGGTGCCCTGCCCATCGCGTCGACGGGCTCGCCGCGGGAAATTCTTCGCTCGATTCGCGAAGCCGGCCGTCTGCTCGATGAGGGCGAGCTGGTCTGCATCTTTCCCGAAGGTCAGATCACGCGGACGGGAACCCTTCTGCCGTTCCGGAGCGGCTTCGAGCGCATCGTCAAGGGACGCCGCGCGCCCATCATTCCCGTCCACCTGGATCGGGTCTGGGGCAGCATCTTCAGTTTCGTGGGCGGGCGATTCTTCACGAAATGGCCCGAGCGTATTCCCTACCCCGTCACGGTCTCGTTCGGCGCGCCGCTTCCACCCGACACATCGGCCGCCGACGTCCGGCAGGCGGTTCAGGTCCTGGCTGAATCGGCCTGGCGGTTGCGCAAAGCCGACCGTCCCGCGCTGCATCGCTCGGCAATCCGCGCGTTTCGACGGCACCCGCTGCGGATGGCGTTCGCCGATCTGACGCGCCCCAAGGTCTCCTGCTTCCAGGCACTGGTCGGGGTCATTGCGCTGGCGCGGGTGCTGCGGCCATCGTGGAAGGGACAACAGAGCGTCGGCATCTTGCTGCCACCGAGCGTCGGGGGCGCGCTCGTGAACATCGCCGCGACCCTGTCGGGTCGCACGACTGTCAACCTGAACTACACGGCCGGTCGCGCCGGCATGGCGTCGGCCATCGAGCGGGCCGCCATTCGAACGGTCGTCACGAGTCGCCTCTTCGTCGAGAGGGCCGGGCTGGAGCTGCCGGAGAACGTCACGTACCTATGGATGGAGGACATCCGCCCGCGTATCGGCACCATGCACAAGCTCGTGGCCATGGTGCTCGCGCTCCTGGCGCCCGTCCGTCTCCTCGAGCGGGTTGCCGGAGCGGAGCGCCCTCCGACGAGCGACGATCTGGCGACGGTCATTTTCAGCAGCGGCAGCACCGGCGAGCCCAAGGGCGTGATGCTCAGTCATTTCAGCATCGATTCGAACGTGAACTCGGTGGCTCAAGTCTTCCGGGTCTCACCCGAAGATCGGCTCATCGGCATCCTGCCCTTCTTCCATTCATTCGGATATTTGACCACATTGTGGTTCGCCTCGATTCACGGCGTGGCGGTCATCTTCCATCCCACGCCCCTTGATGGAGCCGCGATCGGGGAGCTGATCCACAAGTACCGCGTGACGATTCTGATGGCCACGCCGACTTTTTTGCAGCTCTACCTGCGCCGGTGCCCGCCGGAGCAGTTCGGCTCCTTGCGCGTGGTGCTGACCGGGGCGGAAAAACTGCCCGACCGACTGGCGCAGGCCTTCGAAGATCGATTCGGCATTCGCCCCATCGAAGGGTACGGGGTGACCGAGTGTGCGCCGGTTATCGCGGTGAATTGCCCGGACTTCCGGGCCGCCGGGTTCTTCCAGCCCGGCACGAAACGGGGCACCGTGGGGCAGCCGATCCCCGGTGTCGCCGTCCGCATCGTCGACCCGGAAACCTACGAGCCGGTGCCGGTCAACACATCGGGTCTGCTGCTGGTCCGGGGACCGAACGTCATGAACGGGTACCTCGGCCGCGACGACTTGACGGCGGAGGTCATGCGTGACGGGTGGTACGTGACCGGCGACATCGCCCTGCTCGACGAAGAGGGTTTCCTGCGCATCACGGATCGACTGTCCCGGTTTTCCAAGATCGGCGGCGAAATGGTCCCACACGGGAAGGTGGAAGAGGCGTTGCACCTGGCCGCCGGAGCCGAGACGACCGTCTTCGCCGTGACCTCCATCCCCGACGAGAAGAAAGGCGAGCAGTTGGCGGTGCTCCACACGCTCGACGAGGAGGGCATTCCCCCGATCCTGGAAAAGGTCGCGGCCGGCGGGTTACCCAACCTCTTCATGCCGCGGCGGGACCGCTTCATCAAGGTCGACAGCATTCCCGTTCTGGGGACCGGAAAGCTCGACCTCCGGGCCGTCAAGCGGGTGGCCCTGGACCGACTCACTCAGCGGCCCTAACGGCTCGTGTACTCGCCCCTGTACCCGCGACATTCTGTGAGAATCGGCTACACTTATATGGTTCGGTCCGGGCCATGCCGACCATAGACCAGCTCAAACCGGCCTTCCATGCCTGCCTCCGACCCCTGACCCAGGCGCTCGCGCGGGCCGGTGTGACCCCCAATCTCGTGGCGGTCGCCCCTGACATTGTCCTCCCGAGCCATCCCATGGTTGGGCGGCGCCCGCCAGATGTTCATGAAGAGCCTCGAATCGACGATGGATCATTTGGCCGGAGACGGACAGGTTGCCACCTGGGAGTAACATGAGATACACGCGCACGTCGCTGATGGGCTTGTGCCTCTGCGTGCTGCTGTTCGGGCCGAGCGGCTCCGCGTGGTCCGCCTGGCAGCACACCGTCGACCCCGCGGCCGATGTCAGCCAACTCGTCGCGCTCAGGGAAGCGGGACAGACCTTCCGCGCGTCCCTGCTCAGGCTCGGCGAAACGATTCGCATGGGTCCCGAGGCAAACGGCTTGCTGCAGATGGGGAGCCACAAGAGGGTTCGCGAGGCCCAGGCGCAGTACTACCGCTTGCGAGAGCCGCTCTTCCGGCTCGCCTTCTCCCATGCGTCCGCCATCGTCCAGCGTCTAGAGGGGGCGAACCGGC
>JBFISJ010000102.1:0-9573 GCA_041608595.1 Nitrospiraceae bacterium
CGTGGTGATTTCCTTGCCGGCGGCCGCTCGACAGGCGGCGGCGCAGGGGCACGGGCTCGAGCGTGAGGTGGCGACCTTGCTGGTGCACGGGGTCCTGCACCTCTGCGGGTACGATCACGAGCGGAGCGCGCGCGAAGCGGACAGGATGTTTCGCAAGCAGCGCGCCATTCTGCGCAAGTTGGGTCAAATTCCTAGACTGTTCATATACCGTGACGCGTCACGCGTAACGAGGACTTGTGATGCAATGGCTTGATCGTCTCAAGCAAGGTCTGGCGAAGACACGGGAGCAGGTGAGGGTCTCCGTCGATCGCCTCGTCGGCCGCGGACCGGATCCCGTCGTGCTCGAGGAGCTCGAGGAAGCGCTGCTCGCTGCGGACCTGGGCGTGCGGACCGTCGGGGATCTGATGGAGCGGTTTCGAGAGCAGGCTCGTCGTGCCGGCGCATCCGGCGGCGAGGCGGGGCCGCGGCTCTTGGCGATCCTGAAGGAGACGATTCTCGAGGAACTGCGCTCCTGCGAGGGGGAGTCGCTGGATGCGCTGATCGACCAGGGGCCGCGCCCCTTCGTCATCCTGGCGGTGGGCGTCAACGGGGTGGGCAAGACCACGACCCTGGCGAAGCTGGCGCAGCGCATGGTGCAACGAGGGATCCGGCCGATGCTGGTTGCGGCCGACACCTTCCGGGCCGCCGCCATCGAGCAACTGGAGATTTGGGCGCAGCGGATCGGGGTCGACTGCATCCGGCACCAGCACGGCGCGGACCCATCGGCCGTCGTCTTCGACGGCATCGCGGCCGCGCGGGCACGAGGCGTGGACGTCGTGCTCATCGATACCGCCGGGCGCCTCCACACAAAAGTGAATCTGATGGACGAGTTGAGAAAAATGCATCGGGTCCTGGCACGCGAGCTGCCAGGCGCGCCGCACGAGGTGCTGCTCATCCTCGACGCCACGGTCGGCCAGAACGCGCTGTCCCAGGCCAAGCAGTTCCGCGAGGCGGTGGGGGTGACAGGCCTGGCGCTGACCAAGCTGGACGGTACCGCGCGCGGCGGGGTCGTGGTCGCGATCGGTCGGGAGCTCAAGATCCCGATGCGCCTGATCGGGGTCGGGGAACGTGTCGAGGACCTGCAGGACTTTCATGCCGACGCGTTCGTCGACGCCTTGTTTGCCAAGGACGGCTAACGACTCTGCTCTCCACGCCTGTGTTATCATCGGTCGGGTACAATCGAGCAATCGCGCCCCGCGCCTTGCGGTCAACGGGGCGGTCGCTGCAAACGCGTGATTCATCCAGTCCGCATGAAGACGCAGGTGGTGCTGATCGGGTTTCTACTCGTGATGGCCGGCGCGACCGCGCTCGGCTGCTCATCGCTCGCCTCCCACGAGCCCGCGAGCCTCGCGGGCTCGGGCACAGTGAGCGTGCTCTCGCACGACCTCGCTGCTGAGTTGTCCCCCTCCACCCATGGTCTCCTTGCACGCGATCGCATCACAGTCAGGAATGACGGGGGCGATGCCAATCAACTCACCTTCACGCTGAGCCCTAAGCTGAAGGTGAGCCGAGTTGGCGTCTCCGACGGCAAGGGCATCAAGGCGCTGTCATACAAGGTGAAGCCGGCCGACTCGGGTGAAGATCCCTCCGTTTCCATTGTGATTGACCTTCCCCTGCCGCTTCAGTCTGGCCGGACGATGAACGTCTCGCTCGAGTACGAGGGCATCATCGATGATCCGCCGCAGGGGGCGCGCCACCTCCGCTTCACCACGCCGAGTGAAACGTCCGGACATATTGGGGAGCAGGGTGTGTACCTGAGCGCCGAGACGCGATGGTATCCAGACATCCCGGGCTCGCTCGCGACCTACCGGGTGCGTGCCACTGTCCCCGCGGGCTGGGAGGTCGTCACACAGGGTCGTGAGGTGTCGCGGGGGAGCACGAGTGGCAACCTGACAACGACATGGGAGGTGTCGACACGGACTGAAGCGCTGACGCTGGTCGCAAATCGATTCGTGAAGCGCCAGCGTTTGTGGCAGGGGATCGAGGTGGCCACATACTTGTTTCCGGAGGACGACGAGTTGGCGGAAGAGTACCTCGCGGCCACGGAACGCTACCTGGACACCTACACCCGCCTGCTCGGGCCCTACCCCTTTCCAAAGTTCGCCGTGGTCGAGAACTTTTTCCCCAGCGGGCTCGGCCTGCCGTCCTTCACGCTGCTCGGCAATCGGGTCATCAGGCGCCACTACACGCAACCCTACGCGCTGGGTCACGAGATCGTCCACTCCTGGCTGGGCAACGCCGTGTTCAATGATCTGACCCAAGGCAACTGGGTCGAAGGGCTGACCACCTACCTGGCCAACTATTACTATGAGGAGTTGCACGGGGTGCCGGAGAAGTCCCCGGAGGAGCGTCGGCGGATGCTGGTTGGGTATGCCGTGTACGTCTGGCCTGATCAGGACTACCCGGTGGTTGCGTTTCACCGCAAGACCGACCAGAGGGACAACGCCATTGGCTATCAAAAGGCAGCGATGGTGTTTCACATGCTGCGGCGTGAGATCGGGGATCTCGCGTTCTGGGCAGCCCTGCGGACGTTTGCGGAGCGATACCTTGGCCGGTACGCCGCCTGGCCCGATCTCGAGCGGGCATTCAGCGCCGCAGCCGGAAGGGACCTTCGATGGTTCTTCTCCCAGTGGGTCGAACGACCGGGAGCCCCCGAGCTGATTCTCCGCCATGTCGAGTCCGAGCCGGACCGGACGACGCCACAGCGGTACACATTGACAATGCAGCTCGAGCAGAGTCAGGCGAGGGCCTACCGCCTGCGCATTCCCGTCGTCATGCGCCTCGCAGGTGGGGAGGCTCACGTGCAGGAGGTCGTGATGGAGCAGCGCACGCAGGTGGTCCGACTGACCGTGCCGGGACGGCCGACCCTAATGCAAATCGATCCCGAGTATCACCTGTTCCGCCGGGTACCGCGCAATCAATTGCCTCCGATGTTGAATCTGTTCGTGACCGACCGAGGGCGTGCCCTGGTGGTCCCGACGGAGGGCGACGAGACGGCGCGCGGGCCTTACGACAGCCTTGCGGGCCACGTCTCGTCTCGTTCGGAAGGGGAGACGATCGACCAGACGCCCGGTGCCGATGCGGTGTTAGTCGACGCATCCTTGCTGCTTCTGGGAGGGCCCGCGCTCAACCCTCCCGTGGAATGGGCTGTGACGGGATGTCCCGAGGATGTGGCGCTCCGCGGTGACGCCTTCACGGTCGGCGGCCGGACCTACCGGGAACCGGAGATGGCCCTGCTGATCTCCTGCCGGCACCCCTCCCGTCCGGAGCGCGTCGTGACCATTTTCTACGGATTGAGCCCCGAGGCGGCGGGAAAAGTCGCTCGTCTGCTGTTCTTCTACGGCTGGCAAAGCTATCTGATCTTCGAGAACGGTCGCCCTGTCACCCGCGGAGACTTTGAGCCGAAGATGAGCCCATTGGAGAGGAGACTCAGCAGTTGACGCCACGAGAATCACATACAGTAATCAGAAACTAACCGAGACATACTCCTGCATATTTCTAACTCCAACACGAAATCAATCTTGAATGGTGGAGAGTGATGAATCGAAACAGACGCGCATCATGGACCGTGAGCCTTTGTATGCTCATCTCGGCCTTGGCCGGCGCGCAAGCCGGCGGAGTGACGGGAGACCCTGATGACCCCCGGACCCACGACGTTTCGAAACAACGTGCCCGGAAAAGCGAGAGCGCGGCCGAGCCTCATCTCGCCAACATCCGGCAGTTGACGTTCGGTCGGAAGAACGCGGAGGCCTACTTTTCGTTCGACGGGAACAGGCTCATCTTTCAGAGCACCAACAACTGGGCGTTGGGCACGGCCCTGGAGCCGGTGACCAGCGAGGACGCAGAAGAACGGGGCCTGGGCTGCTACCAGATGTACGTGCTGCATCTGGAGACGGGGCTCATCCGACGGGTCAGCACGGGATACGGCGCCACCACATGCGGCTATTTCTTCCCCGGGGGCCGGCGCGTGTTGTACTCATCGACGCACCTCCGGGCCGCGCTCTGCCCGCCCGAGCCGCCCCGATCGGCTCGCTATCGATGGGCCCTGCACGACTACGATATTTTCTCCGTCCGCATGGACGGGCAGCAACTCCAGCGTTTGACGGCCACGCCCGGCTACGATGCCGAGGCCACGGTCTCGCCGGACGGCAAGCAGATCGTGTTCACGTCGATGCGAGACGGAGACCTCGAGATCTACAGCATGAATATGGACGGCAGGCACGTGAAGCGGTTGACGAAGGAGCTGGGGTATGACGGCGGTGCCTTCTTCTCGCCGGACAGCTCACGCATCGTCTACCGGGCCCAGCATCCGAAGACCCCGGAGGAGGTCGAGGCCTACAAGTCCCTGCTGAAAGAGAATCTGGTCGAGCCGGGACAGCTCGAAATCTACGTGATGAATGCCGACGGAAGCGCCAAACGCGCGGTGACCCACAATGGCGCCTCGAATTTTGCGCCCTTCTTCCACCCGGACGGCCGGCGTATCATCTTCTCCTCCAACGTGCACGACGTGACCGGCGCCCCCGATCCGCCGCGGCGCCCCACATTTCACTTGTATCTCGTTGGCGACGATGGGCAAGCGCTCGAACGCATCTCCGCGCATGGCAGCTTCAACAGCTTTCCCATGTTCTCTCCCGACGGAAAGCAGCTCGTGTGGATCTCGGACCGAGACGCCAACGAACGCGGCGAGTTCAACATCTTCCTGGCGGATTGGGTGCCTTGAGCATCTGGGGCATGAGGCAGGAGGCAAGCGGCAAGGGGGAAGAGCCGGCCGTTGCCCCGTCACCCTTTCCTAAATCTTTTCCACGAGCCGCGAGCCACATGCCGCTGGCCCTTTCCTGCATTTCTCTCTTCATTATCCTCTGGGGCCTCTCCCGGACCGACCTGGCGGTCGCACAGTTCGTTCGCACGGTTCGACTCGACTGGCTGGATCGGGTCGGGGACCTCGGCTATGTGTTGGGATCAGGATGGACCCTCGTGGGCATCAGCGCCGTCCTGCTCGCGATCGGGCTTGCGACGGGCCGCCCGGCGTTCAGAGAAGCGGGCCTGTACAGCCTTGCCTCCCACGCCTTGGCCGGTCTGGTGGCCCAAACCCTCAAGCGTTTGGTGGGCCGGCCGCGTCCGAGGCTCACGCACGGCGATCCGTTCCAGTTCGCGCCGGCGTTGGAATCAGGTCTGGATTCCTTTCCGTCCGGCCATGCCACCGCCTCGTTCGCCGTGGCCGCGGTCCTTGCGCGGTCATTTCCCACGCTCGCCTGGCTGTTCTACGGCCTGGCCGGCTTCGTGGCGGTCAGCCGCGTCGCGCGTGGCTCGCACTTTCCGACCGATGTGGCCGTCGGCAGCTTGCTGGGGGTGCTGATCGGCCTCACGATCGCGGCGCCGTGGGGGAGCAAATGGCGAACGATACGCGAGTCCGTGGTCGTCTTCACCCTTTGCGCCGCGTGCGTCTTCGCGCTGGTCTGGGTCGCGCTCCATCCCTCGGCGCATCCCGTGCTGGATGAATGGGCGTTTCTTGTTGGGCTCGTGATGGTGCTGGCTGCCGTCGGGGCGCGTGTCGCCCGGCTCGCGCTTTCGCGCCCGGGCTGGCTGCCGAGCCCTCCCGTCACGCCTGCCGTGATCGCGGCGGGTCTGGCGTTGTCGACCGCGTCGCCGACCGTGATCGTGCTCGGCGCGCTAGCCGGGGCGGCGCTCTGGCTGGGTGGCTGGGGAGCGTCGGCGCGCGCCGCCAACCCGGGCCACAATCCTCTCTCCCTCTCCGCTGAAATCGCCTTGCTCGTGGGTCTCATGCTCATGCTCGCAGCGATTCACCAAGGCCGCGGTATCCTGCCTCTCCTTTAGAACCCATACGAGAGGTGCCGTGCCTTAGCGGCGGCCGTGAGGGGAGGGAGGCGGTGCGGACGAGGCCGGCGCGCGCGCGGGCAGCTCGATCATGGGCCTGTCTGCCAGCAACATGTAACCGGAGCGACGCAGCAGCGGGGTATAGTCGCGCGCCTCCGCCGGGAGCCTGGATCGGAGGCGTGAGGGGAGCAGGATCATCGTGCGATCACCAAGGCCGAGGTGCGGGCGCATGGACGCTTCCTGCCCCGGCTTGATGAAGACCGCTTTTCGCTTGGCATAGAAGAGGAGCGAGGGCTTGGGCCGACCGTACAGGATCAACGTGTCCCCCGGCGCAAGATTTTCCCCGGCAATGTAGGCGAGTTGTTGCGGTGGCGCAATGAAGTCGTGACTGAAACGCGGGAGCGCCACCTGGATGGCGATCAGCATCACGAGGCCGATCGTGGTGCCGGCGACCCAGAACGCCCCGCTGCGACGCGTTTCAGTCAAGCCGAAAAACCCGATGAGGCCGCTGCCCACGAACAGGATCGCTCCCGCGACGACCGGGCTCAGTCCCGGTGCCACGTCCCGCGCCATGGGGAATTCCTTCGTGATCTGGTCGACGAAGGCCGAATAGAGCGCCGGCACCGACGCGAGGAGCAGCCCGAGCACGTATCCCAGGATCATGATCGTCCGAAACGATCCGCGCAAGCCTGGGGTTGCCGGGCTGGCCAGGCACCGATCGAGGTAGCAGGCAGCCAGGATGGCGGCTGGGGGAAACAGGGGGGCGATGTAGTGTGGGAGGCGGGTTGCCGACAGGCTGAAAAAGACAACGCCCACCACGAGCCAGCACCCGGCGAAAAATTCAAGCTCGCTTGGTCTGGCCACGTCCGGCGCCCCGAGTAAGCGTCGCAGGCTTGTGATGGGCTCCTGATGCCAGCCGCTACGGATCTCGCAGCGTGCCGCCCGCCAGGCCGTGTAGTTTTGGTAGATCGCGAACGGTAACAGCCCGCTCCACGGCCAGAATCCAAAGGCCAGCACGGGAAGATAAAACAGCACGGTGCCGCCGTGCCCGCCGATCACGTTGAGGAAGCGTCCGATTGTATTCGCGCTTGCCGACTCGGTGTAGGATGACCCGTGGATCGATAGCATGACGGCGTACCACGGCACGGCCAGGATGATAAACAGGAGCGCGCCGCTGAGGGGAAAGGCGTGGCGCCAGAACTGACCCCACCGCCGCGCGCATGAGAGATAGGCCACCACCGCCAGCAGCGGGATCAGGAACCCGACCGGGCCCTTGGTGAGCGTCGCCAACCCCATGCCTGCGTAGAATCCCCAGATGTAATGCCGGGCACGGCCCTCGCCGTGCAGGCCCAGCCAGAAGCAAAAAAGAGCAAGGGTCGTAAAGAAGGTGAGGACGCTATCCATGATGGCCGTCCGCCCGATGGCGACGATCTCGACGTTGAGCAACAGCATGAGCCCGCTCATGAGCGCCAGGACGGGCTCACGGACACGGAGGATGAAGAAGTAGTGAAGCAGGATCAGGGCGACGCCGAAGATCGCCGACGGCAGACGCGCCGCGACCTCACTCGGGCCAAACAGCGCGTAGGCGCCGCTCATCAACCAGTAGACCAGAACGGGCTTGGCGAACCGGGGCTCGTAGTTGAGGGTCGGGCTGACCCAGTCTCCCGTCTCGACCATCTCGCGGGCCGCCTCGGCGTTGCTGCCCTCGTCACGGTCGGTCAGATTCAGGCCGCCCAGGTTGAGAAAAAAGAGCAGTGAGGAGAGTGCCAGTAGCAGGGCGACATGACGCCACCGCTCAAGCACGGGGGTTTCGGCTACGGCCACCACCCCTGCCGCCTGAGTCATGGCTCAGCCTCCCGGAGCGCTGGGTTCTTCTTGTGAACGAGCTGGCGTCGCGTCAGGATCACGACGCGTCTGGGCGGTACGATGGAGCAGCATAAGGTTGCGGAGGTACACGAAGGCGCCGACGCTTTGCCCTGCAATGAACACCGGGTCCTTCCGGTAAATGGCGTAGGCCAGTGTGATCAGCCCGCCGCCGAGGCTCATGTACCAGAACATGATCGGCATGCGGCTTTCGTTATGGCGCTCGGACGCCAGCCATTGCAAGAGCCAGCGCATAAAAAACATGCTTTGGCCAAAAAAGCCAATGCTCAGCCAAATAATCTCGGTGGTGCTCATGTAACGCGTGACGCGTGACGGTTGACGGGTGTCCGGTTGAGGGATCGAATCAACGCAACCAGCACTTTCCTGACGTTTTCCAGGCTATCGAAGTGCGAGTCCTGGGCAAAAACCCCCATCCGCCTTGCCAGCCATAGCTGGGTTTCCAGTTCCGAGGCGGAGCCCAGGGCGACATGAAGGTGCTGAAGGAATTCCTTCCTGGAATTTCTTGCAGCGCCTTCGGCGATATTGCCTGGTACGGAGGCTGCAGAGCGTCGGGTTTGAAAACTCAATCCGTATAGTTCGTCTTTGGGATATTGCGCGGTCACACTGTAGATTTCAGAGACCAGATTCATTGCGCGCTGCCACACCACGAGATCTTTGTGGGTTCGAATAGGATGCGGTTTGACCGTGTGGCTTGTCACACGTCACTCGTCACGCGTCACGTTGTTTCGAATCTTGTAGCGCAGCACCCGCGTTCTCATCCAGCGTACGGCAACCAAATCGTGTATTCCTTGGAAGAGGCGATTGCCCACGCCGTACTTCGACACGCCATGGGCGCGGGGGTAGTGCCGCACGGGCACTTCCGTCACCGTGAATCCGTGCAGGAGGGCCAGGGCGGGAAAGAATCGGTGCATGCCTTCGAAGAGCTGCAGCTTCTCGACGACCGGGCGTCGAAACACCTTCAGGGAGCAGCCGGTATCGTGGATGCCGTCGCGAGTCACGGCGTTGCGCACGATGAACGCGACGCGAGAGGAGAGCTTGCGAATGACGTTGTCATGCCGCTTGCTGCGCCACCCGCAGACCAGGTCGTATTGCTGGGCGAGCGGGATCAGCTTGGGGATGTCCTCCGCGTCGTACTGCAAGTCGCCGTCGAGCGTGACGATCAGGTCACCGGCCGCGTGCCGGAACCCCGCGTCGAACGCGGAGGTCTGCCCGTAGTTCCGATCGAAATGGACCACGCGCGCGGAGCAGTCCTGGGCCGCAAGGGTGTCGAGGTACTCGGTGCTGCCGTCAGAGCTGCCGTCGTCAATGTAGACGATTTCGTACGGCGCCTCTTGGGATTGCGCCTGGGAACCGAGGACTTTGACGAGTTGCTCGTGAAGGGCGGGTAAGTTATCCCGTTCGTCCTTGATTGGGATGACCACCGACACCCAGGGGCGGGCCGACGTGGTCATGGCAGGCGGGGACCTCCCATGAGCAATGTGGCGCTCGTGTGCACGGCGGCATTCTACAGAAAGGGTTGTAGGGCGGTCAAACTATTAGGAAATCAACGGGGTCAGTGATCGGCGGAAGAATTCTTTCTCGCTGTGCCATCTCATGTCATGGCGCATTTCGGTCACACATGAGATGCTGCGGCTGCCTCGTCATGGCTCATCGTGCGAACTTCCTTTCCCCCTTGGGGGGAAAGGGCCAGGGTGAGGGGGCGGAGGTGGATAGAACTATGGTGCGGATGGCTAAGACGGGACGCTATGAGATGATGGTGAAGCGCATGGTACCGACGAGACTGTAGCCGGTGACCTGATAGCCGACGTGGATCTC
>JBFISJ010000103.1:0-9408 GCA_041608595.1 Nitrospiraceae bacterium
CGCGGCAATTGAATCCGGGGTGAAGTCAGCTCCCAGGCTCGTCGGCGTCGCAAGCGTGCCGCACCCGCTCGAGCTCCACCGGGTACAGTCGCCGATATTGGTCGCGCCGGCCCAGGCGACGCTGCCGGCGGGTCGCTCATGATACTCGACGTCGCTTTGCGAGAACGCCAAATCCCGACCGAGGAAATTCCACTGCACCCGGCCGTGATACATCATATTGGCGTCGTCGTTTCGCTCACCCCGTCCCGAGCCCGTATACACACCCGCATAATACCAGCCGTCCGCCATGGTCCCCGGGAACACATGCCCGTAGAGCATCACGCCCATCTGCCGATCGATCGTAAATGGACTGTTCACGATCGACCGCTCGATGAACTGCTGCTTTCCCGAGGAATCGACCCGCTCACGGTTGTAGTTGATCTTCCATTGTCCGATCCGCAGTTGTGCGAACTTGTATTTCTCCAGCATAATCCGCCAGTCGAGCAACCGGGCTTCCGAGCCAGAGCTGCCGGCGCTCCTGACCGGTTGCCAGTCGACCTCGAAGTAATATTTCAACCAGGGTTGATACCCATGCCCGCCGACTTTCATTCGAGCGCGGCGGATTTCAAACGTGCTTTCCGCGTTGTCGCTGAAATCTGAAACGGAATCCTCGTCCTGGTCCTCCGGGTAGGTGTACCGGAACTGCAACCGCCACTGGATCGCGGTTTTCCACTTTCCGTCTCGGGTGCTCAGGGTAAAGCCTTTTTTCCCCCATCCGACCTTGACGGGAAACTCCTCTTCCAAACGCTTTTGCTGCTCCTCGGCCTTTTTCTCCTCCGCCGCCTTGATCCGGATGTAATCCTCTTTCGTGAGGGTGCCTTTCTCACGGAGGATCTCCGTCAGCTCATCGGCCGCCGCCGGATGCCACCCAGCCAGAACGCCGAGCACAATCACCACGGACACGCCGACCAACCATCGTATCGAAGGCCGCATGAGTCGTACCCTCCCGTTTCATTGATGCCACAGTGAGCGCGGGGTATCGGACGGAAGGGTACGCCCTCCCCATTACAGTGCTGTTACGGAGGATTAAAACCACGGTTAAATGTGCGAAGGAAGGCAGCCGGATCCGTGCAGATCACTGAGGAGAACGCAAGGAGGCCGGTTTCACGACGGGGGGGTGTTGGACGCCCAGGAGCGAATCAGTTGGGTGCGCTCGGAGAGGGATGGTGAGGCGGCGGCTGTGCGATGAGGGGTGAAGAAGGGACTGACGCCGGCGTCCGATGCGCCGGCGCCACTCCAGCTTGATTATTCGACGACCATGCGGACGCTGCGGTTCAGTTGCCAGCAGTCCGTTGTGTGCTCGAAGCAAAGCGGACGCTCCTTGCCATAGCTGACAACTCTCATGCTCGAAGACTTGAGCCCCAGGTTCTGGAGATAGCGCTTGACCTCCCGGGCGCGCCGCTCGCCGAGCACGAGGTTATAGTCGGCGGTCCCGACTTCGTCGCCCCGACCTTCGAGCACGACTTTGCCGACGCTTTCTTCCCTCAGCCGTGTCGCGTTGACTTCCACGAACGCGAGCGCGTCGTCGCGCAGAGAGTACTGGTCGAAGTTGAACGGGATGTCCAGGAGGAAGACCCCGGTTGGGTCCTGATCCATGTCAAATGGCATCAGGTCAGTTTCCGCAACCGTCGGAGGCTCCGGCTCGGGCATGGGCGGTTCGATGATGGCGTCGGCTTCTTGCTGCGGCTGCACCGACCCGGGAGGCACCGCCGAAGGGACGACCGGCTCTTGCTTGACACGCTCCTCGACGGCCAGATCCGGCAAGGCGATCTCTTTCGGCGGGGGCTGCTGTGTTTCGTGCCCAACCGAGCTGGCCGTCGTGTGGCCGGCGCATCCGATGAACCCGGTGAGCAAGGCCAGGGCCAGTCCGGAACCCAAGGCAACACGGGTGGTCTGTTCCATCATGGGACCCTTTCTCTCAACAGAGTGATTGAGCACCAGTCGCGATGGGAGGATCGGCGGCTCCTGACCCCTGATTGGGTTGTATCAAATTTCTAGAAAAATTCTAGCAAATTCTCTCCCGTAGCTCGGCCGCCGGGACTCGGTTTTCGACAAAAATTTGTCGTCTGGGAGAGCGGCGCGTGCTGCGCACTCACTCGTGAGCCGCATTCAGCCGTTCCGGCTCAGGGCCTCGTAGACCGGCTCGACCCCGGTGAGCGGCTCCCATTGGAGGACCGCCGACGCGTCGTCCACATAGGCCGGCGTCCGCGCACCGTTGAGCACGCAGGTGACGCCCGGGGTGCTTGCCAGGACCCACAGGGCCTTCCGTGAGAGGGAGGCCTTGCGCCGGGGCTCCGGCAAGAGGGGGTCGATGACCTCCTCGATGGCCGATGCCCTGGCTCGGCTTTTCTCCGTGGATTCCCGTCGCATCTCGCGAATCAAGACCAGGAGCTCGGGGATATACCGCTCGCGCCAGGCGTTCCACTGGTCGGTCATCTCCCCCGTGAAATGCTGGCTCAAGGCCCTGAGCACCTGGTTGAGGTGTGGCGCCACCATCTGCCCCTCGATCTGATCCCAGTGCTCGAGCCCCAGCACGCGGGGCCGGATCCGGTCCAGCTCCTCGGCCCAGCGGAAGTAATCCTGCGGCGGCATGCCCTGTCCGCCGTGTTTGACATGCGGTGCCAGGCGTTCACGATATTCGGCCTCCAGACCTGCGACCTTGTTGCGCTGCGCCTCAAACTCGACAAACGGGGACTCGGCGGGGAATTCCGCCAACCGCACCATACCGCCGCGCGACGAGGGCATCGCGTTGAGTGGCCGATTCACCAGCACGCCGACGCCGTGTTCCTGCGCGAAGGCGAGCACAGTCTGGGCCGATTCCTTGCCGGTATTCGGCATGAGCGCGGGGCCCGACTCGTAGAGATTCATGGGGCACTGCAGCACGCGGAAGTGGTGGGAGGCCTGCCCCACCCGACGAGCCGCGGCTTCCGCGGCCTCCAGCATGCGGGAGGCGGACGTGGCCTCGGGATCGTCGGCCGCCGCGGCGCAGGTGTTCGAAGACACCCCGTACCACTGCAGCCGTCCGGCCATCACCTGTGCCTCGAAGAAGGCGAAGGCGGCCTCCAGCCGTCCGTAGAACCGCTCGCGCGTACCGGGTAGATCCTTGGTGCCCCGATGGGCCGCGTCGGACAAGAAGTACTCGGGATTGTGCAGAAGGCAGACATCGAGCGTGTCCAGGCCCAGGCGATCCAGCGAGAGGCTGAGTTGCTCCGCGAGAAATTCCGGATGCAGGCAATGCCAGATGCCCTCGGCGTACTTGACCATCTCCGGGAAGGGCTTTCCGGCCTTCTCCTTCGCTTCCGCCCGTTTCAGGTTTTGACCCTGGACGTAGCCAATCTTGGAGACGACGACGATTTCCTCGCGCTTCACGTCGCCACATTTGACCAACTCCGCCAGCACGCTCCCGATGAGCCGCTCGCTGCCCCCGTCGGTGTAGTTCGTGGAGGTATCGATGAGGTTCCACCCGCCGCGCAGCGCCTTGCGCAGGGCCTCGCGGTGCTCCGCTTCGTCGCTGTCGACCCGGTATCCCCCGAACCCCAGGCG
This sequence comes from Nitrospiraceae bacterium, assembly GCA_041608595.1. Lineage (GTDB taxonomy): Bacteria > Nitrospirota > Nitrospiria > Nitrospirales > Nitrospiraceae > JBFGRM01. The sequence continues at coordinate 3,583 of JBFISJ010000103.1, forward strand.
GCTGATCGTGAGCCCCGTCGATCCCAGCGTGACGTAGGAATGGGATGCGTGCGCCCCGTCCGGCGCGCCGACGAACCGCACGGCATAGGCGGCTGTGCCACCCGCTGTCGCCTTGCCCGGCAACCGCAGGCCCTCCAGGGCCTTCGAGGCTGCGGCGCCCGGGGCCGCGACCTGTGACTGAAACTGCCGTAACGCCTCCCCGACCTGTTCCGGCTCCGTCACGGGCGTCTGGCAGGCGAAGTTTCGGCAGATGTAGAGGGCCGCTCGGTCGTTGACGAGCATCTTGCCGGCGAGCAGGGGATGCTGCGGCGGGGGACCCGCGGGGTCGTCGTTGTGCGCGATGATGCGGCCAGGTAGGTACTGCCGGCTGGCAGCTGCCCGCAAGGACTCGTACCCGGGCTCTCCGGGACTGCCCACGAAGGCCAGCTCGACCGGTCCGGTGAGCAGGAGGTCCGCCACGGCAAGACTCTTCGCAAAGGCGCGCGGGAACCGGGCGATCTGTCTCCCGTAGGCACGCACCGCACGGATCGCCGCCTCCCGAAAATCCTCCCGCGCGAAATGGAACGACAATCGCGCGAGGGCGGACGCGGCCACGGCGTTGCCGCTGGGCGTGGCCCCGTCCGGGCCTTCCCGGCTTCGAACGATGAGCGCCTCATGGTCCTTGGCCGTCGTGAAAAAGCCACCGTGCTCCTCGTCGGCAAAATCGCCGAGGATCCGCTCCGCCAGCCGGGCCGCCTCGGTCAGGAACCCTTCGTGCCCGCCCGCCTCGTAAAGGTCGATGAGCCCCTCGGCCAGGTAGGCATAGTCCTCCAAACAGGCGTGGAGGTGCGCGTGGCCGGCCCGATACGTGCGATAGAGCCCGCCGTCCGGACGCGAGAGTGTTCGCAGGAGAAAGTCGGCGGCCTCTTCGGCCGCCACCAGGTAGCGATTCTCTCCGAGGATCCGTGCACCCTCGGCCATGGCGCTGATCATCATGCCGTTCCAGGCCGTCAGCACCTTGTCGTCCAACCCCGGGGGCACGCGCTTGGATCGCGCCTCGTAAAGGAGCGGCCGCGCGCGGGCAACCGTGTCGAGCAGCTCCTGGGGCGAGATGCCCAGCTCCCGCGCGACCTCCTCGGGACTGCGCGGCCGGTTCGGGATGCTGGCCTGCTCCCAGTTTCCCGCCGGCGTGATGTCGTAATAGGCACAGACCCGGCGGGCGTCCTCCTCCGAGGGCAGCGCGGCGCGCACCTCCGTCGGGGTCCAGACGAAGAACTTGCCCTCCACCCCCTCCGAGTCGGCATCGGTCGCGGAATAAAAACCGCCCTCGGCCGACGTCATCTCCGCCAATATGTAATCCAGAGTTTCGGCCGCCACCGTGCGATATCTCGCCTCCCCGGTGACCTGAAACGCTTCGAGGTAGGTCCTGGTCAGGAGCGCGTTGTCATAGAGCATCTTCTCGAAGTGGGGGACCAGCCACCGCTGGTCGGTGGAATAGCGCGCGAACCCGCCCCCGATCTGATCGTAGATGCCCCCCGCTGCCATGGCATCGAGCGTCGTCTGGACCATGCGCACGATCTGCTCGTCTCCGGTCCTGTGATACCGCCGCAGCAGGAGCGAGAGGCCGGTGGCGGGAGGGAACTTGGGCGCGCCGCCGAATCCACCGTAACGCGCATCGAAATCCTCCGCATACTGGGTCACCGCGGCGTCGAGCTCGGCCTCTCCCACCGCCAGGGGCGACACCGCTTCCACCTCGGCCCGGATGCGCTGGGTCAGTTGCGCGGCCTGCTGCGTGAGGCCCTGGGGGTCCTGCCGCCAGAACTCGGCGATCTTTTCCAGAAGCGTGCCGAACCCCGGACGACCCCATCGATCGGTCGGCGGAAAATACGTGCCGGCGAAGATCGGATGTTGATCCGGCGTCAGGAAGACCGTCATGGGCCAACCGCCCTGGCCTTGGTTGAGGACGAGCGTCGCCTGCATGTAGATCTCGTCGAGGTCGGGCCGCTCCTCCCGATCGACCTTGATGTTGACGAAGTGCTCGTTCATGAGCCCGGCGATTTTTTCATCCTCGAAGGATTCGCGCTCCATGACGTGACACCAGTGGCAGGCGGAATACCCGATGGACAGCAGGATCGGCTTGTTCAGCTCTTTGGCGCGCCGGAGCGCCTCGGGTCCCCAGGGATACCAATCGACCGGATTGTGGGCGTGCTGCAGGAGATAGGGGCTGGTTTCGTGAACGAGTCGGTTGGCCTTGGGGTTTGAGTCGTCTCGCGACATGGCGCCCACGGTAACACCGGGTTCAACCGGTGGTCAACCGTGGGGACGCCGGCAGCAAATCTTTCGATCTACCGGAAAAGATATGCTACTGTGAGGACATATTGAGGCACGACCCGTGAGCGATATCGGCCCCTATAGCAACTACCGGCTGACGGTTCGCCTGTCGCTGGCGAACAAGATCGGAATCTTCGCCCAGGTGGCGAACCTGATCGCGGAGGAGGGCGCCAGTATCGGTGCGGTAGATATCGTGTCGGCCAACGCGGCCTTCGTGGTTCGCGACATCACATTCGACGTCAAGGATGAACCGCATGGCGAGCGAGTGCTAGCGGCGCTGAACGCGCTTCCCGACGTCGAAGTCCTTTCGGCCTCCGACCGCATCTTCCTGATGCACCTCGGCGGCAAGATCCATGTCGCCGCGAAACTGCCCGTGACGACCCGGAACACCCTGTCCATGGTCTATACGCCGGGCGTGGGGCGCGTGGCCCAAGCGATCGCGAAGGACCGGCACAAGGCCTACGCGCTCACGACCAAAGGCAACAGCGTGGCTGTAGTCTCGGACGGGTCGGCGGTGCTGGGCCTCGGCAACCTGGGGCCGGAAGCCGCCTTGCCCGTCATGGAAGGCAAGGCGATGCTGTTCAAAGAGTTCGCGGCGATCGACGCCTGGCCGATCTGCCTGAGCACCCAGGATCCGGAGGCGATCGTTCAGATCGTGCAAGGTATCGCGCCGGCCTTCGGCGGGATCAACCTCGAGGACATCAGTTCCCCACGCTGCTTCGATATCGAGCGGCAGTTACGGCAGACGCTCGACATTCCGATCATGCACGACGACCAGCATGGGACCGCGGTGGTCGTCCTCGCGGCGCTCAAGAATGCGTTGCGAGTCGTCGGGAAGCAGATGAAGGAGGCGCACGTCGTCGTGAACGGATTGGGCGCGGCCGGGCTCGGCTGCTGCCGGCTCCTCCTGGCAGCCGGCGTCGGTCACCTCGTGGGATGCGACAAGGCGGGGGTGCTGCTCCCCGGTGACACCGACCAGATCCGTGACCGCCGCCAGGATCTCCCGGACCTCGTGAGGCAAGCGGAGCCGTCCGGTACGCTCCAGAACGCCCTGAAAAACGCGGACGTCTTCATCGGCCTCTCCGCGGGCAACATCGTTCAGCCCGGCGATCTGGAATTGATGTGCAAGGAACGCATCGTGTTCGCCATGGCCAACCCCGACCCCGAAATCGCACCGGAGCTGGCGGCCCCGCTCTGCCGAGTCTTCGCCACCGGGCGGTCCGACCTGCCGAACCAGATCAACAATCTACTGGGATTCCCGGGTCTCTTTCGTGGCGCGCTGGATGTGCAGGCCAGCGACATCAATGAAAGCATGTTGCTGGCCGCTGCCGACGCGATCGCGGGGGCCATCCCCGAGGACACGCTCAGCGAGGACTACGTCGTGCCCAGCGCCTTCGACCGATCCGTGGTCGAGCGCGTGTCCAAGGCCGTGTCCCAGGCCGCCCGGGGCACGGGGGTCGCCCGGCGCCGGGCCCGACCCGATATGTGAGCCCGAGGCTGGGAGGGTTGAGACAGTCTGGCGAGTGGGCGGTGGAGTCGTGGTCGTTCCGCCTTGTTAACCCGACCAAGACGACCGGCCCGCGGCTGCACGTCCTAGTCCAACTAGTTGGCCTGCACGACGTGCCCCACGACGCTTTTGATCTCGGGATGGGTCGTCACGATCACCACGGACCAGGGAACCTCATGGGAGCAAATTCTTCTCAGGATCACCTCCCGAACATCGGTCCGTAGCTCATACAGCGCGCCGTCGAGGATGAGGAGCGGAGGGCGCTCAACGACGGCGCGCGCAACCAGCAGCCTGAGCTTCTGGCTGGGGGTCAGCTCTTTTCCTTCGTGACTAACGTTCGTTTGCAGTCCCTCCGCGAGCCTTTCCACCTCGTCCTTCATCTCCACGAACTGGAGGGCCCAGAGCACCTCGTCCAATGACATGCCTGGCCTTCCCATCGTAATGTTTTCGAAGAGGCTCCCCTCGAACAGCGACAGCTGCCAGCTCAGGACCAGCCCCCGGTAGCGGTTTATCGTGTCGGCACCCAGCTCCTTCAGGTCGATGTCATTGTAACGAATGACTCCTGACTGGGGCGGTTCGAGGCCGGCAAGCCGTCTTGCCAGCAGATGCCGTACCGTCTCGGTCTCGCAGACCACGGCCCATTTCTCTCCCGCCTGCACGTTGAACGTGAGGTCTCTCACGACGGGTGTGCCGTCCAAATGGACGGACACTTGTTGGCAGGTCAGCTTGAGTCCCCTGCCGCGTGCATCGGGGATCTCGATCTCGGGAATGCCCCGCTTCTCGTCCTTGGGCAGCGCAAAGAGATGATCGAGCTCCACCAGCGCCGTCGAGAAATAATGGAACACGTACACCCGTTTCACCACGGACTCCAGGTTGGCCAACAGCGTGGTAATGATGACCTCCGCTCCCACCAGTTGCCCCAGGGTGAGCTCGCCCATGGCGACCAGCCACCCGGCAGTTCCCAGCAGGCCCGCATGCAACACCACCTGGAGCACGACCGACCCGATATACTGCCGCACCAGAACTTTGAACCGCGCCTCCCTGGCCTTGACGTACGCAAACGCCAGATCGTCTGCGCGTTGGAGGATCAGCGGGGCGCTGGCGACGCTCTTGAAGTGCAGGAGGTTGTCCGCAACACCCTGGAACCAGTGAAACGTGTCGTATTTGGCTTCCGACATCCGCAGCGTCGTGGCGAGCCCGCCCCGTCCGAGCCCCGCGATGATGAGCACGACCAGGATGAGCAGCACGTCGAAGCCGAGAAAGTAGGGATGATAGAACACCAGCAGCCCCATCCCGATCACGCCCGAGACCACGACGTTGATGAAGTCGACGAGCAGCGAGGAGAGCGCGCGCTGGAGAAGGACGGTTTCGAAGAAGCGGCTGGCTTGCTCGCCGGTGAATGCCGTGTCGCGAAACGTCAGAACCCCGCGCGCGAGCGGGAGGGCGACGCGGACGAAGATCCGGCGTTCCAACACGTCGTTCGCGTAAAACTGCAGGACGCGGAACGCGCCGACCACGAGCAACACCACGCCCATCAGCCCGATGAGAGTCAGCACCATGATCGGCTGGACCGCAAACGCGAAGGTGTTGACGAGCTCTTGAACGGTGAGCGGCACGATGAGAGAAAACAACCCAATCGCGAGGGCATACATGATCAGGAGCCAGAGCAGGCGCCGTTCCCCCTTCTGAAAAATGCCGAACCGTCGCAGCTCTTGGACCATGCTGCGCACATTGGCTCCGCCCTGCCTGCCCCAGTCGCTCATCCTTCCCTGTTCCCTCTCGCGTCCCGGATCACGGTGGCCGCCTCCCGTTCAGGGGCGCGTGGGCGTTTTGACGACGGACCCCTGCGCCCATGCTCCGGTCGCCCACTGGTAGAGCGCGTGCGCCTTGTGGTAGTCGGCTTGTGCATGGATCCAATGCACTTTGGAGTCCACCGTATTGCGCTCGCGGAGGTTGACGAACAGGACGCTGGTCGCGCCCAGGTCAAAGCGGAACCGCTCGCCACGCTC
>JBFISJ010000104.1:0-9395 GCA_041608595.1 Nitrospiraceae bacterium
CCGATCGGAAGATCCTCCGTCTTGGCGAAGGATTGTCCGAAAACCGCAAGCTCAGCGCCCCGGCCATGGCGCGCGTCATCGAGACCTTAAAAGAATGGCGGAAGGTCATCGAGCGGGAGCAAGTGGACGCTCACACGGTGGTGGCGACCTCGGCGGTGCGCGAGGCGGGCAATGCCCAGGACTTTCTGCGGCGCGTCGAGGCCGAGGTGGGGTGGGCGGTCCGGGTCCTCACGGGGCAGGAAGAGGCGCAACTCACGTTCCTGGGCATTCGACACGGGATCGCCGGACCGGTCGACAAGGTGCTCGGTCTGGATATCGGGGGCGGGAGCACCGAATTCATGTTTGAGTCTGCTCGGGCTGGTCTGGTCGTGCACTCGATCCCCCTGGGTGTCGTGACGCTCACCGAACAGATGTTGAGCGCTGATCACCTCAGCCAGCAGCAGGTCGCACGGGCGCGCGCGCGCATCCGCTCCCAGGTCGAGTCGGTGCGCGCACAGCTCGGCGACGTGCACAACTCCGAGTTGATCGGCACGGCTGGAGCGGTCACGACCATGGCCGCCATGGTTCAAAAGGTGGCAACCTACGAGCGCGCGCGGATTCACAACTTCCGGCTGTCGCTCGATGCGGTCCGTGCTCTGGAGAAAGAAGTAGCAGCGCGCACGCTAGCGCAGCGTCAGGAAATGCCGGGGCTTGAGGCAGGACGGGAAGACGTGATCGCTGCCGGTGTGCTGATCCTTCGGACGGTGATGGAGGAATTCGGGTTCGAGGAATGTCTCGTCAGCGACTACGGGTTGCGTGAAGGAGTGGTGTTGGATTTGGTCGGAAAGATGTGTAAGCGATATGGAGTCTAGTTCCACTTAGTCTCTTGTGGAAGAGACTTTGAGAGGACGGCCCAGACAGCTTCAATAAACTCGCCCTGTATCTCGCTCGGCTTGCCCTCGCAGCTGCCGACGCGCGCGATCAGCTTTTTGGCCGATTCGGCTTGCTCTCTCGTGAAACGGTTCCAGCTGGGCGCGACCACCTTACCGAGATTGGCTCGGACGGCCTCACCATCCTTGAGGAGAAACACGCTTGAGTTGAGAAGCGCGGAGGCCTCGCGGGCGGAGAGGTGAAAGTCTTGCTCGAACAAACCGAGGATGAGTCTTTTCTGCTGGACGCTCATGTCGCCATCGCATTTTGCGACGGCCACCATGAGGAGCGCCGTCACCTCCATGGGACTATCAAGCGTATAGATCGGGTCGCCGGTGACCTTCTGGCGCCATTTCCATCTCCGATACCAGAGGTACGGGTTCAGCCAGCCGAGATCGATCCCTGCGTCCGACAATCGCACAAGCAGGACGAGAATCGTCACCACCGTACCCAATACCGCGAGCATGACGTGCATGGGTGACCCTCTCTCTGCTGAAAACGGGATACGATGGTGAGTATAGCACCCGGATGGAGACCGGCTTTTCCTGGGAGGCCGATCGTTCTGGCGGGATTCCAGCGGTTTTTCATCAACTTTCAAACTTGTGTTCTGTCGACGAGGAACTCCCTAGGGGGCATGCGGGAGCAATGTGAGCAAGGTGAGTCTTGCTGCGAGATGCCTCTGAAGCACGAATTGGCTTACGGGCTTAGAGGAGTGGGTAGCGTGACCTCTTATCGTTTGTCACGGGCAGGCAGGCTATTCTAGCCCGGGAGGCTAATTCCGGCGGTTGGGAAAAGTGCCCAGAAAAGAAGGCAAACGGGGTCGAGGGTCGTTGTGGTGCACGTTCGTATGCCGAGATGTGTGAACGACTCGCTCGTACTTACTCCCGACCCCTTTTCGTTTTCCTTCCTGGCGGCCTAATGGCGGCGTTCAGCTGTGACGGCCGCGCCGCCGCCTGTCCGCGGCGCGGACCTCGTCTCCTGCAATGCCTTGATGGGCAGCGCCCTCCATTTCGCCCCGCTCTCCAGCTGCGGCTCTGTGTCTCATGACAAGCGCAGCGAGGTCCTCTGGGGAACTGTAGAACTGCTCGTCCAGACGTTCGAAGCGAGCCGAAGGTGTGTGGCGCTGAAGGGCCGACTGAAGCATTCGTTCGGTTCGCCTGGCGCCGACCATGCGCAACGCCGTCATCGCTGAACGCGCCCGACGGCGCCCCTTGTTTTCGAGGTACTGGGCGAAGCCACCGTTGTTGAGGTCTGCTTCCAACTCCGCGATCAGAAGCAAAAGGCGGTCGAGCGGACGTAGCTGTGGAGGTTGATCGTTGGCGTACGCGATCGCTGCAATGTCCCCGTACTTCGCGTAGAACGCCTCGTGCAATGAAGCCACCTCGCGTTGCTGCTTGCTCAGTCGTGCTTGTGGGACTTCTCGGTACTCCACGGATGTTGTCAGCAAGTCGCCCGTATCCATAACTGAGACCTCCAGCACGCGCCGGCCCTTTCGTGGCGAGCTGCTCCAGGCGCGGCGCCAGCGCTGACTGACCCCTTCCTCCCGCTGTCGGACGAGTGGGTGGCCTGGCACATTCACACGAGTCACGACACGCTCGACACCTGGCAGGCCGTGCCGTTTGAGGACCTTCATCAGAAGAGATTCGATGTCTCCTCTGATCCGATCTGCCGCTCGTGACCCGGGCCGCGAATCTGTCAATCGGTGAAAGAGCTGTCCGAGTGTAGACACCATCGTGGATCTGTCGTCTAGCAGGAGAGGTCAGGAGTTGTTATTGTGCGCGCTTGTGTGGGCAGACTCGAGAGCGGCCCGCCGGAAATGACTCCCGCCCTCTTTGTGTTTCTCGAGTTGAGCGCGACGTTGGACGCCGTCTTCAGTTAGCGGATGACAAAATTGAACGGTGCCGGGAATGAGAGCAGCGTAACTACGAGCAACACGGCCAACCAGATATAGCCTAGCTGGACGGTGCGACCCTCAAACCACCGCTTTACCCTACGAGCGACGGCGGATCCTGCCACGATCCCAACGATTATTGCAGCAGCGAAGGCGAAGCCAATGCCTAACCTACCCGCGATCGGGATGCCAATCCGCGAGAATCCAACGCCAATGCCGATCGCGGCAAAAAAGGCGGACAGGAGACCGACGTTCCAGCCCAGCAGAGCTGCATTAGTTCCGGCAACCCACTTCGCGGACGGCATGCTATTCATATTTCACGATGCTTCTCTGGCGGGCAGCTGACTGATAAGTGAACGGCTAAGGGTCCCATGAAAAACTGTGCGGTCTTTCTCGTTCCGGCTCCTAGGCATTCCTACTGCCCACATTCGAAATATCTGTTACACCTCTATGCTTTGTCAAGGCAACATCTGTTTGGATTGACGGCCAAGCCGCGCGGTCGGGGCCCCGGAAAAAAGGGAACAAGCCCATCACGATGCGAATGGGACAATCCCCTTTTTCCGGGTTCTACGTCGGGTGATAGGGCGGGCCTTTTCGCCTCGGCCCGTAAGCGGACCTCGTTCAGGGCAGCCGACGCTGAATTGTTCCTCTGGAGGGGCTGCTTGAAGAGCCGCTATTTCTGGGAGTACCAGCGGTACCCCTTGGCTTCGGTCACCTTGGGTTGCGCGGTGCCGCCGGGCTTGCGGAGGAGCATGACCTTGAAATCCCAGAGACCGAACCAGGCGGGGTCGATCACGTCGTGGTAGTGACAGCCCATCAATTTTGGCAGCATGTCGCCGAGGGAGTTGGACAGCTCGGCTTCGGTGTAGGCGCGGATGGTAAAGGGCTTACCCAGCGCCTCGCAGAAACGCTGGATGGTATACACAGCTCCCGTGCAGAGGACTCGCGTCTTGGGATTGATGAGTAGCAACTGAGGCAGCGTCAGGTACTGCTCCTCGAAGCCCAGCCAGCGGGCGGCGTGCCGGAGATGAGAGTATTGCACTTCATACTCCGTATGCCCCGGTAGCTTCACGGGCGCCGGCCAGCCTTCCTCGATGCCGAACTCCACCAGGATCGCGCGGCCGCCCGGCTTGAGCACACGCCAGACTTCCGCGAGAAATCGGATCGGCCCCAGGTTGAACATTGCCGACTCGGGGACCTCGGCGTCGAGGGGGAGGCGAATCCGGCGAATCCAGTCAAGGGCTTCCTGGTGTTGGGGCGTGTCTCCCTTTCCTTCCCTGATCTCCTGGCCGCGGAGCTGCACGGGGGTCATATCGGCCATGTTCTCGTTGTCGATCAGGAGGTCGACCGAGCTGGTCTTGAGCGGAAGCCATTCCCCGTTGGCCTGCGTGCCCTGGCAGCGCCACCCCCCTTGCCGAGCCCGGTTGACCTGACGGGTCAAAAACGGCCGGGTGACGTCCAACGTGACATAGGCAATGCCCTGCTTTTCGAAGGGGAGCAGCTCCTTCCCGAGCTCGCGGGCTACGTAGCCCAGCCCACCTCCGACCTCCACGATCGTGGTGGGCTTCGGCTGAAACCAGCCGAACTGGCGAAACTGCCGCATGAGCTGCCGGCCGTAGGTCAATCCGCCCAGGGCCTCGCTCGGCTCGCGAAACAAGTGGGAGACAGTGGTTTCGATCAGATCGAAATGCCCGTCGTCCTGATCGCTCTCCTTCAGCTCGTGGACGTGATAGTCCTGCAGGTGATCCTCTCCCTCAAAACCCTCCTGGCCCGACCAGCCTTCGCGGATCTCCTGAAGGAGGATGTCCCATTTGGCCTTGTGTCGATGCCCCCCGGGTGGTTCGGTCCCGAAATAGCAGAGGGAGTAATTGGGAAGAGACCAGCGTTCGAGACTGAGACGCCCGTTTTCTCCGTCCGGTCCGCAGACCCAGCCGCCGAACTTGTTGAGGAGGGACGCGACCGTGGTATGCCCGTCCATCGAGGTCAGGAGTTCGAAGCCGGCGCGATTGAGGCGAACCAACGGGAGGTTGTCGTCCAGCGGCGCCACCCACCATTCGTCGCTGCTGTGCTGGTAGGCAACCATATCCGGCATGCGCCAGGCCCGGAGGCGCAGGACGTCGTCCGTCAGCTCGAGCGGCGGCCGCGCGGCGGCGGTCGGCCTCATGGCGTCTCTCCCTGATGATCTGCGGGTACAAAGACCTCAGCGTGCAGCCCAAGCCAGAACGCCTGCCAGGCATCCGCCGTGCGTCGCGCGCCTCCTGTGACGAGGTCGTAGTCTTCGGCGGAGCGGGCTGTTCGTTCGACGGCATCCAGCAGCCAATCGCCGTGGCACAGCTCTTCCTCGACGTGGAGCTTGAAGAACGCCAGGTCTTCTTCGCGAAACCAGGCATACTGTTGCAAGCCCGGATACAGATATTGAAATTCCGACGCGGCGGTGATCTCGACGGCCAGCTCGGCTCCCAACGCGGTCTGATAGTCGGATTCCAGAAACAGCGCGTGAAGAGTGCGCAGGTAGTCCCGGACACAGGCAACCGGCTCGGTCCGCTTGAGCCTGGCCTCGTCGAGATCGAGCCTTGCCGCGAAGCGGTTCAGCATGGTGAGATGCGCCTGCTCGGGGTTCCCGTTGCCGAGTTCAGAATAGAGCGTCCGCGTCAGCTCGATGCGCATGTCGAGCTGGTCGAGGGGCGTCCGATACAATAAGCCCTCCAGGACCTTCACGAAGTGCTTGCAAAAGTACTGATACTGTTCAATGAACCGTTGCAGGCGCGGCCGCGGCAGCCGCTCGGTGCGGAATCGCTGAAAAAACTCGTTGCGGTTGACGGGATGGTGCGCCAGCTCTCGACTGAGAGAGACGAGCGCCGGATGTCGTGTGGTGATGCCGTGGGTCGTCACAAGTTGCTCCGGGGATCCGTTGGCCGAAAAGCCTACACAAAAGGAATCCCGGGAAACAAGGGGCACGGGGAAGGGAAGGTGAATCGGGGGCCATGCACCTGCTACACTGCCGCTCATCTCGTCAGGTGAGCCACATGCCGCGCTTTTTGCCAATCCACCCGCTGTTCGTGGCGCTCGTCGTCGGTCTCCTCCTGTCCGGCGCTCCGGGCCGGGTGTCCGCTTTCTCGATCAACAGTCCGAAAAACATGATGCTCGTCGAGCCGGGGCGGCCGATTCCCGTCAGCGTGGACCTGGGGGCAGAGGAAGGAGTCCGCCGGGTCCTGTACTACTGGTACGCGGAACGCGAAGCACCCCTGGGTTCGCAACATGCCACGCCCGCGTTGGTCGCCACGGTCTCCTCCGATCCGCCCTATGGGGGATTCCTGACGGTACCTCCCGAGGCCGTTGGCACGATGCGACTGCTGGTGGTGGCCGAGGTCACCGGAGGTCGTTTGGGAGTGCGGGAGGAGTTCGACGAGGTGCTGGTGCGCGCCGAGCCGGCCACGGGCATCGCCAGGATCGAGTTCGAGGCAGAGAAGCCTTGGCGACTGCAGACGATCGGGCGGGTGGTGGAGGTGCCCGTGGTGGCGCAGTTCGACGACGGAGTCGTCCGCAGGGTCACGGGCGGCTCCTGCGGCAGCACGTACAGCTCGTCGGATGATCGCGTCGTCACCGTCCTTCCCAACGGACTCCTGCGTATCATCTCAAACGGGCGTGCGACGATCACCGTGACCAACCGCGGCATGCAGGGCATGCTGGATGTGGTCGTGAAGTCGCGGGTCGAGGCGAACGGGTGGCCCACGGCGGATGCCGGTCCCGAGCTCCACGTAAAAGCCGGTCAGCCGGTTGTGCTGGATGGGACCAGGAGCCTGGACCCCGATGGGGACCCGCTGCGCTATCAATGGCGGCAAGTTCGCGGCAACCCGGTTTCGTTGCTGGACCCGAATACGCCCCGACCGCGATTCGTCGCGCCGAAGGTGTCAGGGGCCCGCCGCCTCCGGTTCGAGCTCCAGGTCACGGATATGGCGGGGGCTGACACGGTGAAGGGCGCCGACAGCCTGCCGACCTTCGTCGATGTGTGGGTCGCGCCGTAGCCCCCCTCTGCTGCCCAAAAAAGATACGAAACAACGGCCTCACCCATTCTGCGGCGGTCCTCTGTGACCTTGGTGCTCGTTCCCCGTCGGGCTACTCCCCGGGGTCATCTCGTCGAGGCCTGTGCGCGCAAACAACCCGCACGTCTTACCTTGCACCTGACATTTATGGGGTCAGTTGGCTTCTTGCAAGCGGTGAACGATTGTGCTAATGGTGGCGCCTGTCGTGGCGTGGTTATCCGCGTGAACAATTGAGGAGGAAGGCGATGGCGAAGAAGAAAAAGAAGAAAGCGAAGAAGAAAGCCGCGAAGAAAAAAGCGACTAAGAAGAAGGCGGCAAAGAAAAAAGCGGCGAAGAAAAAGAAGGGTAAGGCGGCGCGCAAGTCGAAGGCGAAGAAAACGAAGAAAGCAAAGAAGGGGAAGAAGGCCAAGCGCGCAGCGAAGAAGAAGGGAGCCAAGCGCAAGTCCAAGGGGGCAGCTAAGAAAAAGGCGCCGTCGAAGAAGACGACCAGTCATGCACCCGCCGCCAAGTTGGCAGCGGCTGCCGTCCCTGCCTCGGTTGGGACCGTGGGAGGGGCGCTGGGTCAGACGCGAGGCGGTGTCAGCCGGGAGTCGGGGGTTGAACGGGAAGGCATGGACGAAGAGCTCAATCTTGATGAGGACACGGGAGAGGAGATTCAGGATGAGCTGTCCCTCGAGGACACCGACGATGACGACGTGGACCTCCTGGACAAGACGGACGAGGTTCTCGACGACAACGACGATTTTTCTCGGACTTAGTCCATCGCACCGACTTCCTCCCTCCACCACTTTCGCAGCTTCCAGCTTTCTGCGGTGTGACAAGGCCAATGGGTCATGCTGTGGAAGTCGTCACGACACCCGGCTGGGCCGTGCTCGGCCGCCGCTTGCGCGAAAAACGAATAGCGTCCGGGCGTGCGGCGCAAGTGGAACTCGATGACGGTCGAACACAGCGTTCCGGGGCCCCGCCATTTCCTGTTCGTCGCCGGACCGACCAAGGGTCGGACTGCGGCTGAGAGCCTTGAGGTTCAGCTCGGGCACGGGATCTGGGGGCTGCGGACTCCTCTCATCAAAGACAATCTACAGCGATACCTCTCCAAGCCTGCCCGGGGCGTGGTCTACGTCGTAAAAGAGGGGCTACGGGTGGAATTCGAGATCACGTCGGAGGTCTGTGCGTTCGGTGACCTGGACGACTTGCTTCGGGATGAAGTCCGTGCGGAGGCGTGGTACGGCTTCGTCCGCATTCGCCCTCTTCGGCTCTGGGACTCCTCACCTCACGAGAGCGTGGCGGTGCTGGCACACGTGCTCGCGGTTCCAGACCGGGCCGAGCTGACGCGGCGCTTGAACCTGGGGATGCATGGGCTCACCGAGGCCCAACTTGCCGACATCCTGGAGGGAGTGGGACCGGGTCGGCCAATCGAGGCGTCGTAATTGGCGGGACGTGTGGAGCAGCGGCTGTCAAAGCGTACCGGTGGTCATGAGCGCATAGGCCTCTTCGATAGACGAAACTTCCTTCAGCGTAACATTCAGCTCAAGGGCCAAGCTCCCAAGCGACCATCGGGGATCGTTGAGCTGACCGGCCGGGATCAGGATCGTGTGGTAGCCCTCCCGGGCCGCCGCACGCAACTTGCCGGCGATGCCCCCCACCGGGCCGATTTGGCCGTTTGACTGAAGGGTCCCCGTCAGCGCGACGCCCCGCCGCACAGCATCCTGCTTGAAGAGGGCGATGAAGCCGACCGCCATCGCCGCCCCTGCGCTGGGTCCGCCCATGGAGGTCGTTCCGTACCCAATACCTTGGACGTTGACGGTCCCGGTGTGCTGTATGCCCGGGGTACGCTGGATGGCAAAGTGAAACGCCTTGATGGTTGAATGTCGGGCCAACCCCCTCGAGCTGATTTGACCGTATTCAAACGCGTTGATGAAGCCGTTCCCCCACTTCAACCTGACCGGATTGGGCTCCGATTTTTGATCCCACCAGATCACCTTGACGGTAAAGACGCCCGGGGCGTCGGGCGAAGGGCTGCTCACGGCCAGCGCCGGCACTTCCACGACATATTCGGCCGCCGCGTGTGGCAGCGCAATGATGGACTGGGAGGTGATGAACAGGAGGAGGAAGCAGGACCGGCTGAGATGCAACCCTGTCGACATGCGGCCCATCCGTTGTGCGAGACGACGACGTCAGTGTATGAAAGGCCATGGTCTCTGTAAAGGAAATCGCGATTCCGAGCACGTGCAGGCCGGGGCGGACCGGCGAAAGGAGCAGGAGACGCGGCCCGGCACGAATGGGGACGCCACGTGTTCTGGTCGCTGTGCTGGCCGCCGGCCTGACTTGGATCGTGCCCTCGGAGGCCGCGCCCGAATGTCGCGTGCTGCGAGGGAGCGAGGAGTCTCCCCAGGTCCTGTCTCTCCGGCTCAGCCGGGACTGCACGGAGCGGGATCGGGAAACCGAGGCTCTGACCGCCGGCGAAGTCCTTCAGGCGTTGAAAGAGGGGAGAGACGTCGACCTGGTCAACGTGCTCATCACGGGTGACCTGCGGTTCGATGCCCTTCCGACCG
>JBFISJ010000105.1:0-9247 GCA_041608595.1 Nitrospiraceae bacterium
CGAGCAGCGCTTCCATGCCCGGGATCCCGCGCGAATACCCGCGCTTGAGCCCGCCGGCCTCGTCGAGCCGCTGCATGCCAAAGACGTCCGACCCGAGGTGCGAGCCGTGCATGAACACGACGGCCCGCACACCCTGCTGCGCCATCTGCTTGCCAAGCCGGGCGAGCGTATCCTGCCCCGCCACGGAATCGAGCGGCGCCCACGGTTCGACCTCCCGGTAGGACGCGCGGTCCCCCGGGTTGGCCCTGGAGTATTCCGAATGCTGGAAATTGTTTCCGGCCGGCATGGGGATCTCCTCTTGGGGCCGCTCCGCGCTTGTTCTTACCCGAAATGCCCGCGTGACTTCAACGAGCCCGCCCTTGCCCTCACTTGTTTTCAAAGAAATTGGCGTGATAAGTTACCTTTCGCCTTGACGGTCGAGGCGTGACTCGACGTTCGCTTCATGCTTTGAAGCACACAAGTAACCCGAAGTTAGGGAGTCTGTTGTGGCACAGCCTGTGGTGTTCTGGTCGCAATCATGTCCGCGGCACGATGCTGGAGGAGGCTTCGGACGGATTGTGGCCGCCTTCCTGACCCTAGCCCTGCTCATGACCGGAGCGACGGCCTATGCGGCCGGGCGGACCGCGGAAGCCGTTGAGTCCTCTACGGTCGCCGATCGCGTGATTCTGTTCGTCCTGGAGGGCGTCGATCAGAGCTCGCTGGCAGCCGGGCCAATGCCCGGGCTTCGGAAGCTGGTCAAAGAGGGCTCGGTCACCTGGTCCGCGCAAAGTCCGACACCAGATCAACGCCTGCCGTCCATGGCCTCCTTGTTCACGGGGCTTTCGGTCGAGAAGCATGGCGTAGACTGGGACACGTTCGATTTCGCACGCGGGTATCCCAGGGCGCCGACCTTGTTCGACTACATGGATTTGGGCGGGGGCAAGGACACCGCGATCTTTTTCATGGACGAGTCCCTCTACCAGCTCGCCCGGCCTGAACCGTACATCGACTATCAAGTCTGCGGGCCGCTCCGCCCCGAGTGCACGACCCCTACACTGGTGAAATACGTGCGGGACTATATGGTGAAGGGAGCCAGTGGGGAGGGGTATGGTCGCCGCATCCTCGATCTGCCGCACCTTCTGATCGTCCACCTGCCGGTGGCCGGACGTGTCGGGCAGACCGAGGGATGGACCTCCAAGTCATACGCGGCCGCGCTTCGTGAAATCGACGAGGCCATCGGGAACATCCTGGAGGTGTACAGGGAGCTCGGCCTGCTGGACCGCGCCGCCGTAATCGTCACGTCGCTCAATGGACGGGGGGCCCACGAGCCCGGAACCAACGGGAACGCAGCGGGACAGGTCCCCTGGATCGCGTGGGGCGACGGCATCAGGGCGGGACACGAAATCGAGCAACCCGTTTCGCTGTTGGACACCGGCGCGACCGTCATGCGGACGCTCGGCTTGGAGACGTACACCGAATGGGACAGTCATTCCGTGGAGGAAGTCTTCGAGCCCCGGACCCTCGCGCGTTCGACGGAGTAGAATGGACATGGAAGCCATGATACGCGCCACGGCGAAGATCTCTGCGGGTCGAGGGCCCGCCTTCGCGCGGCTGCTCCTGGCCTGTCTGATGAGCGCGATCTTGCTGGGAGCCGCGCCCCTTCCCGGTCCCTATGGCAAGGAGTATGAGATTACTGTCGACCCGACCTCGTTGGAGCCCCCCACGCGGTGGCATGTCCCCGGCATCACGCCGATCATTGCTTCGCTGGACCCGGAGTATACGGACGCGTATTCCACCACCGAGCGTCACGTGGTGAAATTGAAGCCGGGGCAATACCGTTTCGGTACGTTCACGTTCGATTTTCCCTTCAAGGTCACGCTGGAGGGCGTCTTGGAGTTCTCGCCCTCGCTTGAACACTGCGTGGACGGACGAGGCACCACAACGCTGACCATCCGGTGCAGCCAGATGCAGCCTTACAGCGGCGAGGTCGACTACTACAAGTAAGAGGCGAGGTGTTCCATGTCGGATGCCCTGGACGATCTGCTCGAAGCGCTGGAAGACGTCGATGACGCCACGAGAGAGGAAGCCGCCAAGGCCCTGGCCGAGCGGGGGGATCCCTCTTCGCTCGAGGCGTTCGTTCGCGCCTGCGAGGACGACTACTGGGCGGTCCGGGCTCACGTGGCTGAGGGGCTGGCGAAAATAGGCGGGCCGCAAGCGATCGACGCCCTGGTGAATCTCTTCAATGACCCCATCATGGAGGTCAGAAATGCCGCAGTGGCGGCTGCCGCAGAGCTCGGCGCCTCCGTGGTCGACCGGCTCCTCAAGTGCCTGAAGGATGAACGGTGGCGTGTGCGAGAGCACGCGGCCAAGGCCTGCGGCGACATCAGGGATGGGCGAGCCGTGGACCTGCTGATCGTGGCCTGCCGGGATCGTGATGGCGCGGTGAAGGCGGCGGCGGCGGAAGCGCTCGGCAAAATCCGCGATCCCAAGGCGGTGCCGACCCTGGCGAAGCTGTTCCGGGACACCTCGAAAATCGTGCGGGAAACCGCGGGCACAGCGCTGGTGACGATCGGGGAACCTTCGGTGGATGCCCTGATTGAGAGCCTCAAGGACAAAGACTTCGTCGTCCGGTGCCACGGCGCACGGGCGCTCGGCGGGATGACCAACGACTATCAATACGGTCGATCATGGGTGAAAGACGCGCGGGTCGTCGATGCGCTGTGCGACGCCCTGAAAGACCCGGATCGGGCCGTGCGCGAGGATGCGACAATTGCCCTGGGTATGATCGGGGATCCCCGCGCCATCGAGCCCCTGATGGAGGCTATGAAGGACGGTGCTGTGAAGCGCCACGCCATCATGTCGCTCGGCATGATCGGCGATGCGCGGGCGCTTCAGCCCGTGCTCGACGCGCTGAAGGGAAAGGGGATCAAGCAGATGGGCACACCCACGCCGGGGTGCATCGTGAGCGAGGACGTGTTCATCAGGGAGGCGGCTGCCACCGCCTTGGGGCATTTTCGCGATCCCCGCACGATACCCGACCTCATCAAGCTGCTGAAAGACGGGAACCTTCGAGAAAAAGCCGCAGACTCGCTGGTCCTCATCGGCGATGCCGCCGTCGAGCCGCTGCTTTCCTTCCTGCATGACCCAAAGGCGTCCGAGGTCGAAAGCGAAGGCGAACGCGTGCTCTCGTTTGCGACCAGCCGGCTGAGCGCGACTGAGGCGCTGCGACACCTCGTTCTGGAGACCCTCCAGAAATTGGGCTGGGACCTTCCCGCGGAAGAGGCCTCGGTCGACTCGAGTCAGACCGATAACCTGCGCGTCGACATGCCCCTGGGCGCCGGCGGTCGCTTCGGCCCCGCGGGAGACCTGGCCAAGGGCGCGATGTAGTGCTGAGCTCGGAGTGCTGAGTCCTCAATTCTGAGAGTCTGGATCTCTCGCCCCTCAGCGGGCGGCGATGCCGTGCGGATCGGCGGTCTCGGCGCCGTCCCGCATATTGCTCAGACGCGCGATGCCCCGGAACACTCCTCCTTTCCCCCCGTCCGTCACCGTGATGACGGCGATCCCCGGACTCGAGCCCTTCGCATTGTTGACGCTGGCATCGTTTCCCGTGAGCGGGGTGATGCCGCGCGTGGCGGCAAAGACCGCGCTGCCGTCCGGGGCCGCGGCCAGAATGTCCGGCGCCGGGTCCTCAGCCAGCGCGCCGGCCAGCTGGACGTTCCCCACCGACAGGTTGGTGAGCGAGTCCACGATTTCGATGTTGTTGCCCGCCCGATCCGAATTCCAGATGTAGCGCCCGACGGCGACCATGCCGTGCGCGTCGGCGAACTTGGTATCACGCGTGCTCACGAGCTTGGCCGAAATGTTAGAGGGGAGCTCCGAGAGGTCGAGGGCATAGATGTCGTAGGACAAGGACGCCGAGTCGGGAAATTTTGATGCCGGCCAGCCGCCGCCCGAATTGATGTACATCGTGTTGCCGACTTGGACGCCCCCGCAGCCCGCCGGATGTACCTCGCGGTTGGTGAGCGTGGCGACCACCTTCATCGGCGTCGCCGTCACGTCCACGACCAGCAGCCCGCCGCCTCGAAGCGTCACGAAGGCGTAGCGGCTGGACGCATCCGTGATGGGACAGATCGGGGCCGCGTCGGGTCTCGTCCGCCCTTCGAGGGAGGCGAGGTCGAGCACATCCGCGGCCGGGTCAAAGCTGAACTTGTGCGCGGTGTAGTCCGTCCAGATACGCCCAAACGTCTTTTCGGCGATGTTGGCCGTGATGATCATCTTCCTGTCCGGCGTCGGCCAGGCCGCATGCACATTCTTGCCGACCGAGAGACACGCCTCCAATTTCTTTGTCGCGGCGTCCAAGATCAAGACATGGCCCGTCAGAAAGGACATGACCGCGTGCGATCCATCGGACGTGAAAAAAATCATGTGTGGGCGACGGACGTTTTTGCCGGTGGCCCTGTGACACACGTCGTTGACCACTTTCGCAAGGTCGTAGGTGGCGCTGGGCCGCGCGCCGGCGGGGTCGGCCGCCAGGCTCGCGCCGTCAAACACGTGCAAATAGCCCCCGCTTTCCGTGCCCGTGTCCGATTGATCCGCGACCCAGACTTCGTAAGCCTCCGCACGAGGCGAGGGAACCGCCAGCGCGGCGAGGGTCAGCACCAGGGTGGCGATGGTTGAGAGAGACCGAAACCTTGTCGGAGTAGAGATGCAGGACGCGCGCATAGTCGCCCTCCTTTGCCAGTACCAATAGGTTGCTT
The DNA here is from genome assembly GCA_041608595.1 of Nitrospiraceae bacterium. Lineage (GTDB taxonomy): Bacteria > Nitrospirota > Nitrospiria > Nitrospirales > Nitrospiraceae > JBFGRM01. The sequence goes on from JBFISJ010000105.1 coordinate 4,737, forward strand.
CTTGTCGGGTGAAAGTCCAGCTCCTCAGACCGGGCTGGTCGAGGGAACGAATAGTACGAGCACATTTCCAGTTCTGTCAACACGGCGGAGTGCAGGGCGGAACGAAGCATCATCAACAGGCGGCGGGGTCGCGCCCATGCGTTCCACGTGAGTTGACCATAAAAAAATGGCTATGTTAAGCTCGTCGGTCCCACTGGCGCACGAGTCCGCGCCGGGAGAGCCCTCGGGGCGCCTGGGTGCCGGAACTCCTTGTCGGGACATGACATCGGGCGGGGTGTATGGCAGATGGCTGACAGCGTGCTCGAGCAGATCGCGGCGTTGAAAGATCACGATTGGGCGATTCGGGAAGAGGCCGCCGTGGCATTGGGCGAAGCCCGCGATAGCCGGGCCGTGGTGCCGCTGCTGGCCATGTTGAGGGATCCCGATCGAGCGGTCCGCGACGCCGCCATTGCGGCCCTGACCGCGATCGGCGAGCCGGCTGTGATGAGCCTTGGGGCCTCTCTGCGCGACGGCGACCTCACGCTTCAGGAAGGCGCCACCTCCATCCTCGCCAAGATCGGAGATCATCGCGTTTTCGATGACCTGGTCAACGTCCTGGGTAGCGCAGACTGGATCGTGCGGAGCCACGCCGCGCAAGCCCTCGGTCGGATCGGCGACCCCCGCGGGGTCGACAGCCTCATCCCCCTGTTGCAAGACAAGGTCAAAGCGGTGCGAGAGGACGCCGCGCGTGCGCTCGTGACGCTGGGCGAAGTCGCGCTCCCCCGCCTCCGAGCGAGTCTGAGCCATGAGGATTGGCTCGTTCGCCTGCACGCGGTTGAAGCGCTGGGGAAAATGAGGGTGTCCGCGGTCGTGGAGGACCTGCTATCCGTGCTGTTCAATGATCGTGACACCGCGGTTCGTGTGGATGCCGCGCGGGCCCTCGGGGAGATCGGAGATGCCCGCGCCGTGGAGTTTCTCCTGAACGCCATGAAGGATCGGGACATCCGGCCCAAAGCGATCGAGGCTTTGGGTCGGATCGGTGATCGGCGAGCGGTGCCGACGCTGATCCAGGTCGTGACGGGCACCAGCCCCTCAGCCAATGATCGGCTGATGCAGGGCTGCGGAGACAGGTACGAGGAAGAGATCATGAGCCTGGACGCGGCCGTGCGTGCGCTGGCGTCCATTCGGGATGCGGCCGCCTTGCCAACACTCATCGGGGCCCTGCAGAATACACTGGTCCGGGAGGAAGCGGCCCAAGCGCTGGTGGCCTTCGGTCCTCCTGCCATCCCCTTGCTGTTGGACGTCCTCCGAAAAGAAGAGGACGACAACATTCTCTATCATGTCAAGGAATCACTCAATGCGTTGGGATGGAGACCGAATCGAATCAAGTCGGGTCAGGGGTCGGGGGTCAGAGGTCAGGGGAAGCAGGGAAAAGCTCTCCGCTGACCGCTCACCACTGAACGCGAACCCTTTTTCTTCTTATGTCTAGACCACCGCTCGAAGAATTAATTCCTGAGCTGATCCACGAGGAAGAGTGGCGGCGCATGCGGGCCACGGCTGCCTGTCTGTCGGGAGGCCCGCGGGCCGTGCGCGTGCTCATCGGAGTCTTGGAAACCGGCAGCCCGGAGTTGAAGATCGAAGCGGCCGGGATGCTGGCGCGGGTCAAGGATCCGGAGGGCGGCGTCCCGCTGGTGCGGCTTCTTCGGGACGAGGATGAATCCGTCCGCAAGGCGGCCTCCATCGCGCTCGAGCAAATGGCCGGCATCGTGGACGAGCAGGCCGCCGCGGCCCTGGTTGACGCCCTGCACGAGTCCACCGACGACGCCCAGCGCCAACTCGTCACGCAGCTCCTCGGGGTCGTGCCCAACGCCGTCGTTCCACTGAGCGCCATGCTCAAACATCCGGACGAGAAGGTACGGATCTCCTCGGCCACGATCCTTGAGCATCTTCTGGACCCGCGATCAGCCGAAGCCTTCGTGGATGCCATGGGCGACCCGGTGCTGTGCGAGGCCGCCGTCCGCACGCTCAAGAAGCTCGACGCGATCCGTGACCGCATCGATCAGACATTCAACGCGCTGCGGGAGGTCGAGGGCTCGGCCGAACGCGAGGAAGCTCGGATGGCGACGGTCATCGATCTGTTGGGAATCGGGCGGCCGAGTGTCGAGATCCTCATCGAGTACCTCGGGGACGACGATTGGCTGGTGCGCGAGGCGGCGGCCGATTTGCTCGGCAAGATCGGCGACATTCGCTCCGTCGAGCCTCTCATGGAGCGATTGCGCAACGACAAGGATACCGGGGTCAAAGAGCTGGCGGCCAAGGCGCTGGGGTTGATCGGGGATCCGCGACCGGTGGATCTCTACGTGGAGGTGCTTCCGATCCGGCCCTTGCGCGTCTACGCCATCGAAGCGCTGGCCAAAGTGAAGGACGCCGCGGTGCTTCGCCCATACACCGAGCTGTTCGAGCGGCTCAAGACGGATCGGGACGGGCTGGTGTCCTACAACGCCGGCGTGATTGTGGACAAACTCGCAGCGATGGCCATGACCTCGGTTGAGGCCACAGCGCAGCAGGGGGATGGGGACGATGAGTGAAGAGTCGGCTAAACGACAGCGTATCGAGCAACTACTCTCAGCCTTGCGTGACGACAACGAAGCCTTGCGCGACCATGCCATTGCGAGCCTGGGGCAAATCGGCCCGGAGGCGGTCCCCGTGCTCATCGGGCTATTCGCCGACGATGATATGGTGATTCGCGAAGCAGCGACCTCGGCGGTTGTGCGGATCGGCCCCGAAGCGGTGGAACCATTGATCGAGGCCCTGGAGGACGACGAATGGTCCGTGCGGGAGCAAGCCGCCTCCGGGCTGGGAAAGCTGAAAGACCCGCGCGGCGTCGAGCCCCTCATGCGCGCGCTCAAGGACAAGGACGGCGCCGTCCGCACGGCGGCGGTTTGGGCGCTCGAGCGCATTGGGGACTCGCGGGCCGTGCCCGACCTGGTCGAGGCGTTGTATGACACCACGCTGCGAGAAGACGTCGCACGTGTGCTGAAAAAGATCGGCGATGCGCGGGCTGTGGACGCACTGGTCGAGGGGCTGCTGGGGACCAACTGGATGGTCCGGCGGCACGCAGCCGAGGCCTTGGGGAAAATCGGTGATCCGCGCTGCGCGGACGCCCTCATCGACGCGTTGCGAGACGAGGACTGGCTCGTCCGGCGCAACGCCGCGGAGTCGCTCGCGCGGCTCGGCGAGAAGCGCGCGGTGGACTCGCTCCTGCCGCTGCTGGAGGATGAGAACGAGATGGTGCAAGAGACCGTCGAGGGTGTGCTGACAAGCCTGGGGTGGAAACCTAACGCAGAAGGGTAAGGGGTCGAGGGAGGGATGCTCATCCCGCTCACTTCTCACCGGTGACCGCTCACCCGGGCTGATTGAGGAGAGTATTCACTATGGCTGAGGAACCGATCAAACTAGTGCAAATCGGCCCGAAGGGCGGCGCGAAGAAAGACGGCTTCAACCTCGTGACCGAACGGGTCATCGCCGTCAACCCGGCGCTGAAGCAGATCGAGGTGGAGCTGTTGGCATATGACGGGAAAACCGTTGTGCTGGACGTGGCGGAGGAGGTTGCCGAGGAGCTGGCGAACATCAAGGCCGGCGACGGGGCGACGATTCGCGTCGTCGAGGAAGGCGGCAAGCGCGTCGCGAAAAGCTTGAAGATCCGCTCAAAGGATCCCAACGCGGCCAAGCTCGACGCGATGCTCCTTGACCTCAAGGATACCCATTGGCTCAACCGGAAGTACGCGGCGGAGGCCTTGGGTGATTTGAAGGATGAACGCGCGGTGGGTCCTCTGGTGGAGGCCCTGAACGATGAGGTCGGGGACATCCGGCAGCGCGCCTACGATTCACTCATCAAGATCGGGGCGCCGTCCGTGCCGACGCTGATTCCCCTGCTGGCCTCCGAGGAGGATGAGCCACGCCAATTTGCAACGGAGATCATTCGCAAAATCGGCAAGGCCGCCGTGGAACCCCTTGCGGTCGCCCTTGAAGAGGCGGACGAACGTTTGAAGAAGCGGATTCTTAAGGTGCTCGACCGGATGGGCTACAAGCCGAAGCCGAAGGAAGTGGCATAAAAGGGAAGAAGGGCTCGAGGTGAGAGGCAAGGGGTCAGGGCAGGGGAAGGAAGGCAGGTCGGCAATCTTTCTCGCGACGCCTGATGCCTTACGGGGTCTGCTTAGCGGACCCATGCGGTCGCCCGACGCAGCGATACGTGAAACCCTGCGCGATCAACTTGTCGGGCTCGTAAACATTCCGCAAGTCGATGAAAACGGGCTGGCGTAGCGCGGCTTTGAGGCGCGGCAAGTCCAAATTGCGGAACTGGTTCCACTCCGTGGCGAGCACCAACCCATCCGCTCCCTCCGCCGCCTGATAGGCATCCACGCAGGGCACGAGTGTGGGCAGGATCTTGGAGGCCTCCTGCAGCGCCGCCGGATCGTAGGCCCGCACGACCGCCCCTTCCTCAAGCAGCAGTTCCGCGATCGCCATCGCCG
>JBFISJ010000106.1:0-9222 GCA_041608595.1 Nitrospiraceae bacterium
AAGTACACCTACGAGCACACGCTCCGGGCTGTAGAGGTGTATTAGCATGCCAAAGCAACGCCTCGAATTTCAAAGCGTAGGGCCTGGGTCAACGACGGGTAGAATGCGTACCTTTCCCCGCCTTTGCTGAAGCTCCTGTTGGCAAGCCAGCTGGTGCTTTAGCGAAGGCTGTCCGCCGTAGCCTATGGGAAGGAGGACCGAAAGAATGAGGCCCTTTGGTTCCCCCGCTCGCCTGCCCCGAGCCGTGTCGAGGGGCTCATGGCAGGCCAGCGATACTCGGGGGGGTGTTTGTCCTGCAAGTCGAATGGTCCCCTGAGGGAGGCGAGCACCTCCGCATCTACTCCAACATCTCTGCCTAGGTCTTCACGAGGGCACGACCGCCCATCAGTCAGCCGTCTCTCTCGGATCCGCGGTATCGGGAAGGCATCGATGCCGGATATCGCGTGCGAGTACCTCCCGTGCTTCCTCCTGAAGCTGCTCGTCGGTCTTGTGAATTTCTGCTTTCAAGGTGTCACGGAGCAACCTGTCATAAACAAGCCGATACCGGGCGCCCTCGCATTGTTTCCAGGAGGCGTACGTTCCCCATAAATCCCAATATCCGCGACTGCCGTGAGGTACGTGCTTGACCCACAGCACCCAGGCGCCCTCCGCGGCCGCGGTGAAGACGGCTCCCACGATGAGGAAGCACATGATGATGCGAGCCAGGTTCATTGCGATCTGCGAGTGTTCACAACGTGTGGAGAGACTGTACCACGTGCGAGGACGTCAATGTTCGAGGGGGTCGGGAGGAACGATCTATGGCTCTTGCTTGATGACTTCGAGTCGGGCGACGAAGTCTGTGAGATCCTCGAGGGACCGGTGCATGCCCTCGACATCCGGTACCCCGGCGGCCTGTTCCAACGCGGCGCCGATCTCGCTGATCCGGTCCAGACCGTAGCTGCCGCCATCACCCCTCATGCGGTGTCCCAGGAGCCGGACGGTCCCGTAGTCCTGGCGTGCCAGGGCGTCTCGAATCGTCGCGATGTCTTCGCGGCGGTTATCCAGAAAGCTGGGCATGAGCGGAAACACATAGTCGGGGACGGCGATGCGAATCGGCTCGGCCGAACCAGAGTCGTGCGTACGTTCGAACGGACTCATCGACCTCCTGTGGAGCGGTGCGAGTCCACCATTCGAATCAGCGTCTTTTTGGTAATCGGTTTCGAGAGATGCGCCGTCCATCCGTCCGTCAGGTTGCTGAGCTCCTCTCCCGTGACCCCCGATGCCGTCAGGGCAATGATCGGGGTGGGTCGCTCGGCACCGCGCTCCTGCTCCCATTGCCGAATCGCCCGTGTGGCTGCACCGCCATCCATCACCGGCATCTGCAGATCCATCAGCACGAGGTCGAACTCATTCCGGCGGAATTTCGCGACGCCGACCTCGCCGTTCTCTGCGGTCTCCACCTCGTACACGGGACTCTCCAAAAAGGATGTCATCAAGAACCGATTGTCGGGAGAGTCATCCACCACGAGGATTCTCATCCGTCGCGGTGCGCTCGCAGGCAGTCCCCGCGGCAGGGTGGCACCGGCGTCCGGCCCTCTCGCCTTGCTCAGGGCGATCGTGATGGCTTGAACCAGGTCAAGTCGGCGTATCGGTTTGACGAGGTAGCCCCCAACACCGAGGTCGTAGATCCGTGCGATGTCGTCGGCCCAGGTTTCCGACGTGAGCATGATCGTGGCGAGGTGTTGAAGGCGCACGTCGCTTCGAATGGATTCGGCGATCTTGAAGCTGTCCAGATCGCGCAGGCGGCGATCCAGCAGCAGCACGTGATAAGGCCGGCCTTCTGTGGCCGCCAGGTGTAGCTCGGCCATGAGGTCATCGGCCGTTCCGACCTCCGTGACCGTGGCTCCCCAGCCGACGAGTGGATCCCTGACGATCAGCCGATGGGTGGGGTTGGCGTCCGCGATCAGCACCCGCAGCCCGTCGAATTCCGGTGGCGCCGGGACTCCGTGCGGGTGGCGGCGCGATTGAGGGGCGAGCGGGACCGCAAAGTAAAAGGTCGTGCCCTGACCGACGGCGCTCTCCAGCCAGATCCTTCCCTTCATGAGGGTGACGAGCTGCTTGACGATTGCCAACCCAAGCCCGCTGCCCTTGGATCGTGCCGCCTCGTGCACTTGAGCGAAACTTTCGAAGATTGCCTCGCGATCCCCCTCGGGGACGCCCACGCCGGTATCGGCAACGGAGAAGCGCAACATCCCGGGATCTTCCGCGTCGGGCTCGTGCTCGACGCGCACCACCACCTCACCACGCTCGGTGAATTTGATGGCATTGCTGATCAAGTTGACGAGGATCTGCTGCAGGCGATTGGGATCTCCGACGAGATCGCAGGGGACGTCGGGAGCGATGTACGCGGCCAGGTCCAACCCCTTCTCATTGGCCCGCATGGTCATGATCTCGACGGTTTTGTCCAAGAGCTCATCGAGCATGAACTCCTCGCTCTCGAGCTGAAATCGTCCCGCTTCCACCTTGGAGAGGTCTTGGATATCGTTGAGCAGGGTCACGAGGGTACTGCCGGCCCGCCTCAGCATGCGAACGTACTTCCGTTGATCGGGACTGAGCGGGGTCTCCCAGAGCAATTCAGCTAGGCCCAGCACGGTGTTCATCGGCGTCCGGATCTCATGGCTAAGGCTGGCGAGGAAGGCGGTCTTCGCCCGACCCGAGACCTCCGCAGCGGCCCTGGATTTGTGCAGCTCCTCGCGCAGACGCTCGAGCTCCGATGCGTCGCGGAGGCACGCGCAGATCAGCTCGTCTTCTTCCTGTCTCAGGTAGATCAGCGTGACGTCGACGGGGATTTTTTCCCCGCGCCGTCCGAGGCAGGACAACCTCAGGGAGTGGGAGCCGTGTTCCTTCACGGACGCGAAGAGCTCCGCCCAGCGGGCGTCGGACTCGAAGCCAAGCTCGGACAGAGCATGTCCGATGAGGTCATCTATCGCCTGGTCCAGCAGGCGACAGACGGCGGGATTGGCGTCACACACCCGACCGTCACGTGTGAGAGCCAGCACAGGGTCAACTGACCGCGTCAGGACATTGGCCGCAAGTCGCGCGAGAATGGTCCTCGGAGCGGCCGCCTTGTCACGCGTGCGGGGACCGTGTCCGGGAGGGGCTGGGTGGTCTTGAGAATTCGGCTTGCTCATCCTGAACGATTCATCCTTGTCTTCGGAATCTGGGCCTTCGCAAGATCCTGCGGGCCCGGCGGTCGGGCGAATTATCGCGCGCCCCGTTCCGCCACAAGGACTTGCCCTGCGTCCGCGATCCGGCATGAACAAATAAAGACGAGATCCGGTGGTGCTGACGGGTTAAGATGGCTGGGGTTGCGCCTGAGCCACGCGGTTCCGACCGCTTTGCTTGGCCTGGTAGAGGGCCTGATCCGCGGCCGCAACCAGAGCCGACGGAGAGGTATCGCGGGTTGGGTAGAGTGTGGCCACGCCCAGGCTGATCGTGACACATTCCTTCAAGCTGTGGTTCGAGCGAGACAGCCCGAGCGACTGCACTTTTTCTCGCATGGTCTCCGCCACGCGCAAGGCACCTTCTCCCGGCGTGCCCGGCAGGATCATGACGAACTCGTCGCCCCCATACCGCGCGACAAGGTCGCCCGGTCGGTTAAGTGCCCGGGAGATGGCGCCGGCCACTTGCTTCAGGCACTCGTCCCCCGCCTGGTGTCCATGCGCGTCGTTGTAGTCTTTGAACCCGTCGATATCCAGCATGACGAGTGACAGCGGCATGTTCTCACGAAGCGCACGGCGCCACTCCTGGTCGAGGTAGTCGTCGAACTGTCGTCGATTCGTGACTCCGGTGAGGCCGTCCAGGCGCGACAGCCTGAGCAGCATGTGGTTGGCTTCCTCGAGCTGCCGCATGACCTCGAGCAGCTCGGTTTCGCGCGCCTTCCGTCGATTGATCTCGTGCACGAGGCGGAGCACCGACCGCACGCGCGTCAGGAGCTCGACCTTGTTGAGAGGCTTACAAATGAAGTCCATCGCGCCGGCGGCGAACGCCAACTGGAGATCAACGGGGTCCGACTTAGCCGTTACCATGATGATGGGAATCTCACGAAATTGATCCACAGCCTTGATCTGCCGCACCGCCTCGATGCCGTCCATCTCCGGCATCATGATGTCCATGAGGATCAGGTCAACGGAGACGGCCCGAGAGCCCGACCCATCAATCCCCAGCACCTGAAACGCGGCGCGTGCGGAATCCGCCACGTACACGTCCCCGTATCCGGTCGACTCCAGGATGGACTGGAGAAGCAGGCGGTCATCGGGTGAGTCGTCAACGATCAGAATGCTCATGGCTCTTGGCTCGCTCTTGATACCAGCCGCGAAAAAGCCTAGCAGGTCGACTTTTGAAAGGCCAGAACTATGAGGTTTGCCGGCGAGGGCAAGGCCTCATGTTCATCCCCAGGCTTCACCACCCTAATGTCGTGCAGGAAGAGCCGCGTCACTGCAGCTTCGCACGGACGAGCTCGTTCACGCGCTTTCCATCAACGGGTTGCCCGGCGAGGCGGCTCATGACCACCTTCATCACCGGCCCGACATCCTTCGGAGACGTCGCCCCGGCCTCCCGGATTGCCGTTTCGATGACCTGAAGAATCTCCGTGTCCGACATGGCCTTCGGCAGGTATTGCTCGATGATGGAGGCCTCCTGCAACTCCTTCTGGGCCAAATCCTGCCGATTTCCCTTTTCGAACTGCTCCGCAGCCTCTTTGCGCTGCTTAATGAGCGTCGTCATGATCCGCGACAGCTCCACCTCGTCCAGGTGCCGGTTGAGGTCGATCTCCTTCGACTGGACGGCTGCCTTGATCATCCTGATCACGTCCATCCGGAGCTGATCCCTGGCTTTCATCGCTGCTTTGAGGTCGTTCGTCAATTGTTCGGGAATGGCCATGTTCGCCCTGCGCGCAGTCGGTTTTCGGCTGAAAGTGGCCAGCATAGCCCCTTAGGGGGGAGCAGTCAATCCTGGTCGGGGGGCGCCGAGGCGTGCAGGCTGGCCTTTTGGCCGGACAGTTCAGTAAGATATCGCTGGGCCTTCGCAACTGGCTCCATTCGATTCGCTTCATCCCCGGCAACAGCGAGGGGGGCGTCCCACTATGGGTTTTCCGCGGCAGGTCATCCTGAGACAGGCTCGCATCGGCGCGGGCGTTTTCACTGCGATCTCGCTCTGCGTGGCGGCAGCCTGCCAATCCTCACCGCCGGCCTCCGTGCGACACACCATGCCACCCTCCCTGGCGGTTCCGCCTACCGTCGAGCGTCTGGCCGTGCTCTCCCAGATGCCCACGGACCGGGATCAGCGCGATGCGTACAGCCGCCTCGAAGGCGCCGCGTTCCAACTCAAGGAGCTGCGTCCTCACATTAGAATCTTCGACCGCTCAAATCTTGAACGAATCCTACGCGAACAGCATTTTCAGTTGAGCGGGCCCGTCGCGGAAGAGACAGCGGTCCGAGCCGGCCGGATGCTGGGCGTCGATAGCGTCTTGCTCTATGAGATTCGAAGTCCGAGCGCGAGGGATCGTCTCTTCGCGCGTCACTCTGCGGACATTCCGCCGCTGAGTGTCAGCAGCAAAATCATTCAGGTGGAAAACGGGGAAGTGATCTTTCACAATGTCGTGACCGCCGCGGTCGATGATTCCGATACAGGAGGTGGCGGGTTTGGATCGGAGTTCGCTGCGGCACCCCTCATTCGGTCGGCCCTGGCGCGAGGTGTCGACCGAACGATAGCCGACCTCCGGCAGGCGTTCCGATAGCGGACGCGGTGTGACCGGACCTGCCGTCGGGGCTCTCGCGCAAGGAGGACAGAATGAGGCAAGCGAATGCGATGTATGGATGGGGTGTCGGTCTTGCCGTATGTGTAGTGCTGCTTGCGGGATGCGCCGGGGATCAGCCCAAATCCCAGCCTTCGACTGAGGCGATTCAGCAGGACTCGGACCGCTTCTTCGAAAAGTTACGGCAGGAAGAGCAGGAACGCGCCATCGACCCGGCACACCGCCCATGAGCACCACGCGCGCACGTGCTATTTCGAGGCGGCGAACTGCGGAGAATACCATGGCGGATGAGGCGCGAAGGTCCGAGGAACCGGTCGAACCGCAAACCTTTTTGTCCCGGGTCAACCGGTTGGCGAAAAATCCGCCAAGCCAATCGACCTTTCATCGCACCCGCCCGCCCTTCGTACCTCTGGGCGAGATCATTGGGTATGTGCGAGGGGACAGGGGTGCCCGCCACCCGCCCTATTGCCAGGCTCCGGGCTGCGCCGCGCCGCTGACCGAGGGATATCACCGGCGGGCGGACGGTTTGACCCTGTGCGCCACGTGCTATCAACACAGGCGGGAGGCCGGCGATGTGGATGGCGAACCCGGGTAGTTGCGGGTCCGTACGCCTTGGCGGTAGTGTATAGCCTTGACGTTCGGTGACGGCTGAGAGAGCACACGAGAGTGGTCGCGATCGGAGGTGGAACATGACCCGGTTCAACCACAACGCATACAAGAAAGTCGGTCGGGTAGTCGCGGGATGGCTCCTGCCCTTGTGCATCCTGGTGACGAGCCCGTTTGTCGCCTCCGCCGCGAGAGATCTGCTGCCACAGAAGAAGCAGGAAATCACGCAGTCCGGCGAAGTGAATCTCCAGCCGCTCGATCAGGAACACTGGCAACGGCCGCAGAGCTTCTTCAAGTGGATCGCCATGGCCTGTGGCTGGAAAGTTCCCGACGACTCCCTGGGCCGCGAGGGCTGGTACCTGAACCCCCGCATCGAGCCGAAAGTGCCGGGCGTATCGGTCTTTCCCCCGGACACGACCATGTTTTATATCGTCTACGAGATTCCTTCTCTGGATGCCCCGATGCAAATGAACGCTGACTGGTTCGTGGTGAATGAGGAAGGTCAGCCCGTCGGCAAGCCGGTCGGACATGATGCGCAGTTTCTCGAGATGAACGAAGCCTACGGGTATTTCGAGCTGCGGAAGCCCGATCAGGGCTGGAGCCCCGGCAACTACCTCGTCAAGATCTATGTCAGCAGCCCGGGCCAGCAACGCCACGCCCTGAGTGTGGCGGGAACCATGAAGTTCAACATCAATGCGTCCGAGGAAGCCGCTCGTACCGGGGAGCGCTGCCGCAGAGCCGGCCCCCAAACGGACTATACCGGCTAACCCGCGCGGCGCGTCGTCGTTTCTCCTGCCGCGCTCCACATTCCCTGCCTGGTCATCTCCCACGGGGCGCCGTGTGGTGTTCGTGGCTGGGGCACACGATCCGGCCCCGCCGGGGTGGCTGGCGAGCCGATCGAGAGGGGGTGGATGGATCCCAGAGCGGAGGAGTGGATGAAGGAGAGCAGTCCTGAAAAGCTGGTGTTGCTCTACGAGCGGTTCCGCGACGTCTGTCTCGTGGAGAAGGAAGTGTGGTGCGAGATTTATCTTCCCCGGGATGCGGGGAAGGGCGCCGTGCTGACCAATGTGCAGGATCGCTACGAAGTGGTGATCGATGACAAAGAGATCGAGGACACGCTCGAGGCGAATATCCCGCTCGGTGCGAAGGCCCTGGGCGCCGCCATCGCCCAGTACAAGGACCACATCAGCTTCATCAGGAAGAGCTGACGACGCCCGCCCTCGGACCCAGCCTCACCGCGCAAGCGCCTGCTCGATATCACGCACAATCACGTCCGATAGCGGCTTCGTGCTGGGACGGTATCGCGCGATCACCTGCCCCTGACGGTCCACCAAATACTTCTGGAAATTCCACTCCACCTCGCCGGGGAAGGGGCTTTTTTCCGTCAAATACTTATAGAGCGGGTGCTTATCGTCTCCCCGGACGCTGATCTTGCTGAACAGCGGAAAGGTGAGGCTGTATTTTGTGAAGCAAAAACTCTTGATCTCCTCGTTGCTGCCCGGCTCTTGACGCCCGAAATTGTTGGCCGGAAAGGCCAGGATCTCGAGGCCCTTGTCACGATAGGTGTCGTACACGGTTTGCAGCCCCGCGTATTGCGGCGTGTTCCCGCAGAAGCTTGCGGTGTTCACCAGGAGCAGCACCTTGCCGTGAAACTGCCGGAGGGGGAGGGGATTGCCGTCGATGTCGGCCAGCGTGAAGTCGTAGACCCCACCGCTGGCTGAGGACGCCAGTGTGGGCTGACCCGTTCGTGAGGGGGGGAAGGCTCCGGCGTCGGGCCAGCCTTGGACCAACGCCACTACTCCAGCCGTGAATAAGGCGATTCCGGCGATCAGCAATGCGAGCCCAAGTCGTTTCATGACGACATCCTTTCTCAGCGTGACAGGCGTTGAAGGGCCGCAACCCGGTCTCCGATAGGCGGATGCGTGGCGAACAGTTGCATGAAACTCCCCGTATTGCCAGAAATCTTCATGGTTGCGAGGGCATCCTGCGTGCTGTACTGGATCTGTGCCGCCTTGACCCAGCGATCGATCGACTGCAGGGCGGAAATCATCGGCTCCCGGCCGTACACCTTTGCCGCGAAGGCATCGGCGCTGTATTCCCGTCGTCGAGAGAACCAGGCGATGGGAATCATCGCGAGGAATGACAGCACGATCTGAAGGAAGATATATACACCGAAACCGAGCATCGCGTTGCGTTCGGCCACGTGCCTGTATACCAGACGGCTGATGAAATACACGAACGTATTCATCAGCCCGGCCAGCACGGTCGTGACGAACATGTCTCCGTTGTACACGTGGCCCATCTCGTGAGCCAGGACCGCGCGAACCTCCTGCTCATTCAGGTGGTCGAGCAGGCCGGTGGAGACCGCCACCATGGAATTGTTCTTGCTGGGGCCCGTCGCAAACGCATTTGGGTCGGGAGATTCGTAGACCCACACCTCCGGCATCGTGATGCGCAGGCGGCCGGCAATGTCCTGCACGCTTCCATAGATGACGTGCTCGGCCTGGGTGCGGGGCTGGGTGATCTGGTAGCCGCTCAGCATCGACCTCGCCATTTGCTTGGAGAACGCCAAGCTGAGAAAGGCGCCCCCGAACCCGATCACGAAGGACCACAACAGGTCGTACTGCGTGATCGATCCCCTGACGTCGATGCCGAATGCCGGGAGAATGAAGTGGGCGAGGATGTGAAATGTGATAGAGAGGGTGACGAATATGAGCACGTTGGCAATGAGCAGTAACCCAATGCCCTTCATTCTTTTGAACATGGATGCGGATCCTCCGTGATTGTCCCTCAGCTGTCGGCCCCGGCGTCATGTGAACGGG
>JBFISJ010000107.1:0-9208 GCA_041608595.1 Nitrospiraceae bacterium
GTCGACTCCGGGGGAAGAGGAAAGTCTTTGAGGAACTTCGCCGAGGACTGCGAGTAAGTTGACTGGTCGAGCGCAAGTAAAACTTTCATGCCTCTCCTTCACATAACATGGCGCGTGGAAACGACCGGGACACGATCGTTGGTCGCATCCGACCTGCGGAGGCTTCCGCGATTTTGTCAGCTCCTTCTACGAATAGCCCAGATGCAGGGCATGCGCAAGAGCCTGCGCAGACTGGCTCGGCCACGTTGCTTTCCGTATTTAGACATACATTCGCTCGGGACTTCATTGGGTCGGTGCGGAACACCTGTCCGGCCTTTGGTTCCTCGACGGGCCATAAGTGGGGCCTGTGACGTTTCGGAAGGCGAGCGAGGGCGGGTCACCCCGGTCGTTCGTGTTTCCACGTGCGAAACCGCCGGAGGAGCTCGTCTTGGACGGCGGGCGGGGGCGGCTCACTGGGCAGGCACCCCAGGGTTCGAATGGTCTGTTTCATCTGTCGCAGATAGCGGCGGCAGCCGAGGCAGATGCCCAGGTGCATCTGGAAGCGGATCCACATGAACAGACCGAGGTTGCCCTCCAGGTAGTCCGTGATCGCTTCGGTAAACTCCTTGCAGGTGACTTTGCCCGCTAGGTAGTCGATGGCGTGCAATTTCATTTCCTCACGATTCATGATCCTCGTGTTTCTCCTTCCATGTAGGTTTCCAGCAGGCGGCGGATCCTGGCGCGGGCCCGATGCAACAGCACGCGCTGGTTGGCCTCGCTGAGGCCGAGAAGCTCACAGATTTCCTTCGAGTCCACGCCTTCCACGTCGCGCATGATGAGCACCTGCCGCATCCTCGCGGGCAGTTGCTCGATGGCGTCCTCCAGGAGCGCTCCGCTCTCCTTCGAGAGAGCCAGTCGTTCCGGCGTGGCGTCATCCCACGGGCGCGGTTCAACCGCCCAGTGGTCCGTCCAGAATCCGGATGCCTGGAACTGGGCCGGATCGACGGCCGGCTCGTCCTCCTCGTCCTGCGCCCGCTCATACTCAGAAAACGTGATGTGTCGGCTCTCCCTCACTCCACGCGTCTTGGCCTTGTTCGTCAAGATCCGAAAGACCCACGTTTTCAGGGACGACCGCCCTTCGAAGCGGTGAATGCCTTCGAGAACGCCGAGCCATGTCTCCTGCACGACCTCCTCGGCCGCCGAGGAGTCGGCGACATAGGTCCTCGCCACCCGCAGGAGCGAGCCGTGATAACGATTCACTAGCCAGAGGAACGCGGGCTCCTCTCCTCGGCGCAGCGCGTCGATGAGCAGCCGATCGTCCGTGTACTTGGGTGGACTGACCGAGGGGGGTGCCTGAGTCGGAAGAACCGGAGCAGGGGCCGCGCTTTGCGCGGCGAGCTGCTGGCCATCCATCGCCCACCTCCTCGGTCCGGGGGCATTGCGAGAACATGCGTAGGGAGGAGGAAGTATACTCCAAGTCGTCCACCGTGGGCAATACGTGTGCAGCGCTAGCCTCCCTTCGGGATGGTAATCAGCGGAGCCCTGGCCCCGGAGACGTCCGTCACCGTCATTTGATACAAATTCGACAACACCGTGAAGGCCTCCTGGTTCCAGCTCGGCACCATTCCTTCGGTAATAGGAAACTTTCGGATCGCGTAATGCTTGTCTTCGAACGCAACGGCGAATTCCGCTTCGGGCGGACGCCCATCCGATTCATCGATCTCCAGGGTTCGGGACGGGTTTCTTTCGACGTGGCCGGACCGCGTATCCGGGCTCACGGCAAACTCCTGATCCTCACTGATGCCGCGCGCTACGAACCCGACGATGGCGTGAAAGCTTCGCAGCAGGATGAACCCGCGCAGCGGATACTCTCCCCCAGGATGGGCCGGGCGGATGTCCACGAGGACGTGATCAACCGGATATCGCTCGACCTCTTCATTCAACCGCCGGCGGTCCTCGTTGGGCAGGCGGTAGAGGTCGTAATTCGTGATCGCCAGACGGCCGGTGACCTTTCGGCTGAGGACCGCCGGTTTCCCGGCACCGGGAATGATCCAGCGATACCCCTTTTCGATGGCGGCGATCGCTTCCGCCGGCGTCGGGGCCCGTTCCAGGGCGAACGGATAGACCTCCTCATAGACAATGGGCTCGGTACGGAGCCGGCTCGCGTTCTCCAGGGCCGTCAAGTGCAACAGGCGACGACGAAACTCGATGTACCCCTCCGGTTTGGAAGGGGCGTTGAAAAGAATCACCGGCTCGCCATTCTCGTGGATAGTGATGCCCCTGGCCATGAGGCGCAGGACCATGCCGATGTCGAATCCTTGACGAATGAGGAAGCCGAGATGGGACTCCTCGAAGGGTCGGAGGATGCGCTTCGTGAACTCCTCGCCGGAGATGGGCACGATGGTGACCGTGGGATTCTCGGCCACGCTGCTGCCGAATTGCAGGTCCACCGGCGCGTCGTCGGGGCTCACGCCCAACCGGCCGATCACCCCCGCATGCATCCTGAAGTCGAACGTCGCAGCCACGCTCGAGACGGCGGTGAAGTGGACGGGACGGTAGTGCCTGGCCCGGGCGATGTTGAGGAGCAGGAGCTCGGCTTCCACCTGGCTGACCGTGCGGTCATATTCGAGCACGGCCCGATGCATCGCGATCGGCGACAGACAGCCGCTCAGCAGCAGGAGCGCGGCCACGATAGCCTGAGGGACTCCTGTTCTGCCCATCCATACCCCTTGCCTGTTCAGCTCCAGCCCGAGCCCCTTGCCCTACTCCTTCGCGACGTTGACGTACACCTTGATTGCGCCCTTCTCTTGGGTCAGGAGCCTCATCATTTCCTGGTAGTTGTCGAGCCCATCCACCGGGTGCGTAAGGAGCTTCGAGAGCCAGCCTGGGTATTCCAGCTCCGCCCGGGACAGGTCATAGACGCCCGCCTCGAAATACTCCCGGTTCGCGTTCACGGTGCCGACCATCACTTTGTTCCCCAACACGAAGCCGAGATTGATCATGTCCGCGGGTACCTGGATGTTGCGGCCGCCGCCGGTGACGCTGGAGAGGATCAGCGCGCCGTTCTTTCCAAGGCGCTCCATGGCTTCGAACACGATGGGGGCGAAGCCCGTCGCCTCGAAGATGAGATCAAAGGGCCCATAGGCCTGGGCGCCATCGGCCAGCGACATTTGCTTGGTGCTCACGTAGTGGACGCCGACCTCCGCCAGGAGGTCCGAGTTCCGATAGGGTGGCGGGGTAAGCCCGAAGCTCGTGACTTGAAGCCCGCGCATGCGGAGCGAGAGCGCAGCGAGGAGGCCGATGGTGCCGGCGCCCAGGACTGCGGCGCGCTTGGGGCGCCAGATCTTGAGGCGGCGTTGGGCCTCGTAGGCCTGAATGATGCCTTTTTCGATTACCGATGTCGGCTCGAGCAGCACGCCCACGTGCCGAAGGCCCTTCGGGACCTTGACGAGATATTCCGGGTCCTCCACAAAATATTCGGTCAGATATCCGTGACGCAGATTGATGCCACGCTCGTAGTAGGTAGAATCGGTGGTCATGTCGTATTGGCCGATATGGTCGTAAAAACTCTTCCCCGGGCGTCTGACTGTGGGCACGACGTAGTCACCCGATGTGACTTCCGTCACATGGGGCCCGGTCTCGACCACACGGCCGAGGCATTCGTGACCGATGACGAGGAAGTCATCGCCCTCAGGAGCCTGCCCGTACTCGGCCGCGTTGATCTCCTTGTCCGTGCCGTCCACCCCAACGCGGTGAACCTGGACGAGGACACCGCGCCCCTGGGGCACTGCGTCGATTGAAGGCTTGGGGATCTGCGCCAGATGGATGGAATCGGCCTTTCCCGGAATGACGGCGATGGCTTTCATGGTATGTCTCTCCTCCTGGGGCTGGTGGGCGAAACCATGGCGCTCAAGAGCAAAGTCTGCTTGTAAGGGGAAACGTTACAGGCCAAATTAGACGAACCTGTTGTAAGGCTTGGCTCTCTTGGGAGACTGTCGATGGGGAGGCTCGCGGGCCTCTGCAACCAGTCAGCGTCGCGCCTTTTGAAAGGGGGAGGTCGGCAATGGATACATCGGTGTGGGGCCGTTCCAGTGTCATCGGGCTCGCAGGGGTGCTCGTCGCGCTCGTGCTGGTGTCCGTCTCGTCGGCAGGTGAGTTCTATGAGAAGGGCGGGTTGGCGATTCGGGGGTACGATCCAGTGGCCTATTTCACGGAGCAGAAACCGGTGAAGGGCTCGGCCCGATACGTCAGCGAATACCAGGGCTCGGAGTTTCACTTTGCCAGCATGAGCAATCGCGATGCATTTCAGGTCGACCCGGCGAAGTTTGCTCCGCAATACGGCGGCTTCTGCGCCTTTGCCGTGTCGAAGGGGTACAAGGCCAAGATCGACCCGGATGCCTGGTCCATCGTCGGCGGCAAGCTGTACTTGAATTATGACACGGGCGTCCGGGAGCTGTGGTCGGAGGACATCCCCGGCAATATCCAAAAAGCCGATCGCAACTGGCCGAAGGTACGAGTTCTGACGAAGGTCGTGCAGTAAGGGAACGAGGACGGGGGCCCATAAAATGGCGATTTCCCGCCGACGCTTTCTTTCTCTCTCCATGGGTGCGCTCGCCCTGGCGACGGTGAGTCCGGCACGGCTGTCCCGCGCGGGCCTGCTGGAGCGGCTGTTCGGCGGAGCCGGGCGCGAGACGCCGCCGATCACGCCCAACAGGGACTTCTTCATTACCTCCTACGACCTCACGCCTACGATCAGCCCGGAGCGATGGACCTTGAATCTCCGGGGTCTGGTCAGGCAGCCTGCCGAGCTCACCTACGACGACCTCCTCAAGCAGCCTCAGACTCGCATGATTTCCACACTCGAATGCATCGGGAATCCGGTCGGGGGTGATACGATCGGAACGGCGGAATGGGAGGGCGTGCGGCTCAATGCGTTGCTGGATGAAGTCGGGGTGGGTCCGAAGGGGCTGGATGTCGTGCTCCGCAGCGCCGACGGTTACTCCGACAGCATTCTCCTCTCGAGAGCCATGCGAGACGAGGTCCTGGTCGCAACACGAATGAACGGGGTGCCGCTCCCACCGGAGCACGGCTACCCGGCCCGGTTGATCGTCCCGGGCATCTACGGCATGAAAAACGTGAAGTGGCTGACCGGAATCGAGATCGTGCCGCACGATTATCAGGGACACTGGCAGGAACGGGGGTGGCCGGATGACGCCTTCGTCAAGCTGTCGTCACGGATCGATCTCCCCGGCGATCGCGAAACGATCGTGACGCCTCGCTACACGCTCAAGGGCATTGCCTATGGCGGCGTGGCGCAGATTCAACGGGTCGAGGTGAGCACAGATGGAGGCACGGCGTGGCAGCACGCAGCTCCGCTCTCCAGGCTCTCACCCTACGCGTGGACGCTGTGGACCTATGAGTGGGCTATCCCCAAGCCCGGAGAATACACGCTCATGGTGCGCGCCACCAATGACGACGGCCTGAGTCAGACCTTGCAGCCGGGCGCCCCTCCTGCCGGTTCAACCGGCATCCACGCGATCACGGTCTCCGCCGCGCCGCGACCCTGAGGCTACAGCCTGCTGTCACTCGCCCTCGTCGCATTTCTTGCAGTCCAGCTTCTGTCCCAGATGCTCGGTGCGGCCCTCCTCGGACAAGACCCAGGGGCGAATCGTGAGCGGCGGCTGGTGCCGCACGTGCTGGCCATGCTCGCAGGCCAGGTCCGCGACCCAGTCGCCGTGCTCATCCTGATGGAAACCGATGATGGGTTGGTGCATACGGGTTGCCTTGCCCGGGGATTCTACATTGTTGATGACAACGATACACCCTTGTGTTTAAAGTGATGACGCTTTCCTGCAGGCGTGCTTCGAACAAGGCAGGTCGGCGATGAGCTCCGGTTCGCAACCTGATGTGAGCGTGCCTCGCCATCAAGCACCGTGCTACTGTCACGGTGCTGACCCGCCGCACTCACACCCCGTTGTCACACCGATCCCGGGCCTCCCCCCTCCATACTGGCGGCACCCTTCACGTGCTCTCTCGCTCGACCTTGGTCACGCGTCCAACATTCACGGTCATCGAATCGATCAGTCCCCGGTCATCGATCCGCTCGCTCCGAGCAGGCTCGCCCGGCGTACCCAAAGGAGGTCTCCAATGCGTCGCGCCATTGCGTTTCTGGTCATGATTGGTCTCTGTTGGACCTTGCAGGGGTCGGCGACCGCGGCCGGGCCGCACGTCTTCGGCACCTTCGCCCTGTTTCACGTCGACCCGGCATGGGCCGAGAAATCACAGGGCTACAAGCGACGGGCCACCCTGGAGGCGAAATCGCTCGTCGCATCGTTCAAGAACCGCGTCGCACTGGATGCCTACTGGACCTATGGGTTGACCACCGGCGCACACTTCATGCTCCGGTTGCACTCGGAGGATCTCCAGTCCAACCAGCAACTGCTCACCCAATTGATGACCACGGACTTGGGCAAGCATCTGCACCTGACCTTCACGATCACGGGGGTCACCAAGGGCCTGAATTATGCCACGCAGTTCCCGGACCTCCTGGCGCAGCTGAAGGCTGCGAGCTATGAAGGGGCGGCGCCAGTCTATGCCGTCATGATTCCGACCAAAAAGTCTTCCGACTGGTGGAATCAGCCCGAGGGAGAACGTGTCGCCATGATCAAGGAGCACACCCTGCCCACGCTCGCCTATCTCAAGACGGTGAAGCGCAAGCTGTACCATGCCACCGGTCTCGCGGATGCGGACTTTGTGACCATCTTCGAGACCAACGATCTGGTCGCGTTCAACGATCTGCTCATCTCCCTTCGCATGGTGCGCGAGGATCGCTACAACGAGCGACTCGGCTCGCCCACGGTGCTGGGAACGATCATGTCCTGGGAAGAGATTTTGAACGTGCTGAAGAAGTAAAAGTGGGATGTGGAATCTCAGGCAAACCGAGCCATGCCGCACTTGGCCATGCTTTCTTCCTTGTGTGCCCGCTCGTCGTAGCCGATCTGGCGGACGACATCGGCCATGGTGGGGAAGTCGCCGTAGTCTTTCTTGAAGCAGCTCGCAAAGGGTTCGTGTTCGAGCTCCGGGTGCTCCTTTGCGAAAAGCATGTACTCATGCTCGGCATGCGACTCGAACTCGTAGTTCAATCGGTAGCTCCACTCCGGCCTGAGCACATACAGCAACCAGCTCACATGGTAATACACGAAGGCGATGAGTTGTGGGATCAGACGATGCCGCAGGAAACCCTCCTTGATCTGGTTGCGGTGGATGTACTCCTCCAGGATGAGGAGATGCCACTGCTCGTTGTCCTG
Organism: Nitrospiraceae bacterium; assembly: GCA_041608595.1. Taxonomy (GTDB): domain Bacteria; phylum Nitrospirota; class Nitrospiria; order Nitrospirales; family Nitrospiraceae; genus JBFGRM01. The sequence goes on from JBFISJ010000107.1 coordinate 7,287, forward strand.
TTGCTGGCGGGCCTCCTTCACGCGATCGAAGATCCGCCGGGCAAAGTCCTCTTGCTCGTAGGTATGCGTGATGGCGATATAGGCCACGTGCTCCCAGGCCTGATAGGGAACCCGCGCAATCACTTCCAGCACCTTGAACTTGCTCCAGCTTCGCGTTCGACCGTAGAGCACGTCCATGACGCCGAACAGGATTTTGGCCAGAAGGCCGTACGTGACGGGCGGCGTTGACAGGGTCTTGGATTGTTCGATTTTCAACTGTTCGGGAGAAAGCCCCATCATGATCTTGTCCCTAACTGACCCCAACCCGAAGACGGCTGAACGGCCGTGGGACATCCCTTAGGAGGCGGGCCGAGCCGAAAGCCGATCGTGACGCACGCCTTCCAACGCCTCTCCCAAGGTCCAGACCGCTGCGCCAAGCAGGGCGAGATCTTTCAGGAGAAACTGCCCCGGTGCGACGGACAGGGCCGGAAACCCGCCGAGGCTGGCCTCCCAGACCGGAGGTGTCGACAACATGAAGCTCAGGGTTCCCAGAAACAGCACAGCGGCCAGCGCGCTGCCCACGGCCGAGACCGACGCAGACAGGGGTCTCGCGGCGATCATCACCCCAATGGCGATTTCCAGCACGCCAAGACCATTGGAGAACGCCGGCACGGTGAAAATCTGATAGAGCCAGCTCATGAACGGGCTATTCGCCACCAGGGGTTGGATCGCGTTGGCTTCATAGGCGGTGAATTTCATGGCGCCGATCCAGACGAACACGACCACGAGCCCGTACCGCGTGAGAAACGTCCCCAAGGCCCGTGTGAGGTCAGCGATATCGAGATGGCTCCCGATGGTTCCGGATGCTCGTAGAGACGTCGTTGCGGTCGACATGGCGCGGCCTCCTTCCGTAGGTTTCATGCTGTGCACGAGTGCCGATGGGCTCCCGTGCACGTTCCAAGACTCAAGTCTGCTGTGTCGACGAATCGTTACAGGGGAGACGCGAGGGTTCAGACGGTGCCAGCACGGCGCCGAAGGGCCCTAGCGTTGGATGATCTGCAGCGCGTGCCCGTCGGGTCCTCGAACGAGCACACCCTTGTCAAACCCGAGGGCACGTCCCCCCATCTCCACCGATCCGGGCGAAACCAGAACGGCGCGTACCGACCGGAGCCGTTCCGTCGCCGCCTCCACATCGGACGTCGCGAGCGTGATCTGCCAGTGAAACTCGTCATTCGCCCGGGCATCGACCGGCATCGGACGCCCGTCCCTGGGCGTCAGGTACTCCAAGAACTCGATGCCCGGCCCTGAGCCTGCCCGGAGGGCCGTGATGCGCAGACGGGCGCCGAACACGTTGTTCAAGCGCTCCTGCTCGCCGCCATAGTTCTCGCTCTCGCCCACGACCCGCAGGCCAAGCATGTCCCGGTAGAACCGCAGACTGGTGTCCGTATCGCTGACGACGATCGCGGTGTGATCGATGCCCAGGAACATTCGGTCGGTCCGCTCGTGCCACTTGGGCAGGCCTTTCCCCGGAGGGAACTGGAGAACCTCCAGCGAGTGGCCGTCCGGATCCTTGAAGTAGAACGCCCTGATGCCGCCGGCGTTCATATTCCAGTCGGGCAACCGTTGCGGAGCCGGCGAGGCGTGCTGGACCTTGTGCCGGCGCAGCCATTGGTAGGCACGGTCCATATCGCTGACGATGATCGCGATATGCTGGAACCACCGGTCGTGGCTCCGCGAATCCTTCGGGATTTCTCGCCCCTTGGGCGTGAGGTACTCGGTCAGCTCGAGCGATTCGTCGCCGAGCCTCATTCGCACGACACGCATGCGCAGCCCAAAGACTCCTTGCAATCGGTCGTAGCCTTCACCCCAGACTTCGACGTCGGAGATTTTCTCAAAGGTCAGGACGGTGGAATAGAAGTCGAGGGCGCGGTCCATGTCGCTCA
>JBFISJ010000108.1:0-9202 GCA_041608595.1 Nitrospiraceae bacterium
CGAAGCTCAGCAGGGTGTTGTTGAGGTCGTAGCGCCGCGCGATGGCGGTGAACATGCGCTGGACGGCGCGCTCGCGCTCCTGGCCTTCCCATCGGGAGATCGCGGTCGCGTCAGGCTGCGAGCCCGGCTGATCGCGCGCCGCAGCCTTCTCGAGCTGGTCCAGCATGGGGAGGACGTAGCACCCGCCTGAATGCTCTGTCAAGGTATGGGACGCGATGATGGGGCGTCCCCCTGGCGGAAGCCTATTGAGCCGCGTACGGGGGCCGTGGAAAGAGGGCCTTATGATATAATCCGGCGTCTTATGAGCCCCGCGATCGTCATCAAAGGTGCTCGGGAGCATAATCTCAAGAACCTCGACGTCGAGATTCCCCGCGACAAGCTCGTGGTCATCACCGGGTTGAGCGGCTCGGGCAAGAGCTCACTGGCGTTCGACACCATGTACGCCGAGGGGCAGCGGCGCTACGTCGAATCGCTCTCCGCCTACGCCCGGCAGTTCCTCGAGCAGATGGGAAAGCCCGATGTGGATTCTATCGAGGGGCTCTCTCCCGCCATCTCCATCGAACAAAAAAGCACGAGCCACAACCCCCGCTCCACCGTCGGTACGGTCACCGAGATCTACGATTACCTCCGACTGCTCTTTGCCCGCGTCGGACGCCCCTCGTGTTTCAATTGCGGCGAGGAGATCACTTCGCAGACGGTGCAGCAGATGGTGGACGCCATCCAGGCGCTACGGGAGGGGACTAAGTTTCAGATTCTGGCGCCGATTGTTCGGGGGAGAAAAGGGGAGTATCGCAAGGAGCTTCTGGAGATGCGCCGGGCCGGGTTTGTGAGGGCCCGCATCGATGGGCACATGGTCGAGCTCGCCGAGGACGTCGCGCTCGACAAGCAGAAAAAGCACACCATCGAAGTGGTCGTCGACCGTCTCGTGATGAAATCGGATCAGACCTTGGCGCGGCGCCTGGCCGATTCGGTGGAAATGGCGCTGAAGTTGGCGAGCGGCCTAGTCGGGGTGCTGACCGACGCCGGCAAAACGATGCTGTACAGCAACAAGCTGGCCTGCATTCGATGCGGCATCAGTTACCCTGAAATCACCCCCCGCGTGTTTTCCTTCAACAGCCCGCACGGCGCCTGCCCCGCCTGCGACGGCATCGGCTACGTGGTGCTCTCCGACTGCCCGGAAGAGCAGGACTTTACGCAGATGGACCGCTGCCCGCACTGCAAAGGGGCGCGTCTCAAGCCGGAAAGTCTGTCGGTCAAGGTCGGACAGCGCTCCATCGCGGAGCTTACCGAGTTGTCGGTGCGGGACGCGGCCGAAATCTTCCGTAATCTGGACCTGAGCGAGCGCGAACGGACGATCGCGCAGCGGATTCTCAAGGAGATTCAGGAGCGACTCGGGTTCCTGGTGAATGTGGGCCTCGATTACCTGACGCTGGAGCGCCCGGCGGCCACGCTCTCCGGCGGTGAGGGGCAACGCATCAGACTCGTCACTCAGATCGGCTCGGGCCTCGTCGGCGTGCTGTACATCCTCGATGAGCCGTCGATCGGCCTCCACCAGCGGGACAATCGACGGTTGCTGCAGACGCTGCTGCGGTTGAGGGACATGGGCAATACCGTCGTGGTGGTGGAGCATGACGCTGAGACCATGAGCGTCGCCGACCACGTCATCGATCTGGGGCCGGGGGCCGGCACGCATGGAGGCGAGGTGGTGGCGCAAGGGACCCCCAAGGACATTGCGAGGAACCAGGCGTCGCTCACCGGGCGTTATCTCCGAGGCGATCTGGTCGTGACCTTGCCGAAGCGAACCCGCAAGGCGAAGGGGTTCGTGACCGTGGTCGGTGCGAGGAAATACAACCTGAAGGGGATCAACGTCCGAATTCCACTCGGGCTCCTCACCTGCGTCACGGGCGTGTCCGGATCCGGCAAGAGCACGCTGGTGCTGGAAGTACTCTTCCACTCCCTGTCCCAGCTCCTCTACCAGAAACGGCCCAGGATCGATGGGTGCAAGGAGATTCACGGCGTCGATGCGCTGGACAAAGTCATCGATATCGATCAGTCGCCGATCGGGCGAACGCCTCGATCGAATCCGGCGACCTACACCGGGCTCTTCACCTTTATCCGGGACCTCTTTGCGAATCTGCCCGAGTCGCGCGTGCGCGGATACAAACCTGGGCGTTACAGCTTCAATGTGCAAGGGGGGCGGTGCGAAGCCTGTGAGGGCGGTGGGCTCATCAAAATCGAGATGCATTTCCTGCCGGACATCTATGTGACGTGTGAGGTCTGCAAGGGGCAGCGCTACAATCGCGAGACTCTGGAAATCACCCACAAGGGCCGAAATATCGCGCAGGTGCTGGATATGACCGTGGATGACGCGTTGGACTTCTTCCAGCACATTCCGCACATCAAGAATAAGCTGCAGACGCTGCACGACGTTGGCCTTCATTACATCAAGCTCGGGCAGTCGGCGACGACGCTCTCGGGGGGCGAGGCCCAACGCGTCAAGTTGTCGCGGGAGCTCTCCAAGCGGGCGACCGGTCGCACCCTGTACATCCTGGATGAGCCGACCACCGGACTGCATTTTGCGGATATTCAGCGTCTGCTCGATGTGCTCGATCGACTTGTCGAGGCAGGCAACACGGTGCTCGTGATCGAGCACAACGTCGACGTCATCAAAAACGCTGACTGGGTCATCGACCTCGGACCGGAGGGCGGGGAGCAAGGTGGCGAGATCGTGGTCGAAGGGAGCCCCGCTCAAGTGGCGCGCGCGAGACACTCCTACACGGGCCAGGTGCTGAGAGAGAGCAGGTTGACTTAGGACAGGGTCTCGCCCGGCTAGTTCCAATAGGTCAGCGAGAGCGTGACATCGAAGCCTCCCACTTCAACCCTCGACGGTCCCCACAAGGCGCTCGAGAAGTTCCGTTTGTGTGTCACCGCGTAGTCAAACGCCCCGTCGAGCATGAAGCGAGGCGTGAACTTGTAGGCCGCGCCGACCGTAATGTGGTGCTCGACGATGTTGAGGTTGGTTGGGTCGAGCGTCGAGGTCGGCACCGGGTCGTTGCCGTAGTTGTACCCGCCCCGAAGATTGAGCTGGTCGGTGACGTCGTAGGCGCCGCCGATCGCGACGACGAACTGGCTGTCCCAGTTGTATGGCAGAAAAATAGTGGCGGTGGGTGCCGCCGGGTTGTCGCCGTTTCTGAGGTTCAGGACGGCCGTATTCATGGCCGCATCCCAGTTGATCCACTGCAGCTTGGCTGACAGCAGAAGACGAGTATTGGGCCGGACGGCGATGCCAAAAGCGATGTCGTCGGCCCATTTGAACCCGGACACATCGGCGTCATAGGTCACCTTGCCGATTCCAGGCTGGTTCACGACGACTTTTTCGTCGTCATAATCGAAGACGGATTTGAAGGTGTAAGCCACGCCCAAGGTCACCATGTCGTGCGGCTTGTACATGAGGCCCAACTTGGGCGTGAAGGCGAACGCGAATGCACAGGAGCCTGGCAGGGCCACCCCGTTGGCGCGGTCGCAGGTTCCCTTTGTCTCGAAGCCGGTGGGTGTATTTGGGACTACCTTGAGCGCAACGTCGGAGTAACTGACACCCAGCGTGGCCCCCACGGAGAGCCGATCGTTGAACTTATAGGCGATGCTGGGCGTCAGCTTGTAGTGCCGAATGATCGTGCTGGTCTTGTCCGTCGTTCCAATCGATGTCCTAAGGTTTTGGAAATCGGATGCTGTGCCGCCGACTGTGAACAGGCCCATGCCCAGGGTGAGCCCTGTGCCCGAGAGGGGATGGATGTACCCCAGGTTGGGGATGAGAAGCGGATCGTCTTCGCCGCCCTGACTGCTCCCGCTGTTCCTGAAGTGCAGGTTGGGCGCGATGATGGTCAGGGCGGCTCCTGCGTGCTTGTCTTGAAGCTGTGTCATCCCCGCGGGGTTGGTGTTCATGGCCGAGAAGTCGGTGGCGACCGCAGTGTCGGCGCCGGCCAGCCCCGTTGAGATCCCTCCAGACCCGATGAGATTCAACCCGTTCGTTGCATGGGCGAACGAGGGAGCAAGAACGCTTAGTACGACACCGGCCAGCACGAGCCAGAGCCCCTGATCTCGTCGTGCCCTGAAGGTATCCATAAGAACCTCCTGTCCAGAGAAGGTGGGACCGCCGCCGCTACCCGGACCCGTGCAGTGGAGCGGGGTCAGTCAGACGAGGCGTCTGAGAGATCCGTGTCGCGTGCAGATAACATGAGACACGCATCTCCTGCGTAAGCATATGAATACTCAACGTACAGTCAAGTGTTTTCTGATCTAGTGCGTTTCAGAGTGTTGTGTGCCGTTGTTTTGTTCATTGGGGTCTTACACAGGAGCGGTGAAGCCATTCACGAAGGTTGTACCGATTTGGTGGAGGGGGCGACTCTCGCCGGTTGGCGAGAGCCGCCTTCGTCTGGGTTAAATTGGATTGCTGGCGATCTCGAATCGAGAACCGAAGCAGAGCGGCTCGGGAGGACTATCGACCGTTCGCGACCACCTTCTCGCGAATCTTTGTGTACGCCCCCTGGGGGAGAATCTTGCGCGTGCGGAGTTCCTCCACGGTCTTGTAGGGGCGGTTCTCGATAATCTTCTTCGAGTAAGCCTGCCCGATGCCCGGAAGGGTGCGAAGCTCCTTGAGCGAGGCCGAATTGATATCGACCTGACTCTGCTCAGCCGCACCCTGTGCCAGGGCCATGCCGGAGGCGGTGTCCTCTTTTGCCAAAGCCGGTGTCGTGGCTGATGATCCGACGGTGAGCAGGCAGAAGGTGGCGACTGTGGCGAGGACGCAAATCATGGACTGCTTCATGGCAACCCTCCTATGTGAGATAAAGGTGTACGGCTTCCCGGCCGACTCGGGGACCCAGCAGGGCGTCTTCCGAGGTCGTGTCGGCTAGAGCAATCGACGCAAGCTGCAGAATGCGAAATGCATTCCGCAGGAAAACCGGCTGAATATACGTCATGATCCGCCGACGCCACTCCGAATTCGTATCTGAACGGATAGCCCGCACTTGCGAGAGTGATACAGGCCGGTGTTCCCGCGGACTCGTCGTGTTCGCCATTGTTGTCGCGATCGGATCTGGCTGCAGCCTCCTTGCCCAGGATAGTCAGCGGCCAGAGCCGCTTACGCATGAGGGTCGAGCGTTGTTGCGGGCTTCCCTGCCACGTCTTCTTCATGACGTCAGACCCTCCCTGGAGCGGCATCTGGGAAAACGTGAAACGGATGCCAGACGCGCGATCGCATCCTCGGCGACAGCGCCGGCCGCCTTCGCACATCCATGGGCGATCCGCGCGTTGAAGAATCCCTGGGAGGGATTCGTTGTTATGGAGGAGGCGGGTGTGGAGGGGGTCGCTGGCGCTCGTCGGCGACCGATCAACTTCGGCGCGCTGCTCGGGACCCTGGCCAACCGTGGTCGGCAGCCGATGCGGGGCGAGTTGTCACGGTCTTTCCCGACAGGCACGAACCTCGACGAACACCTCGATTTCGTCGAGGCGGCGCTTCTGAAAGCCGAGGATCTGAGGGAAGCGGCCCTGGCGCAGTTGTCTGCGTCGGAGCGTGCCTTCCTGTTTGAGCATGCGGCCAGGATGGTGCGTACCTTTACTCCCCAGTACAGCGAGGTCTCCATCGAGCAGATGGCTCACATGCAGGCGGATCACAACTTCAGCCTCGCTTTTGACGCCCGGGTCGACTACGACAAGCTACTCCACGCGACAGCGATGCTGCTCCGGCTGGGCGATGAGCCGTGGTTGCATGCGGTCGCGCGAGCCGCGAGCCATCGTTCGGGCTCGCCGAGCCCGATCGATGGATTCACCGGGCAGATCCTGGCGGTCCGCGAGACGCGCGTGGGACGGATCGTAATTGGAGGTGCGGGGCAGAACAGCTATGCACTGAGCCAAGGCGTCGCGCTGGTCCTGGACGTGGGCGGGGCAGATGTCTACCGCGGGACGATTGCGGCCGCCGGGTCGTTGGTTGAGGGCAACCGGATGGTCATCGACGTCGGGGGAAATGACCGCTACGAAGGGTCGCCTCTCGGCCTGGCGACGGGCCGCCTTGCGGTCGGTGTGGTCGTGGATGCGGGCGGAGACGATACGTACCACCTGGCGGAGGGCTCGGGTGGAACGGGCTTCGCGGGCATCGGAGTTCTGTATGACCTGGATGGCGACGATCACTACCGCGGAGCCAAGCTGACCCAAGGCGCTGCGATCGCCGGGCTGGGTCTCCTCTTAGACCGGGCTGGGCGGGACGAATTCACGAGCGAGGGGTATGGCATCGGGTTCGGCGGTCCGCTTGGGGTCGGGGCCGTCGTGGAGATCGGCGGCGACGACCGGTATGCCTGCGGAGGCACCTATCTAAGCGCCTACAATGCCGCCGATGCGCCGGAGGCCAAGCCGGGTGATCCTGAGTACCAGCATGAGGGATTTTGCCTGGGTGTGGGTGTGGGCGTGCGCGTCCTCAGCCAGGACAACGCCCCGACGGCCTTGCAGCGGGCGGGAGGCGTCGGATTCGTGATCGACGCCAACGGAAACGATCACTACACCAGCTCGAACTTCTCCCAGGGGACCGGGTATTTTTTTGGAGCCGGTGTGATGCTGGATCTCGCCGGCAACGATCGCCACCTCGGAGCCCGGTATGGGCACGGGTCGGCCGCGCACCATGGAATCGGATTGTTCATCGACGCCGCCGGGCGCGATGTGTATGACTCAACGGGTCCCGTGTTCAACGCCGGGACCGCATGGGATTACAGCATCGCTCTGTTCGTTGATGCTGGATCTGACGATGACAGGTACGATCTGTCCCGATCCGACGGCCTTGGACGGGCGGCGCACACCTCCTGGAGTCTGGCGGTGGAAGAGGGGGGCAATGAGCACTACAAGGTGTCCAAGGGACTGGGGCTGGCTGACGAGAAGAGCGCAAGCGGATTCTTTGATCTCGAAGGCGTGGATACGTACGTCGTCGGTGCCACATCCCGGGATTTCACCCCGGACAACCGACGCACCATCAAACGGGAAGGCGGAATGTTTATCGATCGGTAATGTCGCCCTGGCTACTGCACAAGCTCCCAGAGCCGCGCGATGAGCCACAGAATGGCCGCGATGGCTCCGAGAATGACGGCCAGGGTCCCCAAGATCATGCCGGCCACGAACGCCCAGTCGCTCGACGTCGAAGGTCGGCGATGGGACGTACTGTGTCGACGCAACAGCTCCGCGTTGCGCGCATTACTGCGAAACCAGATTGAGAAGACATCGCCAACGACGGGAATCGTGCCCACCACCCCGTTGACCATCACATTCAAGCTCATCCTCGCCATCACGATCTTCGGCACCTGAAGCTGCGACGCCATCACCACGATCGCCGACCCGACCACGCTCGCCAGGGCATCACCGACCCCGGGCAGCAGACCGATGATCGGATCGAGCCCGAGGCGAATCCGCGTGCCGGGGATCGGCAGGGCCGTATCAAGGATCTTCGCCAGGAAATCCGATGCCCTTTGAAGTGCCTCACGCGATTCAATATCCATCGGGTGCTCGGTGATGATCTCCACGTGCGGATCTGAGGGCACGCGTTGCCCCATGGGGTTCAGGGCCTCTACCTTAGCAAATGCGGCCTGTCGACAAAAGGCCGGAGTCAGGCAGGAACGATGCCAATACGGTTGACTCCAGGAAATTGGTGCCTAACTTAATAAGCACGGGCGTGTACCGCTGCGCGTCTGGGTTTCGCCAACACCAAATCATACGAGTTCCTGAGAGGAGTCCATCATGGCGGATAACGAAGTCTTTCTGACCTTGCCCGTGTTGCCAGTTAAGCGATCCGTGCTCTTTCCCGGTGTCATGATGCCGCTGACGATTGGGCGAAACCGCTCGGTTGCGGCGGTTGAAGCAGCCATGAAGACCGAGGACAAGACGATTCTCGTCGTAGCGCAGCGCGATGCCGACACGGAGAATCCGGCGGTTGATGAGTTATACCCCATTGGGACGAAGGCGCTCCTCAAGCAGGTCGGACGGAGCCCTGAGGGTATGTTGCACGCGCTTGTCCAGGGTGTGGAACGCCTCGTGCTGCTCAGAAGTGAGCAAACGGACCCGTTTCTGATTGTGCGGGCCAGACAGGTTCCTCAGCCCAGCGAATCGGGACCGGAGGTTGATGCGCTGCGGCGCGCGATCGTGGACCTGGTGGTGGGCTTGCCCGAACTTATTCAGTCTCCGGGTATCAATGAGGCGGTGGCCGCCGTGGCTGCGGAGGAAGATCCCGTGACACTGGCTTACCGCGTGGCGTCCTTCCTGAGCCTGACGGTCGCAGGGGAGCAGGAGCTGCTGGAGGCGCAGACGCGGGGCGATTTGCTGCAGCGGCTTTTCGCAGCGCTGTCTCGCGAGGTGCAGATCTTACAGTTGCGGAACAAGATCACGGGAGACGTGCAGGCCAAGCTCAGCAAGACCCAGCGGGAGTACGTGCTGCGGGAGCAACTGAAAGCCATTCAAGAGGAGCTCGGCGAAGCCGACAGCGATGCCGGCGAGATCGCACAGCTCAAGAAGCAGATTGAGGAAGCCGGCCTTCCCGAGCACGTGCGAAAAGAGGCGGATCGTGAACTCAAGCGGCTGGCGAAGATGCCGCCGGCCTCCGGGGACTATCAGGTGATCCGCAGCTACCTCGAGCTGGTGCTCGAGCTGCCGTGGAACAAGGTGACGGACGAGGTGCTCGATCTGTCCAAGGTTCGGCAGGTTCTCGAAGAGGACCACTATGGCATTCGGGAGGTGAAGGAGCGGATCATCGAGCAGCTCGCCATCTTGAAACTGAATCCACGGGCGAAGGCGCCCATCCTCTGCCTGGTGGGACCCCCGGGCGTGGGGAAAACCAGCCTAGGGCAGTCGATCGCCAGGGCGCTCGGACGAAAGTTCGAGCGGTTCAGCCTGGGCGGGGTGCATGACGAGGCCGAGCTCAGGGGACATCGGCGCACGTACGTCGGGGCCCTGCCCGGCGGCATCATTCAGGCCTTGAGAAGGGCTGGGGTGAGCAACCCCGTGTTGATGCTGGACGAAGTGGACAAGATGGGTCGAGATTTTCGCGGAGATCCCGCGGCGGCCTTGCTGGAGATCCTCGATCCGGCTCAGAACCATACGTTCCGGGATCACTACCTGGATCTGCCGTTCGACCTCTCCAAGGTCCTCTTCATCACGACGGCCAATACGCTCG
>JBFISJ010000109.1:0-9130 GCA_041608595.1 Nitrospiraceae bacterium
GGTCGTATCGGGAACGACCCACATTTGAACGAGATGGACCGGCTCTTTGGAGCTGGGGTTTCTCTCGCTATGCCAGATACCCGTCCCCGCGCTCATCCGCTGCGCAAGACCGGGCAAGATGGCCCCCGCGTGGCCCTCCGAGTCCTCATGCGCGAGGCTCCCGCTCAGCACCCAGGTGACGATCTCCATATTCTGATGCGGATGGCTGCCGAAGCCCGTCCCGGGTCTCACCCAATCCTCGTTGTTGACGAGCAACAGGCCGTGGTGCGTATTGGCCGGATCGCGGTGCGGACCAAAGCTGAAGCTATGGTAGGACTCCAGCCAGTCCGTCGTGGTGTGGAACCGCTGATCGCCGCGCTCGATGACGATCTGCGTGTCTGTCGTTTGATCACGTTTGGTCTGCATCGCGTCGCCTCCCCTCCCCGAACACGATCGGGCCGGCACCCCTGCCATTCCTGCACGCCCTATCATATAGTACTAGTTAGAACTAAATCAAGAGGGGGAGGGCTTCGGCTCGGGGGCGGATTCGGGCGTTTGGGGCTCGGCGGGCGTCGCCTCCGGTTCGGGAAGCGGCTTGCGCCAGCCCATCTCGGTCAGGGCACGGACGGCTTCCTCGCGGCCCGGCCCGTAGATGGCCACCGAGGCCAGGTCGCCGGCCTGGGGCTCGAAGCCGATCGTCATGGGCGACACCCGATCCTTGCGCTGGGCCGTCAGGATCAGGTACGGATCGCCCGCTTTCTTGGGTCGGGCTTTCTGCTTGGTACCCTCCTCGCCATCGGCTTCGGGTTGTGCCTCCGGCGGATGATACTCGAGGGTCTCGATGGCGACGTCGTCGTGTCGGACACGGAGATCCCAGCGCCTCAGATCCGGCGCATTCCAGAACAGCACATCGCCGTCGAGTCGCTTGAGTCGATCCGGCGGCTTCTGCCACTCCTCGGGTTCGAGCGCCACGTGGACCTGGGGCACCTGAAACAGCTCTTTGGCCTGGCTGACGAAGAGCATGTTCAGATGATCGTTGGACGTAAAGCCGACGGCGGTGCCGACGAGCTCGAAATGCGCACGAGTGAGTGTCCGCTCTTGCAGCGCGTCCCCAAAGACCACCGGAAACCCGGCATCCTCGGCCTCCCGACAGCGGTTGGGGTCGGAATCCAGGAAGACGACCGTGCCCCCGGCCTCGCGGATCTCGCTTGCGAGCAGCAGGCTGAGGGGACGGACGCCCAGAATGGCCACGCGGTCCCGCCGGGGGAGTCGGAGGCTGAGCAGGTTGGCGACGGGGCTGGCCGTCAGCCCGGCGAGCAGCACGGTGCCCGCGATTGTCATGAACACGAGCGCCTGCAGCTCGGCGCCGCCGGCGATCCCCCGATCCTCCATGGTCGCGGCCGTGAGGGACGCGATGGCGGCGGCGATGATGCCCCGTGGGGCGACCCAGGCCATGAACACACGCTCCTGGAGCGTCAGCTCGGACGCGCGCGTGGACACCCAGACGGTCAGGGGACGGACGGCGAAGACGAGCATCCCGATGACGATCACCCCCGACCATCCCAGCGTCGCCACGTTTTCGAGCCGCACGTCCGCGGCGAGCAGGATGAACAGGAGCGCGACGAGCATGATCGTCAGCTGGTCCTTGAACTCGCGCAGGTCTCGATCGACATGGGTCTGCCGGCTCCCGACGACGACTCCGGCAACGGTGACGGCGAAGAGGCCGGTGTGGGTGAGGACTAGGTCGCAGGCCTGGTAGAGCAGGATCACGAGCGCGAGCGTGACGATGTTCTCGAAGCCCTGGGGGATGAAGCGCCGGAAATTGAGCAGCCATGCGATTGCGAAGCCGCCCACGATGCCCATGCCGATCCCGAACCCGATCCGCACGAGCAGCGTGAGCGTCTCGCTCGCCAGCCGCTCCGCGGAGGGCACGAGCACGATTTCCAGCACAAGGAGTGCGAGGATGGCTCCGATGGGATCGATCAGCACGCCTTCCGCTTCGAGCAGGTGCTTCAGCTTCGGCTGGAGGCGCATGTCGCGCAGCAGCGGGGCCACCACGGTCGGGCCGGTGACCGTGACCAGGCTGCCGAACAGAATGGCCACGTCCCACGACCAGCCGAGGAGCATCCGCGCCGCCAGGGTCGCGCCGACCAGGGTGACCATGGCGCCGATCGTGACGAGGCGCCGGATGGGCGCCTCCTGGCTGCGCAGGCGACCCAGCTCGAGGTTGAGCCCGCCCTCGAAGAGGATGATCGCCACCCCGAAGTTGACGATCTCGAACAGACCGGTGCCCAGGGAGCGTGGTGTCACCCATCCCAGGCCCTCCGGTCCGAGCGCGGTTCCGAGCGCCAGGAGCAGCACGATGCTGGGAAACCCGAGCTGTCTGGCCATGGCCTGGGCGAAGACACCGGCCGCCAGGGCCACGGCAAGGGTCAGACCTCCGTGCGTTTCCATCTGACTAACTAAGCTCCATCGTCTGCTTGTGGGGGTGCGTTTGTGTGAGAGGAAATGTGGCCGAGTGACAGGGCGCGGTTCGAAATCAACCTACGTGTTTTGTGAGGTCGCGTCAACCTGTGGGCCGCTTCTCGGGGCTGGATATTTTCGTGTTGCGCGGCTAAAGTCAAGTCTCCGTGCTCCACCGCAATGGACAAGCATGACTGAGCCCGAACTGAAACGCTCGCGAAAGGCCGGGTTGCCCCCAGGCACCGCCGTTCACATTGGGGAACGCCGGGCCGAAGCCATGGTCATCACCCGGTATTCATACGGAGCGCAGAGCTTTGATGAACACCCGCAGGTCACAATCGACCAGTGTGCATTCCCGGTCGGACTCGAGAGGACGACGTGGGTGTCGATTCAGGGGCTTCATCAAGTCGACGAGCTGCAACGGCTCGCAACCGGGTATGGACTCCACCCGCTCGTGGTCGAGGATATCGTCAATACCCACCAGCGCCCGAAAGTTGAAGACTACGGCGACTACCTTTTTATCGTGCTGAAGGCCCTGTACCCGGAGGGCGACAATTACGAAGAGCTGGTCGCCGAGCAGGTGAGCCTCGTGCTCGGCAAGAATTTTGTCCTTTCGTTTCAAGAGGGCCCACAGGACGCCTTCGTGCATGTGCGGGAGCGTCTCCGTAACGGGAAAGGACGGCTGCGGTCCTCGGGGAGCGACTATCTCGCCTACACCCTGATCGATGCCGTCGTCGATCATTACTTTCCGATCCTCGAGCGGGTGGGCGAGGACATCGAGCAGTTGGAGGATCGGCTGGTCGCGGATCCCGGGCCGGATACACTCCCGACCCTGCATCGTCTGAAGCGCGCCATGATCGTCTTGCGAAGGTCGGTCTGGCCCGTCCGGGAGCTGGTGGCTCATCTCGAACGTGGTGAGTCTTCGCTGGTGAAACAATCCACGCTCGTCTACCTCCGCGACGTCTATGACCACACCATCCAGGTGATCGAGGCGACCGAGACCCTGCGCGACATGCTGGCCGGCATGTTGGACATTTATCTGAGCAGTTTGAGCAACCGGCTCAACGAGACCATGAAGGTCCTTGCCATTATCGCGACCCTGTTCATCCCACTGACGTTTCTCGCTGGTGTGTACGGGATGAATTTCAAATACATGCCGGAGCTGAGCTGGCCATGGGGTTATCCCGCCGTGCTCGGGATCATGGCCGTGGTGGCCGGGTGCATGTTGTGGTTCTTCAGACGGAAGAAGTGGTTGTAGTCCCGACGCTCAGAGGCTGAGCTTGTTGTAGGCGTCGAGCGCGGCGACTTTGTAGCACTCGGCGAGTGTCGGATAGTTGAAGACAGTCTTCAAAAAATAGTCCAGCCCCCTGTCGGTGCCGATGATCGCCTGGCCGATATGCACGAGCTCTGTGGCGTTGGTCCCGATAATGTGGACGGCCAGGAGCCGGCGGTCGACCCGGTGAAAGAGCATCTTGAGCAAGCCGCTGTCGTCGCCCAGGATCTGGCCGCGCGCGATCTCGCGATACCGGGCGACCCCGGTCTCATACGGGATGCGCTGGGCGGTCAGCTCCTCCTCGGTCGGCCCGACCATCGAGATCTCTGGGAGAGCATAGATGCCGATCGGGAAGTGCTCGGCCATCGGCTCGATCTCGACCCCGAAGGCGTGGCAGGCCGCCAGGCGCCCCTGCTCGGACGAGGTGGCGGCAAGGCTGGGGTAACCGATGACGTCGCCGGCGGCGAAGATGTGCGGCACGCTTGTTCGAAACTGCTTGTCGACCTTCAGGCGTCCTCGATTGTCGACGACGAGACCGGCGGCGCCGAGGTTGAGCGACTCGGTCGCGCCCAGTCTTCCGACGGAGAAGAGCACCAGGTCGGAGACCAAACGCTTCCCCGAGACCAGGTGAATCACGGCGCGACGCGGCGGCCCTTCAGCGATCTCCAGACGCTCGACGGCTTCCCCTAAACGAAAGGTGACGTGGCGCTTTCGCATCTGGTGGATCAGCTCGTCCAGGATCTCGTGATCGAGGAACTCCATCGGCCGCTCGCGCTTGTCGACGACCGTGACGTTGACGTCGAGCGCCGAAAACATGGAAGCGTACTCCATGCCGATGACACCCGCCCCGACGACGGCCATGCTTCGAGGCAACCGTGTCAAATCCATGATGCCGTCGCTCACGATCACGGTCTCCCCGTCTGCCGGCACCCCTGGCGGTGGGGCCGGCAGCGTTCCCACCGCCACCAGGATCTTGTCCGCCGTGATCGATCGCGAACCGCGGCCGGTCGCAAGCTGGATGGTGTGATCGTCCTTGAACGATGCATCGCCGGGAATCAGGGTCACGCCGTTCCGCCGGAGCTGGTCCTCGACCACCTCCGTCTCGCGTTGCACCACACGGGTCACCCTCGACAGAAGCTGGCCGATCGTCACAGGGTTCTCGGCCGGAGCCTCGACGCCTTGCTGAAAGCGCGGGATATGGCTAACGACCGACAGCACGGCCTCTCGGAAGGTCTTGCTGGGGATCGTGCCCGTGTCGAGGCACGCGCCGCCGACGATCCGTCGCTTTTCGATGACGGCTGCGCGCTTGCCGAGCTTCGCGGCCTGGACTGCCGCACGCTGCCCGGCCGGTCCGCTCCCGATGCAGAGAATGTCGAAATCGTATTGCTGGCTCATGGGGTTGCTCGCGTCGAGCGCAAGGCCATCATTGTGGGGGTTGTCGCCGGCAGCGTCAAGGGCTGACGGTCGAAGGCGCCGAATGCCAGGTCGCTGCCGGTCCCCTTCCCGGCTATCATAAATTAATTGGAAACACTGTGGGATTGGTCTGCAGCAAAGTGCTGTTTCGCGAAGGCGATGCGGTCGTCGAGTGAGGAGAGGGTGCGACGCTGCTGCTCGACGAGATGAAGGCGCGGGCCCAAGCCGGCGCGGTTGGCGATTTGAATATTGAGGCCGGGTCGCGCGTTGAGCTCCAGCATGAGCGGGCCCTTGTCCCTGTCCAGCACGATGTCGACCCCTTGGTAGCCGAGGCCCGTCAGCTCGTAGCAGCGCGCGGCGAGCCTCAGCAGGACGTCCCAATCCGGGATGCGCACCCCGGTGACGGGGTTCTCCGTGTCCGGATGCTCCGTCACGATCTCGTTTTGCCATACCGCCGTCAGGGTGGTCCCGGTGGCGAGATCGATCCCCGCACCAATGGCGCCTTGGTGGAGATTGGCCTTGCCGTCGGACATCCGGGTCGGGAGGCGGACCATGGCCATCACCGGGACGCCGAGGAACACGATGATCCGGATGTCCGGCACGCCCTGATAGGCGACGGCCTCGAAGACCGGCGCAAAGTTGACGCGGTATTCGATCAAGGCCTTGTCCGGGTGGCCGCCCAGGCTGTACATACCGCTTAGGATATTGGACACGTGATGCTGGAGCTCCTCCTCGTTGAGCATCTGGCCGTTCACCTTCCGGTAGTTCCCGCGCTTGCGCCCGCTGATGATGAGGATCCCGTCTCCGCCGCTGCCCTGGGCGGGTTTGATCACAAATTCCTGGTGCGGCTCGAGCCACGTCGTCAGCCGGCGACGCTGGTATTCGATCTCGATCACGCCGTACAGCTCCGGCACGGCGATCCCCGCCTGCTGCGCGAGCTGCTTCGTCAGCAACTTGTCGTCGACCAGCGGGTACAGATGCCTGGGGTTGTATCGGAGCGTGAAGTCGGCATTCCGCTGGTTCAGGCCGAGGACGCCCCGTTCGCGAAGCTTGCGGGCGAGCGCGATCATGGCGATTGATCCTGGGCCAGGGCTCGAAAGCGACGGAGCTCGAGCAGCCTGAATCCAGAATACCGTCCGAGCAGGAGCGTGCCGGCCAGGAGAATTAGCAGCAGCTCAGGAAACACGAAGAAGAGGTGCTCGACCAGGTTTTGGGTGATCACGAGATAGGTCAACGCCGCCACCGACAAGCTGCCGAGCCCCTGTTGCAAGGCTTCGGCTGCCCCGCGCTCCTCCCAGACGATACACATGCGCTCGATCGTCATGGTGAGAATGACCATGGGAAAGAGGGCGACAGAGAGCCCGCGCTCCAGGCCCAGACGATGACTGACCACGCTCATGATCGCCATCAAGATGATGACGACGATGAGCACCGAGGCGAGTCGGGGCACGAGCAGAAGCTTGAGGTGCTCGAGGTAGAACCGAACGACGAGTCCAAGCGCCACGACCACCGAAAACAACACGACGCCCCACAGCAGCTGGGTCTCGCGAAATGCCAGGGCGATGAGGATGGGCATGAAGGTCCCGAAGGTCTTGACGCCCACGACGTTTCGCAGCAACACGAGCAGAAAGGCACCGAGCGGGACCATCAGTAGGATGCGGTAAACCGCCTGCGTCTGGAGCGGGAGGCTGAACAGCGAGAACTCGAGCATGCGCGGCATTTCCAGCCTCGCGCCGACGAAGGCTGCGCGAATGGCCTCCTCCTCGTCGGGCGAGGCCGAGAGTGTATATCGCAGCTTGCGCACGCCCTCGGCCTGCACCAAAGGTTGGGCACCGCGCCACCAGGCGAAATAGTCATCGGGGATGTGGAGCTCTCCGGTCACCGGATCGACGGATCGCCACAAGCTGCCGTCGTGGATCTGCGCCCAGTGGACGCGCGATGCTTCGCCCGCCGTCTGCCGCAAGCGGATGCCATGAACCGTCCGGGTTGGGATGCCCGCCAGTTGGAGGATTTTCACCGCGGTCTGTATCTTCTCCTCCGGCTCTGCGTCGATGCCGAACAGGAGCGTGATCGTCTCGTCCGGCTTCGGGTCGTAAATGCGTTTGAAGAGCTCGCCCACGAAGGTCTCGGCGTCCGCCGATTTCGACCGGATCTCCTTGACAAGGGCCAGGGCCGACTCATGATAGGGAGAATCCATCTGCGGCACCGCCACTTCCTGCGGGCTTGGCGGCGCCGGGGGCTCGGTGATCTGAACCTTGTGCACCTTCGCCCGGTAGTACAGGTTCTGGCGGCCTTCCGCGAGGCGAACCGACCAGACGACGCGACGATTGCCGTCCTCGGTCGTGCTCGTGATCAGGCCGAAGCCGCGGGAGATAAAATTCTCGTCGATGACGGCGTAGCGGCGCGTGTTCCGTGGAATGAAGAGGGAGATCTTCGCGGGCTTTCGCTGGGCGGTGAAGGTGATCCGCACCTCGACGTTCCAGAGTCCCGCGGAGGCCCCGGGCTGGAGAGGAAATCCGAGGATGAAGGTTTTGTATCCGAACAGACCGAGTCCCGCGACCGTTAGCAGTCCGGCCACGGCGTAGAGGTGGCGTTTGGTCATCGCTCGGGAGCGTCCTCGCAGTGGGGGCGAGCGGTCAGCTCACGTGAGGGATCGATCAAGACCGCGTCCGCCATGAAGCTTCGACCGACGAGCATGGGATATTTCAGCCCCGTCCGGTCCACCAGGTTCACCTCGACCATCTTGTAGAGCTTGCCGAGGCAGACGCCCAAGAGCACGACCACGCGTTGTTCTTCTCGCCCCCGGTGACGGGTGATGGTGATGTCTCGAACCACCTTTCGCTCCATGGGGACCTTCTTGCCCCCGTCATCCAACAGGATGAACCGGACCCAGCGCTCTCCCTTCTTGTCAAATTCCTCGATCTCGACCGCGTGAAGCGAGGAGACATCCGCGCCGGTGTCCAGTTTCGCGCGAATGAGAACGTCACCCGGGTGGACGAAAACATCCTCGATCCAGCCGACGACCGGTTTGGCATCGGCATCAGCGGCGAGGACTGGCCCCGCTGCACAGGCCGGCAGCCCCAGTATCGCCAGGGTGAGGATGACTGTGCGGAGCTCGACGAAATGCAGTCCCATAAATCTCGACTCAGCGGGCCCGTCACATGCGCGCCGGGCGCATTGATCCTAATGCAAGACCATGTAAAAGAGAACCCCTTTTCTTGCGACGCCCTCAACCGGTCCCGCTCCCTGCCGGCGGACCGTTGGGCTCGACATAGGGCTGGCGGAGCCTCACAGGTGGAGCGGCCTGCTGTCGGATCTTCGAGTTGAGCATTTCCACCAAAAGCGAAAACGCCATGGCGAAGTAAATGTACCCTTTGGGAATGTGCAGGTCGAGGCCCTCGGCGACCAGCATGACGCCGATCAGCAGGAGAAAGCTGAGCGCCAGCATCTTGATGGTGGGGTGACGATCGATGAAGCGGCTGATGGGAGCCGAGGAGATCATCATCACCAGCACAGCGATGACGACGGCGGTCGCCATGACCCAGACCTGATTGGCCATGCCGATAGCCGTGATCACCGAGTCCAGGGAGAAGACGATATCCAGCAGGCCGATCTGGACGATGACGCTCGCAAAGGACACCTGCGCCGCCACCTCCATCTCCCCCTCCGAGCCCTCCAACTTGTCATGAATCTCCAGCGTGCTCTTGACCAGCAGGAAAAGGCCGCCGACGATCAGGATCAGGTCACGGCCGGAGATCTCGTGAGCGAAGACGGTGAACAGGGGTGCCGTGAGACGGAGCATCCAGGTCAACGAGAACAGGAGCAGGAGTCGGGCCACCATGGCCACGGCCAGGCCGATGACCCGGGCCCGTTCCCGCTGGTGGACGGGCAACTTGCCTGCCAGGACAGAGATGAAGATGATGTTGTCGATCCCGAGGACGATCTCGAGCGCGGTCAGGGTCACCAGCGCCATCCAGACTTGGGGATCAGTGATCCACGTCA